>JACQZS010000194.1 GCA_016213725.1 Acidobacteriota bacterium | reverse complement strand
TACCACAGCGGCAAGAGACAGTGGCAGCGCCTGGATATCCCCTCACCTCCGCTATTCGGCATGAATTACCTGATGCAATACGACCCCGTGAGGAACGTGTTTCTCCATTTTGAGAAGAGCCGTACCAGCGGTGAGCGGATCCGAGTGTGGGCTTTCCGCTTTCGATAAGACTGGAGTTGTTCTATGCTGTACCGTTCCGTTCTCTTGATCCTGGCGTCCAGGGTAGTCGCGTTTGGCTTCGCGGATGGTCCAGGGCCAGCGCTTCGGGCTGTCGACTACCTGGACCTGCCCTCCTCGATCGCAGCGCTGAAGGTCATCCATCCGGCCAGCATTGCCATGGCCGTGGGCGAATTCGAGCCCCTGGCGATTCTGATCACCGCAGGCGGCGCTCTCGACGGTGCGAAACTCGAAATCGCCAATCTGCCCAAAGGTATCTCCGTGCAGCTCTACCGGATCACGGAGCATTCCCGCGTTCTCGTCCGAGGCGACAAGCGGCTGGCGTCACAGCCTTACTTCCTGGAACAAAGCCCCTCCGTCAGCCTCAGGGCGGGAGAAGAGTCCGTCTACTATGTAGTCTTTCGGACCGATGAGGCGACGCCGGCAGGCGCCTATGATCTGCGTCTCGGACTCGACGGCGCCATTCTGCCTATTCACCTGGAGGTCTATCCGTTCCGCTTGCGGCGTGCAGACCCTTTCTTCTTCGGCGCCTTCTGCTCCGGCAAGGACACCAACATCACCCCGCGGCATCTGGCCGACCTTCACGATCACGGCTTCGATGCTCTCCAGTTCTTTTGGGGCGCCGTTTCAGTCGGATTGTCCAATCAGAACGGCAAACTCGTGATCGACTTCTCCACCGTCGACCAGTGGATTCGGGAATTCCAGGCTGCCGGCCTGCGCGGACCGCTGGTCTGGTCCATGGGCAACGATTCCAAAAGCTTCCTTGAGAACCGCCTCTCTCAATTGTTCAGTCTGCCCAAGGAGGCCCCGCCACCCAACAACAAAGGCTGCGACCGCCTCAGGGATTTCTCCGACATTCACAATCCCGAACTGAATCGGCTGCTGAAGCAACTGCTTCTTGCCATCCGTGACCACGCCCGGGCCCAAGCCTGGCCGGAAATTGTAATCCTCATCTACGACGAGCCTACGGAATGCCTGATGGAAGAGCACGAAAACCGTTACCAGTTCATCAAGTCATTCTGGCCCGAAGTGAGAATCTACGGCGTCACCATGAACCGCATCGAATGGGCGAAAGCCGTGCAGCACATGGTGGACATCTTTGTCGCCAACGGGGACTACAGGGCCATCCGAAAACTCGATGACGAGTCCGGTAAACCCTTCTGGGCCTACTCCGGCGTATCGAGCCGGGATGCGGCGGGTATCCGGCACACTCAGGCATGGCAACCGTGGAAGTTCAAGGCGGAAGCCTCCTGGTTTTGGGCTTACAACTACTACTACGGCGATCCTTACAACGACCTGGACGGCTCTCCGGACTCGACTGCCAGCGTTGTCTGGCCGCCGAGGCGCCCTGGTGGCCCTCTGGTGGGCTCTGTTTCCTGGGAGGGGCTCAGGGAAGCCGTTGACGACATGCGCTACCTGCGCACGCTGGAGTGGATGCTGGCCCAATCCAATCCTCCCGCTGCGGCCAGCATCCGGACGTCACTTGAAGCCTTGCGCGAGGCGGTGCCGCAGGGCCGGCCACTCAGGTTGATTGAGGGCAATGAACACGACAACGTGAATGCTGTCGACCAGTCGAAGTACGTCGAACAATACCGGCGGAAGGTCGCCGGCTGGATTCGTGAGCTCCTGGAGGCGCAGCCCGCCGAATTTCCGGAAATCCGGGCCGGTGCCGTCGCGGCCTCAAGCCGCCGCGAGCGGTGATCGGGACAGCAGTCGCTTGGCTTGCACTGGAGAACCAGCATGACCCCCACCGAGCTGGACCAACCTCATTTGGTCGATCCCGCCTTTGAAGAGCGCTTTGCGCGCGTCCGGCGGCTCTACTTCTTTCGCGATCCCAACCTCTGGCCGTGCTTTTCCGCCGCCGGCTTCAAAGACATCTCGGCCTTCCGTGCGCTGCATCTGGCGCCGCATCGGAGAATTGGCGAATACCCGGACGGCGGCATCTTGCTTGAGGAGATGAAGGCCGATGAGCACGTCCCCCTAGAGAGCAGTCCGCCAGGCGCTCGCCCAAACCAACTCCTCAAGTTCGCCGCTGCCCTGTCCAAAGACTGGGAAAACCCTTCTTCGGCCGAAAACGTCATCACCATGCCCTGCGACCCGGCCATCTATGGCGCAATGATGGGGGCGCTTGCGAATGCCAATCTGGTCTACGAAGAGTACGCCGGCATGGCGAGCGAACTCGAGAAACTCGTCGTCAGGCAGATTGCGAACCTCGCCGGTTACCACCCCCATCGAGCCTCCGGCTTCTTCACGCAGGGCGGGACGTTCTGCAACCTCTACGGCTACCTTGCCGGCATCCGGAAATCGCTTCCCGAAGCGAAACATCATGGCATGGGCCATGCGCACGACTACCGCATCATCAACTCTCAGGGTGGCCACTACTCCAACATCACCACCCTCTCCCTGCTTGGTGTGGATATCCGTCAACGGGCCATCCGCATCAAGATTAGCGCCAACAACAACATCGACCTCCAGGATCTGGAGCGCCAGTTGAAAGCGTGCTTCGATGTCGGGTGTGTGGTGCCTGCCATCATGCTCACCATGGGAACCACCGACACCTTCGCGGTCGATCCCGTGAAGGCTGTGCGGGACCTCAGGGACAGGCTCTGCCGCCACTACGGCATCGATACCCCGCCCCACATCCACGTCGATTCCGCCATCGGCTGGACGATGCTCTTTTTCCTGGAGTACGACTTCGACGGAAACCCTCTGAAAATCAATGGTGCCACCCTGGCCGGGTTACGCAGAAACGTGCGGCTGTTTCGCGAACTCAGGTATGCGGATTCCTTTACCGTTGACTTCCAGAAATGGGGCTACGCTCCCTACACTTCCAGCCTGGTGATGTTCGCGGATGGAAAGGACTTGAAGTACCTCGAAAACGACCCCGAGAACTTCTGCTACTTCGAAGATGAGTTGCAGGGGCATACGCACCTTCAATCCACCATCGAGTGTTCCCGCGGCGCGGCAGGCGTCTTTGCCGCCTATGCCGCGCTCAACTTCCTCGGGATCGAAGGCTACCAGACTGTGCTCGCGCATTGCCTCCAGAACGCCGACTATTTCCGCCACCGCCTCGACCAGTTGGGTTTCGTCAAAGTCATCGCTCCTGAGAACGCCGGACCCAGCGTGGGCTTTCGCCTCTATGATCCCGCCGCAGTCCGGGATGCGGAGGCTGAATTCGCCGCCGAGCAGCGCCGGCAGCCCGGCAGGAACTACATCGAAAGGCTGTCTGCGAACAGCGCATTTCACCGGCAGGTGTTCCTCGAGCGCGGCAAGGTGGGCCTCTATACGAACTGGGTCTCCTTCATCGCACACACGTCGTACGACGAAACCGGGCGATGCTTCCGGTTGCCGGGTGAGAAGGCCGTGTTCCTCAACCCCGCCACCTCGCGCCGTGAAATAGACGAGTTCATCGGCAATATCCTGAGGCGAAATCCAAACTAGCGCCGCCCCTGCACGGCGCTGGACTCGTGTGACAGGCCTGGCGCATCGGCTGGAGCCTCCGTTTCGGCCGGCGTCAGGCCGATCCTGCCCGCCTTCACCGGGCGCCACGACGCCCCGAATGGGCGATGGCCCCGGGCGCAGGAACGCTCCCCCGGCCATGGACCCCTCTCCGCGCGTCTCTGCCTACCGCTTCCGGAGCAGCATGCGCCAGCCCCTATTGGTATTTCAGTACAAGCCTGTCCAGAATCATGCATCCCGCGTGTTGATTCCGATATCGACGTCTTATATAGTGAATGTTGGGTCGCTTTTCTAACTACTTTACAGGTCTGATCCCCCTTGACACGCTGGCCCAAGGTGTCAGGAACTCCGAAAATCCGCAGACCGGGAGGTTTCGATCGATGTTGCCCACCAAAGCTCTGCCCGCCTCTGAGCGGCAGGCGTCTTTGAATCACGGAGGCAGTTGGACGCGCGCCATTCTGTCTCTGTTGCTGCTGGCTTTCCTGGCGACGGCCGGCTCCATGCCGGTTTTCGCTCAACCCGAGCACCACGGCGGTGAAGCCAATCTGGTTCTGCCGAACCTCGACCAGGCCCAGTTCCTCGGCGGCATCGGCGGCCGTACCCTCCTCATGGGCGGCCTCGTCGTCAGCGCCCTCGGCCTCCTCTTCGGCCTCATGATCTTCACCCGCCTGAAGAACATGCCAGTGCACAAGTCCATGCTCGAAGTCAGTGAGCTGATCTACGAGACTTGCAAGACCTACCTGTTCACCCAGGGCAAGTTCCTGCTCATCCTCGAGTGCTTCATCGGCGCTGTGATTCTGTTCTACTTCGGGTTCCTCCAGGGCATGCCGGCCGCCAAGGTCGCCATCATCCTGCTGTTCTCCCTCATCGGCATCGCCGGCAGCTTCGGCGTCGCCGCTTTCGGCATCCGCGTCAACACTTTCGCAAACTCCCGCACCTCCTTCGCCTCTCTCAAGGGCAAGCCGTTCCCCTGCTACGACATTCCCCTGCAGGCCGGTATGAGCATCGGCATGATGCTGATCTCCGTCGAGCTGCTCCTCATGCTCTTCATCCTGCTCTTCATCCCGGGCGATCTCGCCGGCCCCTGCTTCATCGGCTTCGCCATCGGTGAATCCCTCGGCGCCGCCGCCCTCCGCGTCGCCGGCGGCATCTTCACCAAGATCGCCGACATCGGCGCCGACCTCATGAAGATCGTCTTCAAGATCAAGGAAGACGACGCCCGCAACCCCGGCGTCATCGCCGACTGCACCGGCGACAACGCGGGCGACTCCGTCGGGCCCTCCGCCGACGGCTTCGAAACCTACGGCGTCACCGGCGTCGCGCTCATCAGCTTCATCCTCCTGGCCATCAACGAAAAGTTCGCCGGCCCCACCTACCAGCTCATCCAGGTTCAACTCCTGGTCTGGATCTTCGTCATGCGCGTCATGATGGTCATCGCCTCCGGCGTCAGCTATTTCATCAACCACGCCGTCGCCAAGGGCAAGTACGGCGACTCCGACCGGATGAACTACGAAGCGCCCCTCACCACCCTGGTGTGGCTCACTTCCATCCTCTCCATCGGCCTCACCTACGTCGTCAGCTACCTGATGATTCCGGACCTCAAGGGCGATACCAGCCTGTGGTGGAAGCTCTCCACCGTCATCAGCTGCGGCACCCTCGCCGGCGCCCTGATCCCTGAGCTGGTCAAGGTCTTCACCTCCACCAACTCCGGCCATGTCCGGGAGGTCGTCACGGCCTCCAAGGAAGGCGGCGCCTCGCTCAATATCATTTCCGGCCTGGTGGCGGGCTACTTCTCCGCCTATTGGATGGGCCTCACCATCGTCGCCCTCATGGGCGCGGCGTACTTCGTCTCCACCTTCGGCCTGGAGTCCTTGATGGCCGCCCCGGCCATCTTCTCTTTCGGCCTGGTGGCCTTCGGGTTCCTCGGCATGGGCCCGGTCACCATCGCCGTGGATTCCTACGGCCCGGTGACCGACAACGCCCAGTCCGTCTATGAACTCTCCACCATCGAAAACATTCCCGGCATCGAACAGGAAATCCAGAAGGACTTCGGCTTCAAGCCCAATTTCGAAGACGCGAAGATGCACCTGGAAGAGAACGACGGCGCGGGCAACACGTTCAAGGCCACCGCCAAACCGGTGCTCATCGGCACCGCCGTCGTCGGCGCCACCACCCTGATCTTCTCCATCATCCAGCTGCTCAACGGCAAGTTCGGCGTGGACCAGGTCTACCGGGGGCTGTCCATCATCAACCCCCTCTTCCTGCTCGGCATCATCACCGGCGGCGCGATCATCTTCTGGTTCTCGGGAGCGGCCTGCCAGGCGGTCGCCACCGGCGCCTACCGCGCCGTGGAGTTCATCAAGTCCAACATCAAGCTGGAGGGCGTGGAGAAGGCGTCGGTGGAGGATTCGAAAAAGGTGGTCGAGATCTGCACGCGCTACGCGCAGACCGGCATGTTCAACATCTTCCTCGC
>JACQZS010000192.1 GCA_016213725.1 Acidobacteriota bacterium | reverse complement strand
GGACCGGCCGCTCGGCATGGTCTTTGCGAGACAGGAGTACCCGGTATGAAGTTCCAAGATTCCCGAAGAGATTTCCTGGCGGCCGGGCTGACGCTGCCGGCCGCTGCGCTCGCCACGCATCAGGCTCCGGCGGCGCCGGCGGCCGCGCAGCCGGCAAGCGGGGCGCGGACGTTCAGGACGCTCGGCAAGACCGGCCTGAAGGTGACTTCCGTCGGCTTCGGGTGCATGGTTACGTCCGATGAGAGCGTGGTGGCCAAGGCCGTCGATCTGGGCATCACCTATTTCGACACGGCGCGCGTTTATTCACGGGGGAACAACGAGCGCATGGTGGGCAGCGCGCTGAAGGGGCGGCGCGAAAAGGTGGTTCTCTCGAGCAAGTCGACTGCCCGGACCGCCGCCGAGGCGAAAGCGCACCTCGACACGAGCCTGAAGGAACTGGGTACGGATTACCTCGACATCTGGTACATGCATTTCCGGGACGACCCGGCGGCGATCTCCGACGAGTTGATTCCGGTTTGGGAAGAGGCAAAGAAGCAGGGCAAGATCCGCCACATCGGCGTGAGCACGCACAATCCCAACGCGATTGCCGATCGGGTTTTGCAGGTGGGCAAGATCGAAGTGGTGCTGAGCACTTACAACTTCGCCATTGGCGCCGCGAACGACTCAGCGTTCGAACGATTCGACCAGGCCGGCATCGGATTGGTGGCAATGAAGGTGATGGCACCGGCGAGCCGGGCCTTTGGATTCAAGTCGTCGGGCGAACATGCCAAGCGGCCGGGCGGCCCGCTGGCGGCGTTGAAATGGGTGCTGCGGAACAAACGGTTCGCCACTACCGTTCCGAGCATGACCGACAACGAGCAGTTGGAAGAGAACCTGCGCGCAATGTCGGAGCCGTTCGTGGCGCAGGACGAAAAGTTGCTGGCGGGCATCAATGAGAGCGTGCGCCCGCTCTACTGCCGCATGTGCTACCGGTGCACGGGGCAGTGCCCGAAGGGCGCGGCGATTCCCGATACGATCCGCTTCCTCTCCTACGCCGATTTCTACGGCCAGTTTGCGCTGGGCCGTGAGCATTTCGCGGAGCTGCCGGAGCAGGCACGCTCGATCCGCTGCGGCGAATGCGAAACGTGTTCCGTGGTATGCCCGAACGGGGTGAACGTCCCCAGGCGAATGATGCGCGCGCAAGAACTGTTCGCGTAATCCGGCATCACATGCCGCGAAAGCGGGAGTGCTGCAGCGCGAGTGCTTCCTGCGGATCACATCCGTAGGAAAGGGAAAGAACTGGAGTTCCACTCATGTCAAGGTCACTTCGCTCTCTGTGTCTGCTGGCTGCGATCCTGCCGCACTCCTCCGCGCAGGAGGTGCCGCCTGCCGCTCCGACCGGGGCCGGCGCCAGCGCCGGGCAGGAGGTGCTTCGAATCACGCGCGGAGGATCGCAAGCTGCCCGGCCGGCGCCGGCTGAACACTTCACCGGCCTGGCGCGGGTGGATACTTCGTTCGCGGCGAGCGCTCCGGCGCGCAGCTCCGGGGCCAGGGTGATGTTCCCGGCGGGAGCCCGGACGGCGTGGCACAGGCACCCGTTGGGACAGACTCTGATCGTGACCGCGGGCGTGGGCCGGGTGCAACGATGGGGCGACGCGGCGGAGGAGATCCGGCAGGGAGACGTGGTCTGGATTCCGCCGGACCAGAAGCACTGGCACGGGGCCGCACCGAACAGCTCAATGACGCACATTGCGATCACAGAGCAACTGGACGGCAGGAGCGTCGAGTGGCTGGAACTGGTGAGCGATGCGCAGTACACCTCGCCACTCCGCGGCCAGGAAGCGAACGCCGCGGCCGCCCCGCGCCCCCGGCCGTCACAAGGGGCGATCGGAAGCATCGCCCCCAAGCTGGCACAACTCACGGACGATGTGCTTTACGGCGACGTGTGGGAACGCCCCGAGTTGTCGAAGCGCGACCGCAGCCTGGCTACGGTGGCGGCATTGATTGCGTTGAACCGTCCGGAGCAGCTGCGGTCGCATCTGCGCATCGCGCGTCAGAACGGCGTGACGCAGGAGGAGCTGATCGAGACCATCACTCACCTGGCGTTCTACGCCGGCTGGCCCAACGCGGTGACGGCCATCGGCGTCGCCAGGGAAGTGTTCGGGCAGAAATGAGAGTGCGCCGGGCGCAAACAGGAGGAATCATGGAGATTCAATTCGTCACGCTGTGTTTGGCCGCAACCGCGCTGGCCGCGTCAGCCGGCGCGCAAGCCGCGCGGAGCGGCAAGCCGGAACCGCTGACGATCCTGGAACAAGGCAGTTTCGCCGTAGGCGGCAAGGTGGTGGCGAATCCAGGCACGTTCAATCCCAAGCAGCCCACGCCCGACGGCCAGACGCTGCACGGTGACCACGCCTACGTCTTCTACCAGATTCCGGCAAACGCGCGAAAATTCCCGCTCGTTTTCCTGCATGGCTTTGGGCAATTCTCCAAGACCTGGGAGACGACACCGGACGGCCGCGAAGGATTCCAGAACATCTTTCTGCGCCGCAGCTTTCCGGTGTACCTGCTCGATC
>JACQZS010000191.1 GCA_016213725.1 Acidobacteriota bacterium | reverse complement strand
TTTCGGCTCCCGTCCCCTCGCGGAACAGCATCCCCGGCAGATGATCCACCACCATCCGCAAACCCGGCGCCACGTCGCTCACCCGCAGCACCGCCTCCAGCAGATCGGCCCGCGGATTCGCCGTGTCCATCACCAACCCCGCCTGCGCCAGCAGCTTCAAACCCTCCACGAACACGGGGTTCTTCACCTGCTGCACCAGGCTGTAGCCCCACAGGTTCCCGTAGCGGATTCCCAGGAACAGTTTGTTCCGGTGGTAGCGCTCCAGATACTCGCCGAACTCCGGCTTCTCCGGCTGCAGATTGCCGATGGTTCCCAGCATCATCGGCTCCGGCGCCAGCACCTCCAGCACCCACAGGTTGTCTTCAATCCAGGGGCTCGCCTCTACCTCGATCGCCCCCACAATCCCCAGCGGCTGGGCAAGTTTCTTGTAGCGCGCCGGCAGCGCCGCCTCTTTGTTGCGGCCCCCTCCCGAGTACGGCGCCCCCTGCGGCCGCGTCTGGTCGAAAAGGTGGATGTGGCAGTCGATGATCGGAATTCCGTCCGGCGCAACCCACGCCGCGCCCAGCATGCCAACGAGCGCTTCCCTTCGCTTCAATCCGTCCATGACAAGTCAATCTACCACCTGTCCGCCTGCGCGGCGCCCCGCTGCTCTCTTTTCTCGCCTCATCAAACGGCCGCGCTGCGAAATGACTGTTCACTCTCTGAATTTCGGACTACAATGTCCGATAGAGGGAGCTTCGGGGTGGGGAGGTGAACGATGCCGGTACATTGCACGGCGACGCATCAGCGGGTCAGGTGCTACGGGCACCAGGAAGTCGTGCTCTCCTTCTCGAGGTATTTGCGGAATGGAAGGCATTGCCTCCGGCTCATCTCGGTTCAGGATGGCGCTGAAACGGGCACCTGTGCGGTTTGTACCGTGAACTTGCCGCACATTCCAATGCGCGGCGACGAGGTCGCCATCAAAACGTGGTACGAAAACGTGGGAATGCTCGGCTGGCTGATTGACCAGGGCATCGTGTCGCATCCGCTGCACTATGCCTATCTGGCCAACGTCTTCATCCCGGTCTGCGCCTTGCTGATTCAGGATGACCGCCTGCCGGCCGAAGACGATTCCTCCTTTAACCATCACTGAGATGAGTCCCGGCCCTTCCGGCCGCGGCGCCGGAGACGTTCGGAGACCGGGGCGGCGGGCAAACCTGCCCCTGGCCGCCGGCCTCTTGATGTTGCCTCCGCAGCGGGGCCGCTCTCCCTCCGTTCGCCGCCCGCCTGCCCCGTCGCAAAAACGCTTTGCCTTTCCGCAACCCCGGCGAAATAATAGTGACGCTCCCACGAGCCAGGAGATCGACATGGATCGCAGAAAGTTCGTCGCCGCCACCGCCGCGGCCACCGCCGCAACCACGCAAGCCCAGCAGCCCGCCCCCGTCCGCGACAAGCCCTTGCGCAGCGAACACTGGGGCCCTCTCTACTACGATGCCGCCGAGAAGGCCCAGGTCGATGAAGTCGTCGACACCGGGCTCCCCTTCCGCTTCTCCAGCCGCCGCGGCATCGCGGCCCTCAAGGTCGCCACCTATGAGAAGGAGTTCGCCGCCAAGATCGGCGCCCGCTACGCCCTCGCCGTCTCTTCCGGCACCGCCGCGCTCGAATGCGCCATGGCCGCCCTCCAGATCGGGCCCGGCGACGAAGTCATCCTCCCTGCCTGGACCTGGCACTCAGACTGCACCGCCATCGTCCGCGCCGGCGCCCTCCCCGTCTTCGCCGAAATCGACGAGACCTTCAACCTCGATCCCTCCGACATCGAACACCGCATCACCCCCAATACCAAAGCCATCATCGCCGTCCACCTCCAGGGCAGTCCCGCCCACCTCGATCCCATCTTCGCCATCGCCCGCAAGCACAAGCTCCGCGTCATTGAAGACTGCTCCCAGGCCGTCGGCGCCTCCTACAAAGGCCGCCGCCTCGGCTCCATGGGCGACATCGGCACCTACAGCCACCAGGAGTCCAAAACCATCACCTCCGGCGAAGGCGGCACCGTCGTCTCCTCCGATCCTGAAATCTTCGAACGCGCCGTCCGCTTCCACGATGTCGGCAGCATCCGCCCGCCGCACAGTGAAACGCTGGGCGCCACCAAACTCGCCCCCTTCGTCGGCACCAACTTCCGCATGAACGAGTTCTCCGGCGGCGTCATGCTCGTCCAACTCCGCAAGCTGGATGCCATCATCGCCAGCGTCCGCGCTAACTCCGCCCGGGTCTACGAAGCCCTCAGCAAGATCTCGGGCCTGCGCTTCCGCACTCGTCCCGATTCCGCCGGCGATCTGGCCTCCCCCGTCTTCATCCGCTTCGAATCCAAGGCCCAGCGCGATCGCTTCCTCGATCTCATGCGCGCTGAGAACGTCCCCGCCACTCCCCCCGGCGGCTCCGTCGTCCTCCCCATCCAGTCCTACATCGAGAACAAGGTCGCCACCCATCCCGCCTGGCCCACCTGGACCTCCCCGCGCGGCCGCGCCATCCAGTACGGCGCCGCCTCCTGCCCGCGTACCAGCGACGTGCTCTCCCGTTTCGCCGGCGTCCCCGTCGGACCCAAGTACACCCGCCAGGACACCGACGATATCGTCGCCGCCGTCCGCAAGGCCTACCCCGCCGCACTCAAAGCCTGAGGCGCCGCCATGCTTGCCCGCGCGCTCCTCGCCATCCTCCTCCCCTGCGCTGCGCACGCCCAATTCCGGGCCGCCGCGGTGAAGGTCGACATCACCCCGGACAAGCCCCAATGGCTCCTCGGCTATAACGCCCGCCAGTCCACCGGCGTGCACGATCGTCTCTTTCACAAGATCGTCGCCCTCGACGACGGCCGCACGCAGTTCTTCCTCGTCTCCACCGACGTCTGTCTCTTCTCCCCCACGTTCTATGAGGAGTTCTCCAGCGAACTGCGGCAGCAAACCGGCATCGACCGCCTGCAACTCTGGTGGTCCGTCACTCACACCCACTCCGCGCCCGAACTCGGCCCGCCCGGCCTTGCCAAGGCCTTCCTGGCCGGCCGCTACGATCACGAGCCGGATTGGGACTACGCCCGCGACGTCAAGCAAAAGCTCATCGCCGGCATTCTCGAAGCCCGCTCGAAACTCGCCCCCGCCCGCCTCAGCGTCGGCACGACCACCGCCAGCGCCAACATCAACCGCCGCGCCCGCGACGTCGATGGCCGCATCCGCCTCGGCCTCAACCCCGACGGCCCCGTCGATCGCCAGGTCGGCCTCCTCCGCCTCGACCGCCCCGACGGCGCCCCCATCGCCCTGCTCGCCAACTACGCCATGCACGGCACCGTCCTCGGCGGCCGCAATCTGCTCATCAGCGGCGATGCCCCGGGCATCGTCGCTTCCTACGTCGAACAGAAACTCGGCGCGCCCATGCTCTTCCTCAACGGCGCCACCGGCGATATCGCCCCCATCTACTCCGTCTACGACGACTTCACCAAGGTCCGCGTCACCGAGTTCAACGTCCTGCTCGGCGACCGCATCCTCCAGGCCCTCCCCGCCCTCGCGCCCGCCTTGCTTCCCATCCGGATCCAGGCCGCCGAAGCCACTCTCGAAACCCCGCTGAAGCCCGGCCTGCCGTGGCCCCAGGAACTCGCCGCCTTTCTCAACACGCGCTCCGAAGTGCGCCTGCCCGTGCGCTTCCTGCGCCTCAATGCGGACACCGCCCTCTGGTCCGCGCCGCTGGAACTCTTCTGCGAAATCGCCATGGATATCCGCCGTGCGTCGCCGGCGAAGAACACCTTCTACATCGGCTACACCAACGGCTGGCTCGGTTATCTGCCCACCAGGGAAGCCTTCCCCGCGGGCGGCTACGAAACCACCGTCACGCCGTTCACCGCGGAGGCCGGCGAAGCGCTCAAGGCCCTGGTCCTCCAGCGCCTCAAGTAGCCGCTACGCCGCCAGGCTGCGCGCCAGAATCTGCTCCACCAGCGCCGGCGTCACCTCTCCGCGCTCGCCCAGCTTTTTGAAGCCGCGCCCTTCCAGCCGCGCCGCCACTTCCTGCGCCGTCCCGGCCTGCACGTTTTCGTACTTCGAAAGCTTCGTCGGCAGGCCCATCGCTTCGAAGAACTCTTCCGTCTTCCGGATGCCCGCCTCCATGCGCTCCGCCGCCGAGCCGTCTTTGATCCCCCACACGCGCTCGGCATACTGCAGCAGCTTCGCCGCCTTGCCCTCCTGGCACACGCGCCACAGGTGCGGCGCCACTGCGGCCAGCGTCCGCGCGTGGTCGATGCCATACAGCGCCGTCAGCTCGTGCCCGATCATGTGCGTCGCCCAATCCTGCGGCACGCCGCAGCCGATCAACCCGTTCAGCGCCAGCGTGGCAGACCACACGAACGTCGCCCGCGCGTCGTACTCCTCGGGGTTCGCCAGCGTCCGCGGGCCCACCTCCAGCAGCGTCTGCAAGATCCCCTCCGCGAAACGGTCGTTCAGCTCCGCTTTCGCCGGGAAGGTCATGTACTGCTCCATGGTGTGCACGAACGCGTCCACCACGCCGTTGGCCACCTGGCGCGGCGGCAGCGAGAACGTCGTCTCCGGATCCAGCACCGCAAACTGCGGATAGCTGTGGTCCGAAGCGAACGCCAGCTTCTCGCTCGTCTCCCGCCGGCTGATCACCGCGAATGCATTGGACTCCGACCCCGTCGCCGGCAGCGTCAGAATCGAGCCGATCGGCATCGAACGCTCCAGCGGCGCGCCCTTCCGCACAATGTCCCACTCTTCGCCCTCAAACGGAATCGCCGCCGCGATGAACTTCGTGCCGTCCAGCACAGATCCGCCGCCCACCGCCAGCAACAGCTCCACTTTCTCCGCCCGCCCCAGCCGCACCGCCTTCATCAGCGTCTCGTATTCCGGGTTCGGCTCAATCCCGCCAAACTCCACCACCGTGCAGCCCGACAGCGCCGCCATCGTCTGCTCGTACACGCCGTTCGATTTGATCGACCCGCCGCCGTACGTCACCATCACCTTCGTCCCCGGCGCAATCTCCTTCGCAATCGAGGCGATCTGGCCCTTCCCAAACAAAATCTTGGTCGGATTCCTGTATTCGAAGTTAGTCATGGCGATTCTGTCTTCATTCTATCCGCCGCTCCATGCCCCTGCTGTCCGCTCTGCAGCCTCACTCTCCCTGCGCGCCCGCTCATCTCCACACAGACCCGAATTGCTCTGATATGCTCGGCGCAAGTAATGCGGAATGCCACGCCGGAAATCTCTGAATTTCTCTGGTTCGTCGCCCTCTTGGTCTTGTTTTATTCGTTTGGCCTGTGGCTCTCGCGCCGCGCGGACCGCTCTCCGCAACAGTTGCGCCGCTACTGGTTCATCCACATGCGCTGGGCTAACCTTGCGTTCCCCGCCGCAATTCTCACGTGGATTGCTGTCCTCCATCATTCGAATGAGAACTGGCTGAGTTCGGATTGGAGCGAAACCAGTTTCATCTTCCTCGCCGCCACCCTGGTGCTGGCGCCGCCTTTGCTGGCGTTGCTGGCTTACCAGCTCGGCGCCGCTGGTCTCATTCGCCGGGCCGTGGAACCCGGCCTGCGCTTCCGCAATGTCTTCGCCACGTGGTTCTGGGGCGCCCTCAGCGGACCGGTCGCTCTATGCTTCCTCGTTACCGGCCTGGTGTTCGCCGCAGTTTCCCAGTTCCGCCTCGCCGCAGTTCTGTCCGGCGCCGCCGGCCTCTGCTATCTCATCTCGCAGCAGGCCCACTGGAAATCCATGGGCGTCACCTTCGAGCCCATCCCAGGCGGCGATCTGCGGGATCGCATCCTCGCCATCGCCCGCGCCGCTTCCATCCGTCCCGCCTCGCTGCGCCTGCTGCGCTCCTCCCGCCGCCCCTTTGCCACTGCGTTCGCAGCCAGCGGCAACGCCATCTGCATCTCCGCCACGCTGGTGGAGAACCTCCCGAAAGCCGAGCTAGACGCCATCGCGGCTCACGAACTCGCCCATCTCCGGCACCACCACCACCTCCTCATTCTGCCCGCCGTGCTCGTCCCGCTGTTCCTCTTCATCGCTTTGTTCAGCGCCGTTCCGTGGCCTCCGCTTCAGCGTTACGCGCACTTCTTCGCCCTTCTCCCGGGGATCTGTCTCGCAGGTGCCATTTCCCGCTACTTTGAGCGCAAGGCGGACCGCCTGGCTGCCAGCCTCATCCCGGAACCCGCCATTCTCATCCGCGCCCTCGCCCGCATCACCTCGCTCAACCTCCTTCCCACAAGCTGGTCCGGCTGGGACGCCCAGCTCTTCAGCCACCCTTCGCTGGAGCAACGCGCCGCCCACATCGCCTCCGCATTCCATCTGCCCCTCGCTGAGGTGCTGCCCCACCTATCCC
>JACQZS010000190.1 GCA_016213725.1 Acidobacteriota bacterium | reverse complement strand
TCGGCTGCACTACCGCGCTCCCATTGGTCCCGAAAATCTCTAACACCCGGTGCGCCGCCCCGTTCGGATGCAGGGCGCTCGTCACGATCACCGCCATCGCCTTCGGATACTCCAGCACCGCCGCCGTATTGTCCTGGAATGAATCCTGAAACGCCCCGTCGTGCCGCAGGAACGGCGTAATCCGCCGCGGCGTCCCCAGCATCCGCACCACGATATCCACCCCGTGCGCCCCCATCTCGAACATCTGCCCGCCGGCGAACTTGCCCAGCTCCACCCGCTCCCCGGGCCCGTTGTTGGTGTTGATCCGCACGTGCACGGAAAACACCTCGCCCAGCCATCCCTTCTTCACCGCCTCCAGGGCCTTTGTCACCGCCGGGTTGTACCGCCACATGTACCCGGCCTGGATTACGCGCCGCCGCGCCTTTGCCAGCGTGACGATCTGCTTCATCTGCGCCACCGTGTCCGCCGCCGGCTTCTCGATGTGGCAGTGCTTGCCCGCCTCCAGCGCCTCGATTGCCAGCGGACCGTGGCTCACCACCGGTCCCTCCAGAAACACCGCCTCCACTGACCGGTCACCCAGAATCTCCGCCTTCGTCCTCCACCGCAATTCGCCCAGGCGCCCCAGCCGCGCCCGCGCCGCCGCGTCCTCTTCCCACACGCCCGCCAGTTCGTAGTCCGGCGAGTTCTTCACCATCTCCAGCTTCGCCACGCCGTGCGCATGGCTCGCCCCCAGAAACGCCACTTTCACCTTGCGCGGACTTTGCGCCATCGCCGCGGCTGGGGCGGCCAGAAACTCTCTCCGGAGCAGCATGCCCCGATTATGACTTACAGCAGCTCCAGGCGCAGAAGATTCAAAGCCGTCTGCACCGCGAACTTTCGCACCCGCTCCCGCCCGTTCGGGAACTTGAACACCTTCGCTTCCACCTTCTCCGGTCCGGCCACCCCAATCCACACCGTCCCCGGCTCCACTCCCTCGCTCGAAGACTCCGGCCCGGCCTCCCCCGTGATCGACAGCGCGTACGTCGCTCCGCTTCTCTCCCGCACCTTGTAAGCCATGGCCGCCGCCATCGCTTCGCTCACCACGCCATCCTCCTGCGCCACCTTCTCATCCACCCCCAGCAGCTTCGACTTCATCGCCGCGCCGTACACCTGGAAGCCGCCCAGAAACCACTCCGACGACCCAGGCGTCTGCGTGATCCTCGCGCCCAGCATCCCCGCCGTCGCGCTCTCCGCCACGGCCACCGTCGCCCCCTTCGCCTTCAGCAGTGCGCCCACCACCGCTTCCAGCGGCGAGCCGTCCACCGAATACACCCGGTCCCCCAACGCCGCCAGAATCTTTGAGCCCAGCTCCTCGGCCAGCGCTTCCGCCTCTTCATCCGTGTCGCACTGCGCCCGCAGGTGGATCTGCACGTCCCCCTCAGCCGCCAGAATCGTCGTCACAGGATTCCCATACGGCTTGTAGATCGGAGCGATCAAGGCGTCCAGATTGCTCTCGCCCATCCCGGAGACGCGATAGAACCGCGTCCGGATACGCGACTGCGGCAGCCGCTCCTTCAACAGCGGCAGGCACAGGCTTTCGAACATCGGCTTCATCTCGCCCGGAGGTCCCGGCAGGATCAGCACCATCCCGCCCGGCAGGTCCAGCCACTGACCCGGCGCAGTCCCGTTCGGATTTGCCAGCTTCTCCGCGCCTTCAATCAGGAACGCCTGCTTGCGGTTGTTCGGCGACATCTGCCGGCCCAGGCGCTTGAACCGCGCTTCTATCCAGTCGCAGATCTCCTGCGAAAACAGCAGCCGCCGCCGCAGCGCCTGCGCCACCGCTTCCCTCGTCAGGTCGTCTTCCGTCGGACCCAGCCCGCCCGTGATGATCAGCAGCGGCACGCGGTCCAGCGCCGCGCCCACCGCCGCCGCCAGCCGGCCCCGGTCGTCGCCGATGATCGTCTTCTGCGTCACCTCGACGCCCAAATCGTTCAGTTTCTCGGTCAGCCACAGCGAGTTCGTGTCCACTCTCTGCGGCGTCAGCATTTCGCTGCCAACGGCAATAATCTCAGCGTTCATGGCTCTCTAATTGTTCGACCAGAATTTCAAACCAGCGCGCACTCGGTACAGGGCGTTCGTCGTCGTCACCAATAAGTCGCCGCCCGGTCCAATCGCAAGCCCCACCACGTTCGGACCCGACAGATACAGAGACGCTTCGCATTCCGGCGTGATCCGCACCACGCCCTTCCGCCCCTGATAACTCCCCGCCACAAACAGATTGCCCGCCGCGTCGAACGCCATGCCTTGCGGCCGGCCCAGCCCGCGGTAAAACACGCTCACCTCGCCCTCCGGCGACACCCGGTAGATCGCGTCGTAGCTCGACGTCGTCGGCCCCGTCACATAGAGATCCCCCGACGGCGCAAACGCCAGGTGATATGCAGAAATCGATGGCTCCAGCGTCGCGAAAACGTAAATCTGCCGCTGCTGGCTGATCTTGAAGATCGTGCCGGACCGGTCGCCCACGAACAGGTCTCCCGACTTGTCGAAGGCGATTCCCGTCGCCACGCCCATCCCCTCTACGTACACGCTCATCGTGCCCGCTTCGCCCGCTTCGTACACGATCCCATCGAACCGCGAAGAAATGTGCAGCACGCCCTGCGGCGAAAACGCCAGTCCCGTCGCGTTCATCAGGTCCGTCAGGTACGGTGTCACTTCGCCGTGCCGGTCGATCTGGAACACAGCCACCGGCGTCTTCTGGCCCCGGGCCCCCGAAAACGTCGTGTAGATGTTGCCCTTCTTGTCCACCACCGGACTCGCCACCGGATGCAGGCTGTCGGCCACCAGCGCGCCCAGCAGCACCTCGGCCGCGCCGCTCTCATCCTCGCCGTTGCTCACAATCACTTCCCCGCGCTCGGCGCCATCCGGAACTCGTGCCACCACCAGGCGGTCCGCGCCCACGGTCAGCGGCGCCGCCATCCCGCCAATCGACACCATCGGCCGCGGTGCGGCCAGAAATCCCTTGCCCTTGATCTGAATGTCGACGCCCGGCAGCGCAGCCGCCGGCGAAATCGACTCAATCACGGGCCGTTCAGTGCTCTTACTCTTCAACGTCATCCGATTCCCACTTCTCACTTACCATTGCACCACGGCCCGAAACAGCGCAAGCGCCGCCGCCCCGTACACGCCGGCCATCAGGTCGTCCGCAATAATCCCCGTGCCGCCCTTCAGTCCTTCCAGTTGCCGTACCGGCCAGGGCTTGTAGATGTCGAACAACCGGAACAGCCCAAACGCCAGCCCGATCTGCAGCCAGTTGCCCGGCGCCGCCGCGGCCAGCGCAATCCACTGCCCCAGTACCTCATCGATCACCACGATCTGCGGGTCTTTCAATCCCTTCACCACCGCCGTCCGGTCCGCCGCCCAGATGCCTACCGGCGTTCCCGCCAGCACCAGAATCCACAACCCCCACCACGGCATTCCGCCAAACCGGTGCAGCGCCAGCGCCACCGCGATTCCGCCCAGCGCCCCCATCGTGCCCGGACCCTTCGGCGCCAGTCCGCAGCCAAACCATGTCGCCAGCGTCAGCGCCAGCTTATCCGCCTTGTTCATCTTCTTCTTCCTGCCGCGCGCCCGGCGCCGGTTCCGCCGCCGCAATCCGGTACTCCTCCGCCGACCACATCCCTAGATCGATCAGCCGGCACCGCTCGCTGCAATACGGCATCTCAGGGTCCGTCGGCTTCACTTCCTTCTTGCAAATCGGACATTTCATCACTGGTGCTGCCTCGCATGGCCCGCCGAAGAGGCGATGATCGGGAACGGATTCACCGCCGCCGGCCGCTCTTCCTCCGGCGCATCCACCAGGTCGCCCGCCAGATCGTAATCGTGCGCCTTCGTAATCTTCATCACCCGGAACTGCCCGGCCCGCGGCTCCACGTCGCCATAATCCTCGATGTAGCACACGCCGTCGATGTCCGGGGCCTGCGTCGCCAGCCGCGCCTGCCACACCAGCTCGTTTTCCGCCGACGGCCCTTCCACCAGCACCGGCAGCTCCTGCCCCACCAGCTTCCGGTTCGCCGCCCGCGAGATCTTCCGCTGCAGCGACATCAATCTCCGCCGCCGGTTGTAGATCGTCTTCTTGTCCACCTTGCCGTCCAGCCCGTAGCTCGGCGCCGTCTCTTCGTCCGAATAGCTGAACACGCCCAGCCGGTCGAACTGCGCCTCTTCCACAAACTGGCACAGCTCTTCGAAGTCCCGCTCCGTCTCGCCGGGGAAGCCCACAATCATCGATGTGCGGATTCCCACCCCCGGCACCGCCTTCCGGATCTTGGCCAGCGTCTTCAGGAAAATCTCGCCCGACGATCCGCGCTTCATTCTCTTCAACACGCCGGCCGAGGCGTGCTGCAGAGGCATGTCGATGTACTTCACCACGTCCGCGTTCGACGCAATCACGTCCAGCAGCTTCCCCGTAATCCGGTTCGGATAGCAGTACAGGAACCGCACCCACTTCTGGTGCCGCGTCTCAATCTGGCCCAGCCGCTCCAGCAGCTGCGCCAGCCCATCCTTCATTCCCAGATCGTCCCCGTACGCCGTCGTATCCTGGCCGATCAGGTTCACTTCTCTCACGCCCTGCTCGAACAGCCGCGCGGCTTCCGCCACCACGCTCTCGAACCTCCTGCTCCGGAAGCTCCCGCGAAACTGCGGAATCACGCAGAACGTGCAAGGGTGGTCGCAGCCTTCGTTGATCTTGATATACGCATAGTGCCGCGGCGTCGCCAGTACCCTCGGCGTCAGGTCGTGATACAGGTACGGAGCCAGCGGATTCGCCCGCGCCTCGCCCGTCTCGCAGAGGTCCACAATCGAATCCAGCTCGTTCGTCCCCAGCACCGCGTCCACATCCGGAATCGTCTTCCTGATCTCATCCCGGTACCGCTCCACCAGGCACCCGGCCACAATCAGCCGCTTGGCGCGCCCCGTCTTCTTGAACTCCGCCATCTCCAGAATCGTATCGACTGACTCCTGCTTGGCGGGGTCGATGAACGAGCACGTGTTCACGACAATGGCGTCGGCCTCCTCCGGCGAGGCCGTCAAGGCATGCCCGCGCGCGGCCAGTTGGCCCATCATCACTTCCGTATCGACAAGGTTCTTCGGGCAACCGAGGCTGACAAATCCGATTTTCAAGGGTGTTTCCAGAGACTGCTGGGGTGAAATTTCAGGATACCATGGGGGTCGGAAACTACCTCCATGTCACGCGTCTTCCTCCTGCTGCTGGCCGCCGCTCTTGCCCTCTCCGCGCAGCCCCCAAAAAACCGCGCCCCGCTCGCTCCGTCCGCCTTCTATCCCCTCCCCCTATCCTCCGTGAAACCCGCCGGCTGGCTCCTCGATCAGCTCAAAATCCAGGCCAGCGCCATCACCGGCCACCTCGACGAAATCTGGCCCGACGTCGGCCCCAACTCCGCCTGGCTCGGTGGCACCGGCGAAGGCTGGGAGCGCGGACCCTACTACCTCGACGGCCTCCTCCCCCTTGCCTACACCCTCGACGATCCCCGCCTCATTGCCAAGGTCAAGCCCTGGGTCGAATGGGCTCTCACGCATCAGCGCCCCGACGGCGCCATCGGCCCGCCCTCCAACAAGGACTGGTGGCCAAACATGATCATGCTCAAGGTGCTCACCCAGTATCAGGAGGCCACCGGCGATCCCCGCGTCATCCCTTTCCTCGAAAAGTACTTCGCCCACCACGCCGCTCTCATGAATGAACGCCCCCTCCACCAGTGGGCCATCTATCGCTGGCAGGACCAGTTCGCCACCCTCCTCTGGCTCTACAACCGCAACGGCGATCCCGCCCTCCTCGACTTCGCCCGCCGCCTCAAAGCCCAGGGCTTCGACTGGCGTGGCCACTTCGAAAACTTCGCTTACCCCAATAAAGTCCCCCGCGCCCAGACCGGCCTCCAGACCCACGGCGTCAACAACGCCATGGGCGTCAAGACCTCCGCCCTCTGGTATCTCCTCTCCAAAGACCCCGCCGACAAAGCCGCCACCGCCAAAATGCTCGATACCCTCGATCGCCACCACGGCCTCCCCAACGGCATGTTCTCCGCCGACGAGCACTACGCCGGCCGCAGCCCCGTTCAGGGCATCGAAACCTGCGCCGTCGTCGAAGAGATGTTCTCCCTCGAACTCGCCCTCGCCGCGCTCGGCGATCCCGCCCTTGCCGATCGCCTCGAAAAGATCGCCTACAACGCCCTGCCTGCTTCTCAAACACCCGACCAGTGGGGCCATCAATACGATCAGCAGCCCAACCAGGTCCTCTGCTCTTACTCCCGCCGGGACTGGGAAACCAACGGCCCCGAATCCAATCTCTTCGGTCTTCAGCCCAACTTCGGCTGCTGCACCGCCAACCTCCACCAGGGCTGGCCCAAGTTCGTCGCTTCGCTCTGGATGGCCTCTCCAGACGATGGCCTAGCCATCGGCGCCTACGCCCCTTCCACCGTCCGCACCACCGTCCGCAAGACTCCGGTAGTCATCGAAGAACAAACCGAATATCCTTTCCGCAACACCGTCCAACTCGTCTTCAAACCCTCAGAGCCGGTCGCCTTTCCCATCCACTTCCGCGTCCCCGCCTGGGCCGCCGGCGCCGCCCTCTCCGTCAACGGCCAGCCGCTGCCCGCCCCCAAGCCCGGCGCCTATGGCCGCATCGACCGGCAGTGGCGCAACGGCGACCGCCTCCTGCTCTCCTTCCCCATGCCCATCACCCCCGTCCAGGGCTTCAATCAATCCGTCTCCATCGAACGCGGTCCGCTCGTCTTCGCCCTCCGCGTCGAAGAGAACTGGCGTCAGCTCCGTCAAACCGGCCCAGTCTCTGATTGGGAGGTCTTCCCCGTCTCGCCCTGGAACTACGCCCTGCGCCTCGACGCCGCCAATCCCGCCGCGTCCTTTGAACTCTCCGAGTCTCCGCTCAGCTCGCAGCCCTTCACAACCACCACCTCGCCCGTCGTCCTCAAAGCCAAGGCCCGGCGCCTACCCCAATGGATGCTCGTCAACGACAGCGCCGCTCCGCCCCCGGCCAGTCCCGTCACCATCCCCGGCCGCCAGGAACAGACCGGCAAGTACCCTGAAGAGTCCATTACACTCATACCTTACGGGGCCGCTCGGCTCCGCATTACTTCGTTTCCTGTCCTCGAACCTGTGAAACCGCAATGAAACTCACTCCTTCCCGCCGCACATTCCTCGCCGCCGCAGCCCCCGCCTGCGCCGCCGCCCAAGCCGTTGCCAATCCCAAGCCCGCCCTCCTCGGAGGACCCAAGACGCGCACCACGCCCTTCCCCGATTGGCCTGTCGCCGACGCGCGCGAAGAGCGCGCCCTCCTCGACACTCTCCACAGCGGCAAGTGGTTCCGTGGCAGCGGCCAGAACGTCAAGCGCTTCGAAGAGGCCTACGCCCAGCTCACCGGCGCCCGCCAGGCCCTCGCCACCGCCAACGGCACCGCCGCGCTCTTCATCTCCCTCAACGTCCTCGGCGTGGAGCCGGGCGACGAAGTCATCGTCCCGCCCTACACCTTCATCGCCACCGTCAACGTCGTCCTCCGCCAGCACGCTCTCCCCGTCTTCGTCGATACCGATCCCGAATCCTTCCAGATCGACCACCGCCTAGTCGAGCGTGCCATCACCCCCAACACCCGCGCCATCATGCCCGTCCACCTCGGCGGCAACGTCTGCCAGCTCGACAGCCTGCTCGCCACCGCCGCCAAACACAAAATCCCACTCATCGAAGATGCCTGCCAGGCCCACCTCGCCGAATGGCGCGGCCGCAAGGTCGGCACTCTCGGCGCCACCGGCTGCTTCTCCTTCCAGGCCTCCAAGAACCTCAACTCCGGCGAAGGCGGCGCCATTCTCTTCCAGGACGAGGATCTCCGCGAGCGCGCCTACGCCTTCCACAACAACGGCAGCGGCCTCCGCATGATCGGCTCTAACTTCTCCTATGCCTCCTCCGGCGCCAACCTGCGTCTCGCCGAATGGCAGGGTGCCATCCTCCTCGCCCAGATGACCCGCCTTCAGGCCCAGGCTAAAACCCGCTCCGAAAACGGCGCCTACCTCACCTCTCTCCTCAAGCAGATCCCCGGCCTTTCTCCCGCCATCCACTACGAAGGCACCACCAACAACGCCTTCCACCTCTATATGTTCCGCTACAACTCCGAGGCGTTCTCGGGCCTCTCGCGGGACCAGTTCCTCAAAGCCCTTGCCGCTGAGGGCATCCCCGGCGCTTCCGGCTATCGCCCCCTCAACACCCAGCAGTTCATCAAGGACTCCCTCGCCTCCCGCGGCTTCCAACGCCTCTTCTCCGCCCAGCGCCTGAAGCAGTGGGCCGAACAGAACCAGTGCCCTGCCAACGACAAGCTCTGCACCCAGGCCGTCTGGTTCACCCAGAACATGCTGCTCGGGCCCAAGTCCGACATGGATCAGATCGCCGGCGCCATCCAGAAGATCAAGCGCAACGCCGCCGCTCTCGCCAAATCCTAGGAGTACCCCGCTATGCGTTATCTCGCCCTCTCCGCTCTTCTCTTCACCCTCGCCGGCTGCCGTCAGGCCTCCACCCCGCAGGCGCCCCAGCGCCTCACCGCCCAGATCTTCGACGCCGGCTTCGCCGAATCCCACGACTCCTACAACGCCATCGGCCGCGGCTCCGACGGACGCATCTACTACGTCCTCTCTTCCGAAAAGCCCGACATCGCCGCTCAGATGTACGCCTACGATCCCTACTCCGGCACCACCCGCCATTTGGGCGATCTCAACGAAGCCGCCGGCGAGAAAGACTCCAAGGCCATCGTCCAGGGCAAGAGCCACGTCAATTTCGTCGAAGCCAACGGCAAGCTCTACTTCGCCACCCACATCGGCTACTACTCCATCATCGACGGCATGGAAAAAATCGGCGTCCCGCCCGCCGGCATGAAGCCCTACCCCGGCGGCCACTTCCTCTCCTACGACATGGCCTCGGGCAAGTTTGAAAACCTCGCCACCGCCCCCGGCGGCGAAGGCATCATCACCTTCAACATGGACACCCGCCGCGGCCGCCTCTATGGCATCACCTGGCCCACCGGCCGCCTCATCCGCTACGACCTCAATAGCCGCGGCCTGAAAGACCTCGGCGCCGTCTCCGGCGAAGGCGAAAACGGCGTCGGCCCTGCCTTCCGCACCGTCTGCCGCTCCCTCGCCGTCGATCCCAATACCGGCTCCGTCTACTTCTCCACCTCCGACGGCGCCATCCACCGCTACCGCTACGACTCCGAGCGGATCGAGGACGTCCAGGGCGACAACCTCAAGAAAGACTACTTCGGCCTCTACGATCCCTCCAGCTCCGGTCACATGGGCTACAACTGGCGCCAGACCTTCTACTACGCCGGCGAGAATGCCGTCTACGGCGTCCACGGAAACTCCGGCTACCTCTTCCGCTTCCTCCCCGCCTCCGAGACCGTCGAAGTCATCGACCGCATCACCTCCAAGCCCTCCCAGTTGAGCGGCATGTTCGACCAGTTCAGCTACGGCTACCTCGGCTTCGCCCTCAGCCCCGACGGCCGCACCATCCACTACCTCACCGGTGGGCCCGTCTACGAAAACGGCCGCCGGGTCAAAGGCAAGGACTCCACCGCCAAGGGCGAATCCAAGGGCCTCGAAAACCTCCACCTCGTCACCTACGACATCCCCTCCCGCCACTACATCGACCACGGCCCCATCTTCTACGCCAACGGCCAGCGTCCCAACTACGTCAACTCCATCGCCATCGGCGCCGACGGCTCCACCTACTGCCTCAGCCGCATCAGCGAAGACCCCAAGGCCCGCACGGCCCTCATCCGCATTCCCCCCGTGCGCTAGCCTCCGGCTCATACGCCTCGCACAGCCGCCCCAGCGTCGCGCGACCGCTGCGCGCCGCCAGCCGCAGCAGCCGCTGGAACACCAGCGCTGTCATGAACGCATCGCCCGGTGCCGTGTGCCTGTCGTGCGGCACCACTTCAAATCTCGCGCACAGCGCGTCCAGGGAGAAATCCCGCATCTCCTCCGCAGCGCCGAACGCTCCATCCCGCTCCAGGTTCAGAGCCAGTTCCATCGTGTCCAGGCTGCGGTTCTCCATCCGGAAGCCGAAGTGCCTCTCGTAGCCCGCGTTCAGCGTCTCCACATCGTGCCCGATGTGGTGCCCCACAATCACACCGTCTTTCAGGTACTCGCGGAACAATTGCAGCGCCTCCGCCTCTTCCACGCCCCTCTGGCTCTCTTCCCGGGTCACCCCGTGCACCGTCACTGAACTCGAGTTATGAGGCAGCCTCACCAGCGCTTCGAACGAGTCTTCTATCAGAATCTCCCCGCCCACCACCGCAATCGCCCCCATCGTCACAATCCGGTCTTTGCGCGGGTCCAGTCCCGTTGTCTCCGTGTCCAGCAACACGAAGCGGACCTCTCCCACCGGCGTCGCGTCCGTCCAGCTCACGCTTCCTCCAGCCACGCGCCGTCCGCGGCGAACTCCAGCAGCGCATGCAGGCTGCGGAACCCGCTCTTCAGCGCCTGCCGGTCGTACCGGCTCAGCATCGACAGGGGAATCTCTCTCCCCTCGTGCCCCAATCGCAATCCCGCGCGCGCCTGGTGATACAGCACTACCTTCATCGTCTCGGCCGCCTCACGGAACACCTCCGCCCGTTCCGGCAGCAACTCAGCCGCCCACGCGAACCGCTCGATGCTCGACGCGCCCAGCACGGCCCCCGAAGCCAGACTGAATACGCGCGCCACATCCACCAGCGGCGTCAACGCGCTGCTCTTCAGCCGGAACGTGTCCGTCCGCGCCCCGCTCTCCTCCACCACCACGTCCCGGAAGAAGGTCAATGGCGGCAGATTGCCCAGGCAGTCGTTCGCCATGATGTGCAGGAACCCGCGCTCCCGCGCCAGTTCCAGCTTCACCCTCGCCGCCAGCTCCTCAAATGCGCCCGCTGGTCCCCACGCCGGACTCAGATCGAACCACTCCCGCGCCAGGTAGACCTGCTGCAGAATCGGATCGCGGATCCAACCCGCAAACCGCTCTACCCACTCCTCCCGGCTGCCCGTCTCCGCCTCCTCCGCCTCCACAAATCCGCACGCCGCCAATACCTCCGCCAGCCCTGAAAACGGCCGGCCAATCACCGCCACCCGGGGCGCCTTGCACGTCAGCAGCTCCTGCCGCCCCGCGCTCCCCGCAAAGCACCACACTGCGCTCTCATCCCCCAGTCCGCTCAGCCTTGCCGCCCGCTCCACCAGCCGCCGGTTCAACTGGCCCCCGTACGCCGCCAGCCACTCCATCGCCCCCGGCGCCAGGCTCTCCTGCATCCACCCCCGCGCCCTCGCCTGTAGCGCCGCCAGCTCTTCCAGGCTGCGCGCCCGTTCCGCCGCCCGCAGAATCTCCAACGGATGCTCGCCAAACGCGCTCCCCAGGCGCGCTGCCGAAACCACTCCCTCAATCGGGCTCCCCGGTAATCCGTCCACCGTCACCGCCGCCACCGCCGTTCCTGATCGCGCCAGCGCCAGCACGCACTCGCTCGCCGTCGAGGCCCGGCCCACAGTAACCTCCAGCACTCGCGCAATCTCCTGCGCCGGCGCCTCCGCGTTTCCGTCGCCCTCCGCAATCCACCTCACGAAATCTTCCGCTGTGACGTAGGCCGGTGGATCCGTCAGAGTCAGCACCGCGTCCCCGCTCGCCGCCAACACTCGCGCCGCTTCCCTAATCGTTGTCCGCCTGGGGCAGGCCAGCTCTACGCCGCTCTCCGCCAGCGCCTCCACCGGAATCTCGTGCGCCGGCGGCTTGCCCGTGTGCGCCTGATACCCAGCCGTGACTGCCGTGTGCGCCTCCACATACTGCCGCGCCTCCGGGTACCTTGCCAGCAGCGCTCCAAAGTCGTCGGCGTGCAGCGCATACACCACTACCTCGCTCGCTGACTTTGCCGAATACTGGCTCTTCTCCGCGCCGTGAAACCGCTCCAGCCCCACCACGTCCCCGGTCCCCCGGATGTCCCGCAGCGCCGGCCTTTCCGCCTTCTCGTCCCACAGCGTCACGCTCCCCTGCTGGATCACGAACACAAACTGGCCGAAGCGCGCATCCTGCCAGCACAGGTACTCGTCCGGTTCGTGAAACTTCACCCGCCCCCGCGCCGCCAATGCTACCAGCTCCGTCTCATCCATCGAACTGAATGGAGGGTGCTGCTTGAGAAAGTCCGCCACCCGATACGGAATCGCTGCCGTTTTCATGCCAAGGTCCAGCCCCTTTTCCCAGGATTTTGGAGCCGCACGGCCCCGCTGCCTTAGCACGAACGCGGTCTAAGAATCCTCCCAGTCTACAACGGCCCGCCCAGCCTCACCCCGAACGCCGCCGCCGCGGCGCCGGCCATAAACACGATTCGGCCGCGCGAGCTGCCGCCCCTACGCGTAGCACCGCACCTCAAACACCCGCGCCATCTCGCTCCCATTTGTCGCCGTGATCTCAATCCGCACTCGATCCGTCTCCGTCGGCGCGAACCGGTGCCGCCGCAGCCTCTGCACGTTGCCCGACACCTTTGCCACTTCCTTGCCGCCCGCCAGCACCCGGTAGTCTCTCACCGTCTCCGGCTGCGGCCCTCGCACCACGCCCTTCATCGCGCTGTCCGACGACGAAAGTGTCAACTCGCGCTGGAACCCCGTGTCGAACGTGAGCTGCACCTGGCTCACTTTCACCGGCTTCTCGAACTTCAACTCGATCCACGCGCTCCCCCCATTCAGCCGGCCGGCCCACTGGTGGATCTCCTTGCCCGGAATGTCCCGCACCCACCCGGCCAGCACCGTCGCCGCCTCGTAGTGCGGCTCCTCGGCCGAGGCGCTCGCCTGGGCCGCGCGGGCCAGGTCCAGCGGGTCTTCGTTCCTGATTCCGCGCAGAGACTGGTCGTCCCGCAGCAGCGTTTGCTGCAGTTCGGCCACCCTCCGCCTGTCCCCCGCCAGCTGCCGCGGCGTGATCTTTCCCTTCAGGCACTGCGCTGCCGACGTCCCCACCGCCTGCCCGATCACTGCGCAGGTCGCCATCACTCGCGTCGAGGTGAACGCGGCGTGCGTCGCGCTGATGTTCCGCCCCGCCATCATCAGGTTCGGAATGTTCTTGCTGTACAACGACCGCAACGGGATGTTGTAAACCTCCGGCGTCTTCAGCACCGTGTTCGGCGGCAGGTCCGGCCGGTCGAATCCTCCCGGCGGATGGTCGTCCATCGGCCAGCCCCCTATCGCCACCGCGTCGTCGGCCAAGCCCCTCAGCAGGTCGTGCTCGGTCAGCAGATGGTCGCCCACCACGCGCCGGCTCCCCCGCTTGCCCGGCATCATCCCCACCCAGTCCAGCGCCCACGTCTCAGACGTCGGATGGTCTCCGCTGTTCTTGATGTAATCCCACACGCCCATCGTGATCGCCAGCAGCTCGAACCGGATCCGCTCGTTGTCGCGGATGATGTCCAGATTTCCACCCCATTCAATCCACCAGTAGCCGTACTCCCAGCTGTTCGTCGACCGGAACTTCAGATGTTCCTTACTCACCTTTCGCGCCCACTTCGGCGGTGTGAACGGCATCGGCTTGCCGTAGTTCCTGGAGGTGAAGAGAATGCTCGACCCCAACGTCTCTTCGTCCTTCTCCACCGGAGCCAGGCTCTCATTGAACTCCTTGCGCGCCTCCCGGCCGGTGCGGAACTCCGCCCCCGCTTCCAGCGCCAGCCGCGAATCCCCCGTGGCGTCCACAAACATCGGTGCCGCAATCCGGTACACCTGCTCGCTCTTATCGCACCGCGCCAGCACCCGCTCGATCTTCCCGCCTTTCATCTCCGCCGCGTACAGAGTCGTCTCCAGCAGCAGCGTGATATTCGCTTCGCTCACGATCTTGTCGTAGAGCAGCAGGTCCCACAGCTCCCAGCAGCGTTGCGGATTCCGCGCCGCGTCTTCCAGTCGCAGCTCCTCGATAATTCCGCCCTCGCGCCACCCTGGCCGGCCCTTGTGCGAATTCGACCCCACCACGTGCATCTTCACTTCGCTCGATGAATTGCCGCCCAGCCGCGATCGGTCCTGCAGCAACACCACCTTCAGCCCATGCCGCGCCGCGCTCAGCGCCGCGCACACTCCGGCCAGCCCGCCGCCCGCTACGCACAGGTCCGCGCTCAGTTCCACCAGAGTCATATGCGGCTCCTGGCGGAAGGCGCCCCGCTGCGCCCCCGGCGGCGCGATGCGCGTAAAGGAATCCTTACCCGGGGCCGCAAGCTCCTGCCCGTTCACAATCAGCGAATAGCCCGTCAGCGGCAGAGTGGAAAGTAGGTCTCTTCTCTTCACTGCATCCAGAATACTGAGATTGCCTCTGTTTTCGAAACCAAATCGCAAAAAGGGCCGGCTCGCCGCTCTACCGAGGCGGGCCGGCCTTTGCTCAATGCCGGCCGGTCCGTTGGGGCCGGTCGGAACTGCGGACTCTTAGAACAGGAATCGCAGGCTCAGCTGGATCCTGCGTGCGTAGTTGTCCATCGTCGATGCGTTGATCTGGCCGAACCCGGTGTCTGCCGCGCTCTGCGCCGTGGTCACCGTCATGTTCGGCGACGGGAAGTACGGGTGATTCATTGCGTTCAGCGCTTCCGCGCGGAACTCAACCCGCGTGCCTTCCGTGATCCGCGTGTTCTTGATCACGGCCAGGTCCACGTTGTTCATCCGCTGCCGGCGCAGCGTGGAGAACCGGAACGGCCACCAGCGCAGCTGGTTGCCCAGCAGTTGCTTGTTGCTCGCCTGCTCGAAGCCCGCGATGTTGAACCATTGCTCCGGCGTGCGCTGGTCAAGCGGCCGCAGGATCGACGAGGGATCGCCGTAGAAGATCGCGTTGCCCCACGCCAGCGGGAAGCCGCTCTGCAGCGTCCAGATGCCGGACACCTGCCAGCCGCCCACCAGGCTCTTGACGAACCGGTTCTGGTCCGCCAGGAACTTCTTCCCGTCTCCGAACGGCAGTTCGTAGATCGAGCTGAAGTTGATCCGGTGCGGCGCGTCGGCGTCCGAAATCTCGTGGATCGGAGCCTTGTCCACCGCGTTCAGCAGATTCACCGCCTGCATCCACTTCGAGAACGTGTAGCTGCCCATCACCGTGAAGCCCTTGGCGAAGCGCTTGTTCACGCTCATCTGCAGGCCGTGGTACCACGAGAAGCCCGAGTTCTCCGTCGAGTTGATCGCGTTCGAGCCGAACACCCGGTACGGCGCCAGCAGCGCCTGCCGCGTCGTCGTCGCGCTCGTGTAGGTGCCCTGCGTGTTGCCCGGCACCAACTGGTAGTACGGATTCGAAATCGCCGCGCTCAGATAGTTGTTGTTAGCATCGTCGCGCAGCGTTTTTGTGCTCCAGTACTGCCGCGGCAGCGCGTTGATGTTCCGGGTCACTTCGGTGTGACTGGTCTTGCTGCCAATGTAGTTCACGTCCAACGCATAGCCCTTGAACTCCTGCTGCAGGCCGAACTCCCAGCGCATGGTCATCGGGATGTTCGGATTCTGGTTGAAGAACGTGAAGCCCTGGCCCAGAAACGTCTTGTAGCCGTCGCTGTTGCCCTTCGGCTCAGTGACGCCGCTCGGATACGGATTCGCCAGCGTCGTCAGCCAGTTCAAGCCGTTGTCCCGCGTCAGCACCATCGTGGTGTTCTGGTTCCAGCCGTTCTGCTGCACGTCGCCGCGCCGCTCGCCCAGGAAGCCCGCGAACATGCCGAAGCCCGAGCGCAGTACCGTGTGCTGGCCTACCTGGTATGCCAGGCCGATACGCGGCAGGAACACGTTCTTCGGCGTGTTGTACAACCCCGTCGGATTGCCGTTCACCCCGGCGAACGTCATGCCGCCGTTGCTCGAAAACGCGCTCACCGGCAGTTCCGGGAATCCGCCGCTGATGTTCGGGTAGATCTTCGCGTAATTCACCAGCGCCGTGTCGCTGATGTCCTGCTTGTAGGCCGGATCGAACGACAGCGTGGACTTGTTATACCGCTCGTGCAGCGGCGTCTCCAATTCATACCGGATGCCGAGGTTCAGCGTCAGGCGATTAGTGATCTTGAAATCGTCCTGAATGAAGAAGCCCCACGAGTTCGACTGCTCGATGTAATCGGCCGATCGCGCGATGCTGCCCGATCCAGGCAGGCCCAGCAACAGCGATGCCACCGACTGTCCAATGCTGCCCGGCGCCGTCGCCGAGTTGTCCAGCGGACCGCGCGTCCAGGTCGCGTCAAACGTGTACTGGCCCGTCTGCGCGTTGCTGAAGAACTTGTCCGCTTCCTGGTAGATGCGGAACTCCATGCCGGCCTTGATCGAGTGCTTGCCTAGCGCCTTCGTCAACGTCGTCGACGCCGTGTGGTTGTTCACCGGGCGCAGTTCGCCCGTAAACCCGTTGCTGATATAGCCCGTCAGGTTGATGCGCGGGAAGCGCGCAATGTCCGGCGGAACCTGGCTGGCATACTGCTGCGAGAACCCCAATTGCGTGATGTCGAAACCCATCCCCGCCGGGCTGCCGTCAGAGCCGCGAATGAAGCGGTTGTAGCTGTATCGCGAGTTCAGCACCATCGTCGGCGATAGCGTGATCACGTGGTCGATCATGCCCGTCTTTGAGTCGAACAGGAACTGGATGCCCGTCATCGCGTTCCCGAAGTAGTCGTTGTAGAGGCTGTCCCGGCGGTACTGGCTATAGCGCACGAACAGGCGCTGCCTGTCGCCGATGTTCTGGTCCACGCGCACCGTGTTGTTGTAATAGTCGGCCTTTTCCGCCAGTGATGCGTCGGTGTAGTTGCCAATGCCGAAGGCATCGCCCGTCGACTTCGGAGTCGCCGGATAGTACTTCAGAATCGACGTGCCCACTTTGTCGAATCGAGCCGTCGGAATCTTGTTGCCCGGAAACGCCGTCTGCTGGAACCGGCCGTTCGCCAGCTGAATTCTCGTCGCCGGGTCGTAGATCGTGTACGCCGATCCGCCCGCCGCCGTCAGCGCCGAAAAGTCGCCGTTCATCATCGCCGGCGTCGGCACCGTGTTCGTCGTGTCGTCGTGCCGCGGCCGCGAGTCCTTGATCCCTTCATAGCCCCACAGGAAGAACGTCTTGTTCTTGCCGTCGTAGACTTTCGGAATCGTCACCGGACCGCTGATCGAGCCGCCCCACCGGTCGAATGAAAAATTCGGAACCGCAAGGCCCTTCTTGTTGTTGAAGAAGTCGTTCGCCCACATCGACTGCCTTGTGAACGAATAACCCGCGCTTCCATGGAACTGGTTCGTGCCGCTCTTGATGCTGATGCTCGTCACGCCGCCCTGCGTCTGGCCGAACTGCGCGTCGAACGTCGCCGTCTGTACCTTGAACTCCTGCACGATGTCCGTCGGTGGCACATACGACGCCGTCACTTCGTTCGCGTTCGCCGTCGCCGTCGTCGGCGCGCCGTCGATCGTGATGTCGTTCAGGTTGCCCCGCGTGCCGCCCATCGAGTAGTTCACGATGTGCGTCGGCTCGAACGGCCGGTCCAGCCGCACGCTGCCGTTGAACGTCACGCCCGCCGTCAGGCCGATCAGCAGGAACGGATTGCCGTACGACAAAGGCAGGTTCGCCACTCTCTGCGAGTCCACCACCGTGCCGATCGATGCCGTCTCCGAATTCAACAGCGGCAGCTCGCCCGTCACCGTCACTGATTGCTCCTGCGCGCCGATCTCCATCGTCATGCTGACGTCCAGACGATCGCCGATCCGCAGTTCTACGTCGCTCCTCACCGCTTTCTTGAAGCCCGTCGCCGTCACTTCCACCTGGTACATGCCCGGCGGAAGCACTGGCGCCAGATACCGGCCTTCGTTGTTGGTCGCCAGGGACGTCTTCGTGCCCATGGCGATGTTCGTGACCACCACCTGAGCGCCCGCCAGTATCGCGCCGCTCGGGTCCGTCACTCTTCCTGAAATGGTTCCCCTGGCGTCCTGCGCCCACATGGGTACGCCCGCCAGCAATACGAGAACCGCGATTATCGCTGTCATTCGCGAGTTCATTGACTAACCTCTCTTTCCCTTGACTTCTGCCTTGCCTCCGGCTGTCCCCAGTCTTCGGCTGGCTGCTTTGCCACAGCCCCGCTTCACCCCGTATCGCGGTGGCTCCGGCTGATGTTGACCGCGGCGTCCTCCGGAGTCTCCCCCGGACTTCCGCCGCAACCCTGAAGCTGACTGCACCCCTGTTAGGGTGCTCTGCCGCCCGCATGGCATGCCGGGCTGCTTTGGAACAAAACCACAAAACTGCGTATTCTCGCTCCGGCCGCTACCCCACACGGACTGCGCCACCGGCTTCCCAAGCCGGCCGGCCCACTCCGCACACCTCTCGATCGCTTCGCTCACCGGGCCACCAGTCTCACTTTCTCCAGCAATCCCGACGGCTCTGGCGTCATCTTTTTCATGTCTTGCATCTGGAAGCGGTCCCCGTACTTCGCGGTCACGTCGCGATAGTCCGGCTCGCCCTTCTTCGCCATCAGATTCAGCGACGTGTTCGCCACCTCGATCCTCAGGCTGTTCTTGCCCTCTTGCAGGAATCCCGTCAGGTCCAGCCGGTACGGCGGCGCAAACACCGCCCCGGCCCGCCTTCCATTCACGAAAACCACCGCCGCGTCGCGCACCGGACCCTCCAGCCAGGCCCTCATGCCCGCCTGGCGCGCCGGTCCCACCGCCATCGCCTTGCCCTCTCCGAACTCCAGCCGCGCATGCAGGAATTCCCGCCCCACCTGAACCTCTTTCTCGTACACCGCCACTCCGGAGAAAAACCGCGTCGCTTCGTCCTCCGTCCACGACTGCCCCGCGCTCAGCTTCGACCTCTTCTCCAATCCCTCAAAGCTCACCTCCCAATCCGCGCTCAAGTCCAGCGCCCGCCCGCTCGGACGCTCCGTCTCCACCGCCGCGTCCGCGCCCTCTCCCATCACGATCACCACTGAGCCATATGCAGGTAGCGACACCCGCCCGCTGAATCCGCCTCGCCGCCCGCTCAGCGCGTCCCACGCCTCGGCCGTCCTGCCGCTCGCTCGAAACTCCAGCTTCCCTTCATACGGAACGTTGCCCGTGTTCGCCACGAAGTAGATCTCCGCTCCGCCCGCGCTGCGGTGCGCATAGGCCAGCGCCTCGTTCGCCGGAGCCCACTTCATGTCCGCGCCAACCCGTGCGTTCAGCGCCTGGATCAACTCCGCCTCATCCACCACAAAAACACCCCGCCCGCCTGCAAACATCCTCTGCGAGATCTCTGCGATCTCCTTCGATCCCGCCTCCGCTCCCGCCCGTCCCGGCGCCAGCCGCGGCTTCGCGCCCAGCGCCACCACCAGCCCGCCGGCGTTCGCATACCGCTCCAGCTTGCGGTAGCTCTCTACGGAGATCCGCTCCACCCGCGGCAGCACCACCACTCTGTACGCGCCGCGCGCCAGCGCCTCGTTCAACAGCCCATCGTCCACCGCGTCGAAGTTGTACCCGGCCTCGAGCAGCGCCGGAATCACCTTCCTGCCCATTGCCTCATCCACGTGCCGGTCCACCGAGACTCGTCCCGTTCCGGCCGTGAACCGCGCCCGCGTATCCGCCACCGGCAGAAACAGCGCCACGTCGCTCACCGCCTGCCCCTGCCTCATCAGCCAGCTCACTCGCTGCAGATACAGCGCCAGCTCCGGCATCGCATTCCACCACGGATTGCTGTCGTTGAACACCCCGGCCGCATAAAAGCCCCAGCCCGGCTGCCCCGCCGCCTTCGGCGAGTACGGCCAGCCGTGCCCGATCAACTGATTCACCCCCTGCACGAAGTGGATGTCCGCCTCCGCCTTCACGTCCAGCGGCGTCGCCGCGAACGTCGGCGAATGCAGCCACGTCCACGTCTCCGAGCTCGTCACCTGCCGGCCCAATAGATGATTCGCCGACGCCGCCCAGCGCGACGACGACAACCTCCGCCATTGCGTCTGCTCCCCGTCCGCCAAATCCACATACCGCTGGCTCGACAACGTCACCGGCGGCGTCCCATACGTCTGCGCCCGCAGCTTCGTGCCGTGGCGGCCCGCCCACTCCTGCAGCGGTTTCAGAAACCTCTCCTCGCACAGCTCCGTCAGCGTCTGCGCCCAGTCGTTCCGCACCGCCCCCTTGGCTTCGTCATATTCGCCCGTCAACGACGCCAGCAGCGGCATCAGGTCGTAGCCCCTCCGCTTCTGGAACTCCGCCGGTAGGTCGCCCGTCCAGTCCGAGCCAAACACCTCCAGGCTGTCGCAGAAAATCGCGTACGGAGGTTGCGGCCCAAAGCCCTTCAGTAACGGTTCACCCACCGCCGCCAGGTGAGCGTCCAACGCCGCCCGGCTGTAGTGATCCAGAACATATCCCTCCGCGCCGTATGAGGCGCGCTTCACCATCTGCCCCGTCCTTCCTTCGATAAATCGCACGCCCGCTTGCGGATACTCTCCCAATACCCGCTCTCCGTTTCTCAATCGCGGCGCTGCGCTCAGCGCCTCCACCCGCAGCCTCGGCGCCGCCAGCCCCCGGTCGATCGCCGGCCCGCCAAACGGCCATCCGCTCCCCAGCGTCACATCCACCCTCAGTCCCAACTCCCGGCCCTTCTCGCCCGCAAACCGCAACGCCTCCATGAACTCCGGAGACAAATACTTCAGGTTCCGAATCCCCTTTGCCTCATCGTCCAAAGACAATGGGTAAACCGGCTGGATCTCCACCCCGCCCAGGCCCCCGGCCTTCATCGCCCGCAACTCCCGCTCGATCTCGCTCTTCTCCACCGCCGGCCCAAACCACCACCACCGCATCATGATCCGGGCTTCCGCGCCCGGCCGCTCAAACCCTCTCTTCAACTCCCCGACGCTCGCCCCCCCCGCGCTCATCATCCCCGCCAGCGCCACCATCACGATTCGACTCGAGTTCATATCCCCTCCCCCGTCTTCCCCTTGCTTTCTGCGCCTCCCGCCGCGCCCCCGTCAATCCCCGCACGCACCCCGCCCCCACCCACCTTCCTCGCCGTTGCCGCCGCCCCGAGTCTGCCGAGAATCATCTTTTCCCTTAATAGATATGTCAGTTCGCAGCTGAGCGAACTTGAACGTTGCGTTAAACTGGAACCAGCTTAGAATTGCCTTAGTTCTCCTCTCACTTCAAGAAACCCGCCCTGATAAGTTTCTAAGAAGATCCTAAAATAGGGTTGTAACGCATTGGAAAAACGGCAACTGCTCCACTTCGGTCCCTTCCGTCTCGACGCGGTTGCTCTCGTAGTGCTCAGAGACGGTGATCCCGTTCGTCTCAACCGCAAGGCCGTTGAAACGTTACTGATTCTCGCCGAACGTTCGCCGCAGGTGGTAACCAAGGAAGAGATCATCCAATTCGTCTGGCAGGACCGGATTGTGGACGAAGCGAACCTCACTCAAAACATCGCCGTCATCCGCCGCGCCCTCAATGCCGAAAAGGGTGACCCCGCTTTCATTGAGACCTTCCCCGGCCGTGGATACCGTCTCATCGGACCCGTTAACGTCGAATCCTACACCGCGGCCGATGCCATCCACCCCGCCGAATCTCCCCACTCCGCCCCGCCGGTTGCCGGCCCCCACCCCACGCCCAATCCCTCCTCCGCCTCTTCCGCCCGCTGGGTCTCCGCCGCCATTCTCTCCATCTCCATCGCCATCCTGGCCGCGGCTTTTCTCTTCTATTACCGCAAACCCCAAGCGGAGTCTCAGGCCGTCTTCTCCCCCATCACTCGCCTGAGTGGCCAGGAGTCCCAACCCGCCATCTCGCCCGACGGCTCCATGGTCGCCTTCGTCTGGGAACAGGACGCCACCCAGCCCCCCGGCATCTGGATTCAACCCCTCTCTGATTCGTCGCCCCGCCGCCTCACCCCGGTCTCGAACGCCGCCTGGTCCAGCCCCGCATGGTCCCCCGACGGCCAGTCCATCGCCTGCCTCCGTTTCGGATCTTCCACCGCCGAAGTCGTCATCCTGCCCCTCAACGGAGGCCCGGAACGCATCGTCACCTCCATCCTCCCCACTCGCTTCGGCCTCGCCTATTCGCACCTCGATTGGTCGCCCGATGGCGCCACCCTCGCCATCGACGACACCAATTCGCTCAGCGAGCCCCTTTCCATCTTTCTCGTTCATCTCGCCTCCGGACGCAAAACGCCCCTCTCCCAGCCCGAAGAGATGATCATCGGCGATGTCGCGCCCCGCTTCTCTCCCGACGGCCGCACCATCTCCTTCATCCGCGCCTTCCATCGCAGCTACCAGGAACTCTTCACCATGCCCGTCACTGGCGGCTCCGCAACCAAGCTCACCACCGACTCCCGCCAGGTCTCCGCCCAGGCTTGGTCCGACGTTCCCGGCACCCTCCTCGCCGCCTCTTCCCGTGACGGCGCCTTCCGCCTCTGGCGCATCCGCGCCGGCGAAAAGCCCTCCTCCACCTCCGTCTACGCCGAATACCCCATCCAGTTCACCTTCTCCCGCCGCACCTCCACGCTCGTCTACTCCGTCGTCCCCAACGATCCCAACGTCTGGCGCCTCGACTTCACCAATCCCCCCTCCTGGCACCGCGTCCTCGCCTCCTCTGGCCAGGACGCCTCCCCGCAGTTCTCCCCCGACGGCTCACACATCGCCTTCCGCTCAGACCGCTCCGGCGCCGAGCACATCTGGGTCTCCGCCGCCGACGGCGCTAACCCCGTCCAGGTCACCCGCGGCGCCATCCGGCCCTCCGTCCCTCGCTGGCACCCCTCCGGCCGCACCCTCGTCTGCAACGATGCCATCTCCCAGGATGTCTTCCTCGCCACCGACGACGGCCGCGCCTGGACCGTCCGCAACGCCGGCTTCCGCGGCGTCCATCCCGTCTTCGCCCCCGACGGCCTTTCCGTCTACGCCGCCGGCTTCGGCGCCATCACCCGTTACCCGCTCCCCTCCGGTTCGCCGGAAGTCGTCGCCAACTCGCGAGCCCTCTCCCTCGGCATCGCCCTCGATGGCAAGGCGCTCTACTTTGTCCGCGAACCCGCCGACACCACTCTCACCCGTCTCGATCTCACCACCGGCAAGTCGGAACGCATCCTCGAAGGACTCGTCCCCTATTGCACTTCCTGTTGGGCCCTCTCGCCGCACGGCATCTACTACCTCGGCACCCGCCCTAAATCCTCCGCCCTGCAGTCTCTCTACTACCTCGACTTCCAAACCCGCGCCACCCGCCTCATCGCCGACTACCCCGAACCCATCCTCCCCCTCGGCATCGGCCCCTTTTCCCTCTCCCCCGACGAGAAGTCCCTCCTCACCGTCCGTCTGGACTCCCCCAACTCCGACATCCTCCGCGTCGCCAACTTCCGCTAGTTTGCTTCCCAACGAATCCAGCACGAGGACTGCCGCCCGCGTCCCCCCCCTGTCTCCTCACCGCCGTCCCTGCCAGGCGCCCGCTCCCACCACATCCGCCTCAATAGCCCCTATACTAATCTCCATTGAATGCATTGGCCCGCCCACTGCATCTGGGACTTTCCGCACGTCTGAGGGAGCTACTCTATGCCCGATTCCACCCCGTCGCCTGACCACATCCTCCAAACCGGCCTAGCCTTCTGGGCCTCCAAAACCCTGCTCTCCGCCATCGAACTCGAGCTCTTCACCGAACTCGCCAAACATCCTCTCCCCCTCACTGACCTCCGCGGCCGGCTCGGCCTCCACCCCCGCTCCGCGCAGGACTTCTTCGACGCCCTCGTCGCCCTCGGCTTCCTCCAGCGCTCGCCCGAAGGCGTCTACTCCAATACCCCTTCCACTGACCTCTTCCTCGACAAGCGCAAGCCTGCCTACATCGGCGGCATTCTCGAGATGGCCAACCACCGCCTCTATACCCACTGGAGCCACCTCACCGAAGCTCTCCGGACCGGCCGCCCCCAGAACGAGTCCCGCGACGGCTCCCTCCCCTTGTTCGAAGCCCTCTACGCAGACCCCGCCCGCCTCCGCGAATTCCTCGCCGCCATGTCCGGCATCAGCCGCGGCTCCAATCACCTGATCGCCCGCAAATTCCCCTGGGACCGCTACCAGACCTACGCCGACATCGGCACCGCCCAGGGTGACCTCGCCGTTCAAATCGCCGCCGCCAACCCCCACCTCCAAGGCATCGGCTTCGATCTCCCCGAAGTCGCCCCCATCTTCGAGGAATACGTCGAAGCCCACAACCTCTCCAGCCGCCTTGTGTTCCAGTCCGGCGACTTCTTCAAGCGCCTCCTCCCCAAGGCCGACGTCATCACCATGGGCCACATCCTTCACGACTGGGGCCTCCCCACCAAGCAAATGCTCATTCGCAAGGCCTACGATTCCCTCCCCAAAGACGGCGCCCTCATCGTCTATGAAGCCATCATCGACGACGATCGCCGCCAGAACGCCTTCGGCCTCCTCATGAGCCTCAACATGCTCATCGAAACCAGCGACGGTTTCGACTACACCGCCGCCGATTGCCAGCGGTGGATGCACGAAGCCGGCTTCCGCCGCACCGAAGTCCACCACCTCGCCGGCCCGGACTCCATGGTCGTCGCCTACAAATAGCTGTGTACCAGCCCGAGGCCCTCAATACCTCCGACTACCTCCCCTGGTCCCGGGGCCGGGGCCTCGACGTCTGGGCCATGCTCCAAGCCGCCCACGCCGGCGACGTCCGGAAGCTCCAATCGCTCGCCGCCCGCACCCCCGCGCTCCTCACCTGCGAATTTCAGTACCATACCCCTCTCCACTTCGCCGTGCAGGAGAACCGTTTCGACGCCGCCTCCTTCCTCCTTCGCGCCGGCGCCCTCCCCAAAACCGGACCCGGCGTGCCCCCCACCCTCCCCCTCGCCGCCGCGCGCGGCTACACCGCCATCGTCCATCTCCTCGAAAACCACCTACTTCAGCGCTTCCACATCTGCCCCCAGGGCGACGAAGTCGCCGCCCTCATCCGCACCCGCACCCTCCCTGAAATCCTCTCCGCTCTTCAATCCGACTCGTCCCTCATCCACGCCGCCGACCACCGTGGCAATCAGCCCATCCACTGGGCCGTCCTCACCCGCCAGCTCCCCTTGATCGACTTTCTCCTCCAGCATGGCGCCGACATCAATCACCAACGCACCGACGGCGCCGCCCCCATCCACCTCACCGCCGGCGACTACCACTTCCGCGCCTGGCGTGAGATCCCCCACGCCCACACCCCCTCCCCCAGAGACCTCGCCCGCCTCCTCATCGAGCGCGGCGCCTACTACGACCTCTCCACCGCCGCCTGGCTCAACGATCTCCCGCGCATCCGCGCGCTCCTCGACGCCGACCCCGCCCTCGTCAATCAAGTCCCGCCCTACACCGCCTACCACTCCGGCCTCGCCCTCCGCAGCGCCGCCTGCGCCGGCCACATCGACGCCGTCCGCCTTCTCCTGGAGCGCGGCGCGGATCCCAACATCCCCGAACCCATCGCTCCTTTCGGCGGCGCCCTCCGCGAAGCCGTCGACACCGGCAGCCTCGAACTCGTCCAACTTCTCCTCGATCACGGCGCCAACCCCAGCTCCGCCACCGAATCCTCCGGCAACGCCCTCTGGGCCGCCAAATCCTCGCCCGAAATCTCAGCCCTCCTCGCCGCCCGCGGAGCCACCATCCCCCTCGACATCGCCTGCTACGACGGCGATCTCGATCTCATCGCCGCCTCCGCCGACCCCATCACCGAAGAGGCCTTCTTCAACGCCCTCTCCGAAGGCCACCAGCCCGCCGTCGAACTTCTTCTCAGCCGCCGTCCCGGCCTCATCACCGTCGCCCCCACCGGCAGCGCCGCCACCCCCGAACTCGCCGCCTGGCTCCTCCGCCGCGGCGCTGATCCCAACCACCGCAACTGGCTCGGCGCCACGCAGCTCCACGCCGCCGCCGCCCGCGGCCACCTCGAACTCGCCCGCACCCTCCTCCACCATGGAGCCGATCCCACCCTCCTCAACGAAGACTGGGCCGAACTCCCTTCCGCCACCGCCGCCCGCCACGGCCATCTCCAGCTCGCCGAGTTTCTCGCCCCCTAACCCTTCCGCCGTCCATGCATCCGGAAACCGCGCCATCTCAGCGCCCAGGCCGGCCCTCTCTTGCCGGTGACCTGCTCAGATCCCCGCACTCTCCCTCACTCCTTGCCGCACCCCCCACCGCGCCGCCGGCGGTTGTATGCTGAGTCAGACTCTCGTGGACCGCAGGTCACTCGTCACCTCCGCGCTCGCCGCCTTCGGCCTCCCGGCCGCCCAAGGCCGCAAGTTCCGCGTCGCCATCATCGGCCACACCGGCCAGGGCAACTACGGCCACGGCATGGATGTCGTTTGGCAGGCCTTCGAGGACATTGACGTCGTCGCCGTCGCCGACGCCGATGAGGCCGGCCTCGCACAAGCCGCCGCCCGCACCGGCGCCGAAAACTCCTACCGCGACTACCGCGAAATGCTCCGCGCCCACAAGGTCGACCTCGTCGCCATCTGCCCGCGCACCACTGGCGAGCGCGTCCCCATGGTCGAAGCCGCCGCCTCCGCCGGCGCCCACATCTACATGGAGAAGCCCTTCGCCGGCGATCTCGCCGCCGCAGATCGCCTCGTCGCCGCCGTCCGCCAGGCCGGCGTCAAGCTCCAGGTCGCCCACCAGTTTCGCTGCTCCCCCTTCACCCGCCGCGTCCAACAGCTCATCACCACCGGCGCCATCGGCGTCATCCAGGAGATCCGCGCCCGCGGCAAGGAAGACCGCCGCGCCGGCGGCGAAGACCTCCTCGTCCTCGGCTCCCACCTTTGCGACGCCATGCGGCTCTTTCTCGGCAATCCCCAGTGGGCCTCCGCCCACGTCACCCAGGATGGCGACGAACTCTCCCCCGGCCACGTCCACCCCGCCTCGGAGCCCGTCGGTCCCGTCGCCGGCAACCAGGTCGCCGCCACCTTCGCCTTTAACGACGGCGTCCACTCCTACCTCTCTTCCCGCGCCGCTCCTACCACTCATCCTTACCGCTACAGCTTCCACATCCTCGGCAGCCAGGGCGCCATCTTCATCCCCATGGGCGTCTATCCCGCCGATCAGGGCTACCTCCTCCGCTCCCCATCCTGGATGCCCCTGGACGGCCAGACCTGGGAGAAGATCCCGCCCGCCGCCGACCCCCTGGGAGTCCGTGCCAGCACGCCCCTCATCGCCAATGCCCTCATGGTCGCCGACCTTCTCCAGGCCATCCAGCTCAACCGCAAGCCCGCCTGCAGCGAAGAAGACGGCCGCTGGACCATCGAGATGATCAGTGCCGTCTACGAAGCCCAGAAATCCCGCGGCCGCGTCACCTTCCCCCTGGCTAACCGAACACATCCGCTGGCGCAGCAGTCTCCTCTCCCCTGAAACAACTCTCCGGAGCCTCGCGTCTATCGCCTATCATGTCCACTATGGCCAGAGTTGTCGCCATCCCCGCCCTCTTGGTTCTCTCCCTCATTCCTGCTTTCTCGCAATCACCTTCCGTCGCCTACGAAATCACCGGCAAAGTCCTTGAATTCGGTTCAAAATCCCCGCTCGCCGCTGCCGAGATCACCCTCGAATGCTACGAAGGCGAGGCCACCAGCTCCCTCACCCCCAAGAAACTCTGCGGCCAGGCCAAGTCCGCTGACGACGGCTCTTTCCGCTTCACCCCCTCCGGCCCAGGCTCCTTCCGAGTCCAGGTCTCCAAAGAAGGCTTTCAATCCGCCCCCACCACGCACCAACCGCTAGGCACTGGCCTCACCTTTCACCTCAAACCCGAATCCCCCAAACGCACGCTCACCTTCTGGCTCGCCCGCCCGGTGCGCTTCTCCGGCATCCTCCTCGACAAAGACACCCAGGATCCCGTAAAGAACCATCTCATCATCGCCAATGAGTTTCGCTACTTTCGCGGAGTCCCAGGGACCTCCAGTGGCGCCGCCGCCATCACCGGCGCCGATGGCCGCTTCACCTTCCCCGAACTCAGTCCCGGCCAGTATGTGTTCACCGTCACGCAGCGCTTCGCCTCCGCCCGTGAGATCCAGAACAGGCCCGAACGCAGTTCCACTCAGGACCGTCTTCTTGCCCAGTTCACCGAAGCCGACCTCACTGCCACTGACCTTGACTACCCCGTCACCATCTGGCCCGGCGGCGCCGGCATCGACTCCGCCTACCCCATCCGCGCCGACTCGGGCGCCGACATCGACATCGGCAAGATCGAAATCCGCAAACTCCCGCTCTTCCGCCTCCGCCTGGAAATCCCCGACACCGTCTGCCCCCAATCCAGCACCCTCAGCCTCCACCTCCGTAGCCTCTCCAACCCCTCCCTCGGCACCTCCGTCGGCGACATCGCCTGCGGCTCCACCTCCCTCCTCCGCGGCCTCCCCTCCGGCGCATACCGCCTCGAAATCATGAACCCCACCGCAAAGGCCTTTGCGGAGTTCACCATCGCCGACAGGAACGCTTCCCTCACCGTGCCCCTGGAGCGTGGCGTCACCGTCACCGGCAAGTTCACTGCGCCGGATTCCACCCTCCCCGATCCCGCCCAGCTCACTTTCTACTTCCGCCCCCTAAACTGGGCCATCGTCAACCGGCCACCGGCAATCGACGCTCAGGGCCGCTTCCGTGCCGAAAACATTGCCGTCCGCGACTACCAGATCCTTCTCAATCCTCCGCCCTCCCACTACCTCGCCAAACTCCTTTACAACGGCGCGCCGTCCGATCCGAACCACCTCACCCTCAACCCCTACGCTCCATCCCACTCCCTCGAACTCATCCTCGGCGATAAGCCCGCCGCCCTCGAAGGCTCCGTCATTCAATCCAACCAACCCATCCCCTCCCCGTGGGTCGTGCTCTGTTCCTGGCCCCTGCCCCAGAATCTCCACGTTGCCCTCAAGGCCGCCTACGGCAACTCTGAGGGCCGTTTTCAGTTCTCCGGCCTCCCCCCAGGCGAATACCGCGCCATCGCCGTCCTCCCCGAACTTCGCGACGATCTCGACCGCCCCTACGTTCTCGAACAACTTCTCCGCGCCGCACCCAAAATCACCCTCGCCCCCTCTCAATCCCAATCCGTCGAACTCAAACCCGCCTCCATCCCCGGCCTGCAATAAGGAAGCCCCCGCGCGTCCCTCTCCAGGACCGCGCGGGGGCCGTTGCCGCCGGGAACTTGCCGCTCAGTTGTGCTTGATGAAGCTGCCGTCCCGCAGCTCCGCCATCGCCTGTTGCAGTTCCTCCTGTGTGTTCATCACAATCGGGCCGTACCACGCCACCGGCTCTTCCAGCGGCTTGCCCGACACCAGCAGGAAGCGGATCCCTTCCTCGCCGGCCTGCACCACCACTTCGTCACCCCGGTCGAACAACACCAGCGAGTGGTTCGCCACGTCGTACACCGGAGCGGCCTGCGGCGCCGCCGCCCGCTCCGTCAAAACGGCCTGCGGATCGGATGCGTCGCGAAACGTCCCCGACCCCGCGAAGACATACGCGAACGCATTCCTCGTCGTCTCCACCTTCAGCCGCTTCTTCTTGCCCGGCATCACCGAGATGTCCAGGTAGTTCGGGTCCGCCGCCACTCCTTCCACCGGGCCCTTCTGCCCCCAGAACTCGCCGCAGATCACCCGCACCCGCGTTCCGTCGTCATCCGTCGCCTCAGGAATCTCCTTCGAAGGGATGTCCTGGTACCGCGGCTCCGTCATCTTCAACGACGCCGGCAGGTTCGCCCACAACTGAAAGCCGTGCATCCGCCCCGCCTCGTCGCCGCGCGGCATCTCCTGGTGCAGAATCCCGCTGCCCGCCGTCATCCACTGCACGTCCCCGCCCGTCATCAGGCCTTTGTTTCCCAGGCTGTCCTGGTGCTCCACTGATCCCGCCAGCACGTAGGTGATCGTCTCGATCCCCCGGTGCGGGTGCCACGGGAAACCCGCCAGGTAGTCGGATGGGTTGTCGTTCCGGAAATCGTCGAACAACAGAAACGGATCGAACTCCTTCGTCTTCCCAAACCCGAAGGCGCGCTGCAACCTCACCCCCGCGCCCTCCATCACGGACTTCGTCTGCAATACCTGCTTCACTGGTCTCAAAGACATGACATTCCCTCCCTCTTTGGGCCTCCCCTCTTCAAGCCTTCACGAATTGAACTTCTAAAGTAATGATGACTTCCTCGCCCACCAGGATGCCGCCCGTTTCCAAGGCTGCATTCCAGGTGAGCCCGTAGTCCTTGCGGTTGATCTTGGTCTTCGCCGAGATCGCCACCCGCAGATTGCCCCACGGGTCCTTCGCCGGCGCCGTCGGCCCTTCCACCTCGAACACCACCGGCCGCGTCACGCCGTGAATCGTCAGCTCGCCCGTCACCGCCAGCTCGCCGTCGCCCTTCGCCTTCACGCCAGTCGAGCGGAAGCCCAGCGTCGCGAACTTCTCCACGTCGAAGAAGTCCGCGCTCTTCAGGTGCGCGTCCCGCTGCGGCTCGCCGGTCGTGATCGTCGCCGCCTCGATCGTCGCTTCGATCTTCGAGTTGGCGATGTTCTCCCCGTCCAGCGCCAGTTCGCCCTTCACGCCCGTGAACCGGCCCTTCACGTTCGAAATCATCATGTGCTTCACCTTGAACTCCGCCACGCTGTGGGCCGGGTCCAGGTTCCAGGTCGTCGTCTGAGTCAAAGTCTGAGTCGTCATTGTCTGCATCCCTTTCTCTTTTTATATCTTCTCACGATAGTCGTTTAAACAACTATTACTCCGGAAAAAAGAGCCTACCGGGGCTCGCCGGAGCACAGCTCCAACAGCTCCATCAGCGCCTTCAACCGCTCCCGCCCCAGGTGCCCCAACTGCTTCCGGTGCATCTCCTGAATCGGTTCGTCCAGCCGGGCCAGCGCTTCCAGTCCCCCCGCCGTGATGCGCGTCAGCACCACCCGCCGGTCTTTGCTGTCCCTGTTCCGCTCGATCAGCTTGCGCGTCTCCAGCCGGTCCAGCAGCCGCGTGATGTCCGGGTCGCGCGTAATCATCCGCGCGCCGATCTCCCCGCAGGTCAGCCCCTCCGGGGCGCCCCGCAGAATCCTCAGCACGTTGTACTGCGTCGCCGAAAGGTCTTCCGCCTTCATCAACTGCGCGAACGGCCGCGACAGCAGGTCCGCCGCCTTTACCAGGGCGACGTAGGCCGCTTCTTCGCGGCCGCCCCACCTCCGGCTCCCGGCTCTCTTCTTTCCTGCGTCCGTCATCAATCTCATATTATGCGTTGCAACAACTATTGTCAAGACGTATTTTTCGGGCGCCGCGCCCTTCCGTCTAGGGCACCAGGATGCAGAGGTCTTTCAGATTGCGGTAGCGCTGCTCGAAGTCGAGCCCGTAGCCGATCACGAACTTGTCTTCGATGGTGAAGCCGATGTAGTCGCCTTCCACCTCGATCCGGCGCCGCGAAGGCTTGTCGAGAAATGCCACCGTCTTGATGGACCGCGGATCCCTCTGCCGCAGCACGTGCAGCAGGTAGTTCAGCGTCAGGCCGGTGTCGATGATGTCTTCCACCAGCAGCACGTCCTCTTCCTGCACGGGCTTGTCGAGGTCCTTGGTCAGCTGCACCTGGCCCGAGGTCGTGGTGCCTTCGTAGCTCTTGGTGCCGATGAACTCGATGCGCACGGGCAGGTCCACGTGCCGCACCAGGTCGGCCAGAAACATGAAGCTGCCTTTGAGCACGCCGATCATCACGAGGGACCTTCCGGCATACTCCGCCGTGATTTGCGCGCCGAGTTCGGCGATGCGCTTCTGGATCCGTTCGTGGGAGATCAGGACTTCAATGCGTGCAGGGGGCATGCCCCTCAGTCTGCCACACGCAGGCGGTTGCTGGGCGGTCCGATATGGATGTGAGCGGCCGACGCTTTTCCGCTCACGGCGCCCCGGAACGCATAGTAGGGAATCTGTTCTTTCTCGAGGAACTGACGCAGCCACTGGCCTTCTGCCTGATCGGGTGAAAGCGCCACATCGACGCGCCCGCGATGGTCATATCCGAGCGCCTTGTGGAACGAAGTCTCGCCGTTGGCGCTCACCGGCAGCGCCCTGCCGAACTGCTCCTGGTAGGCCAGGATCACCCGCTTGAACACGGCCGGGCTGAAGGCGCCCCTGCCGTCGAAGCGCTCCTGGATGGGCTTCGGCCCCAGGTCCAGCTGGTAGGCCTCGAAGTTCGCCTCCACCTTCGCCATGTCCGCCAGCTCGCGGATGAACTTGGCCCGGGAGGCCGCCATCTCCAGCGTGCGGCGGCGATAGTCCAGCTCCTCTTCGAGCGGCTTCAGTTCGTTGCGCGCAAAGATGCCCTGCTCGATCAGCGGCCGGGTCTCGGCGATCTTCTCTTCCAATCGCTTGACGCGGCGCTCGGCGGCCAGCACCATCTCGTCGCACTGGTCGGCCGAGATCTCGTCCGGCCGCATGGGCGCATAGAGAGTACGCTTCAGCACCGTATCGTCATCGATGTCGGCGGCGCTCGAAGTGACCTTATCGAGGATGCTCTGGCGCTGATAGAGGCTCTGGCCGGAGACGGTCCAGAGCGTCATCAAGACGCAATAAACAAAACACTTGCGCACTGTTCTAATTGTAGTACGATACCGGATAAGGAGAGGTTCCAAGCGAACACTTGCGAAAACAAGCGAAAAAAGGGGCAGTACCTCCTTCCGTTCCAACCCCCGCCACGGCAAGCCCCACGTGGTTGATCGCGCTGCGGGCGGCAGAAGCCAAAAAGGCCTCCAGCCTCCGCATCCTGGACCTTCGCGAGATCACATCCTTCGCCGACTACTTCGTCATCTGCTCGGGCACGAACCAGCGCCAGAACCAGGCGATCTGGGACGAGGTGTCGCAGCAGATGAAGAAGGTGGCCGGCGAGATGCCGGTCAGCGTCGAAGGATACGAGAACGCTGAATGGATCCTGGGCGATTACGGAGACGTGATCGTTCATGTCTTCTCCGAGGAGAAGCGGGACTACTATCAACTCGAACGGCTTTGGCGGGATGCCAAGGACGTTCCCATTCCGCCCGAAGCGGCGGCCTAAGGCACTAGGCGCAGACCGCGTCCACGCCGGTCAGTTTACCGCCGCGCGCGGTGAACTCGGCCACCATCTGCGCCACGGCGTCTTCCCGGATACCCTTCACCGCATCGGTGACGAGTTCCACGGCCCTTCCATTCTCCAAAAGCCCAAACAGGGCGAACTTCACGCAGATCTCGGTAGCCACGCCATAGACGACGCAGCGCTGCGCGCGGAGTTCGTCGAGCAGGGCGGGGAGCTCCGGAATGGTAAAACAATCCACGGATCTCTTGTTTAAAACGGTCTGGCCGGCCAGAGTGCATTCCGGCTTGCGCTGGGCGAGAGTGGCGGCGACGCAATGCGCTGGCCAGTCTTTGAATTCGGGGTCGTTCTCCAGGTGGGCGTCCACGGTGGAGATGAGCGGGATGCCGCGCTCCTTGGCATAGCGGTTGAGCCGGGCGACGGCGGGCAGGATCTTCTCTGCGCCGGGCACGTAGAGGGCGCCCGCGGGGAAGACGAAGTCGATCTGGGTGTCGATGTCGAAGAAGACGGTGCTCATTGCGGGATTCCCTTCACCTCTTCGGTGAGCTGGAGGAGGGCATCGCTGAGGTCGACGCGGTAGGGCGGATCGCACTCGAAGAGGCTGAGGAGTTTCCTGGGCAGCTTTTCGATGGACTCGCGGGCATGCTGGCGGGACTCGGTGGCGGTCACCTGGCGGCCCACCGGCGTTCCGCCGATGATGACCGGCCGCAGCAGGGCTTCGCAGCCGGGCATGAAGCACTCGTGGCTGCGGGCCAGGACGTCGTGCGTGGGGTAGCGGAAGACCTGCTTGGCGCCGGGGAGCGTGGACTTGTCCTGGCTGAACTTGGCGGTGTAGCGGCGGCCGAGCCCGGAGCTGTGCTCCACCATCTTGTAGACGGCGCCGTGGGAGGGGGCGTCGGAGGAGGTGGCGAGTTCGGTGCCGACGCCGAAGGCGTCGATGGGGGCGCCGGCGGCGCAGAGTTCGAGGATCTTGTACTCGTTGAGGTCGCCGGTAGCCATGATCTTGGCCTCATGGCAGCCGGAATCGTCGAGGATGGCGCGGACGGCCTTGGAGAGTTCGACGAGGTTGCCGCTATCGAGCCGCACGCCCCAGAAGGGGCCGCCCAGGGAGGCGGCGCGGCGGGCGCCTTCGAGGGTGTCGTAGGTGTCGATGAGGTAGGTGGTGGCCGGGCCGAGGAGGCGGTGGAGGCGCTCGAAGGCTTCCAGTTCCGAGGGGAAGCTCTGAATCCAGGAGTGGGCGGCGGTGCCGAAGACGGGGATGCCGTAGAGCATGCCGGTCAAGGTATTGGAGGTGCCGGTGCAGCCGCCGATGTAGGCGGCGCGGCCGGCGTAGACGCCGGCTTCCGGGGAGTGTGCGCGGCGGGTTCCGAATTCGACCACGGCGCGTCCTCCGGAGGCTTCGACGAGGCGGGCGGCCTTGGTGGCCACGAGGGACTGGAAGCCGATGGTGGCCAGGAGAAAGGTCTCCGGGATCTGGGCTTCCATCAACGGGGCGCGGAGGTTGAGGATGGGCTCGCCGGGGAAGAGGGGCGTGCCTTCGGGGACCGCGAAGACGTCGCCGGTGAAGCGGAAGTCGCGGAGGGCCTGCCAGAAGCCTTCGTCCACGTTCCTGAATTGCGGGAGGGCGCGGAGGTAGTCGATCTCCTCCTTGGCGAAGCGGACGTTGAGCAGGTAGTCGATGGCTTGCTGGAGGCCGGCGGCGACGAGGAAATTGCGGTTGGGGGGGAGGCGGCGGACGAAGAGCTCGAAGGTGGCGGTCTCACGGGCCTTGCCCGCACACCAGTAGCCGGCGGCCATGGTGAGCTGGTAGAGGTCTGTGAGGAGGGCGCTCATGGGTGGGGCCTTATGGGGGAGAGTGCGGCCGGGGTCCCGTCACCCCGGCCTGACGGCCGGGGGAATATTGCTTTCAACGCCGGGGACTGGGCGGGGGTCATTTCTTGGCTCCCGTCGGTTTTTGCTCGGCTTTGATGTCGGCGGCGGCTTTTTGGAGGTCCTCTACGGCCTTGGCTTCGAGCTGGTAGAGGGCCGGCTCGCCTTCGCGCCGGGCGATGTATTTGTCTCCCGACTTCGAGATGGACACCTTTTCCGTGGACTTGGCGGTTACGGTGATTTCGATGAGGGGGGTGGTGTAGCCGGTGGCGGGGAAAGACGACGCGGAGAGTTCTCTGAGGCGATCGATGAGGGATTGGACGCCCACGTTGTCCATGGGCTTCAGGTTGGCCAGCCACTTTTCGCCGGACTTGGTGACGGCGAGCTGGCGCGAGGCGTCCCTGAATTCGACCTTGTTGGGGTCGTTGAAGCCGAAGTCGAAGAGCTTTTTGTTGCGGAAGTCGTCGGCGGGTTTGTCGAAGCCCTTGCCGTTCTCTTCGGTGAGGAGGTGGTAGCCGTCGACGGCGGTGGAGTGGGCGTAGAACTTGTTGTCCTTGGTCTTGCGGACTTCGAGCATCTGCTCGCCGCTGGCGGTGGTGATGGCGACGGCGGCGAGAGGGGCGGCGGCGGCGAACTGTTTCTGGAGTTCGGCCTTCTGGTCTGAGGTGAGGAGCGGGTCCATCTTCAGTTCGCGGAGCTTGCGGAGGAGTTCCTCCACGGCCCAGTTGTCGGCGCGGACGGGGGCGGGTTTGACGATGGCCCATTCGCTCTGGGCGTTGCGGGAGAACTCGAGGGTGCTGCCTTTGGCGGTGAGTTCGATGCGGGTGAGCTTGCCGGAATCGAAGGGCAGAATGCGCTTATCGCGAAGATCGACGGCGAGCTTATCGATGTTGGTTTTGGTGAACGAGGCGATGGTGAAGACGCGGGCGTCGCCATCGACCTGGGTGTAGGCGCCGCCGCCGACGGGGGCGTCGTCGCCGAGCTTGAGGGTGCGGGTTTTGCCGTCCTTCAAAGAGACGGTGACGATGGAGGCGGGCTGGAGGAGGCCGAAGGAGGCGAGTTCGGCAGGTTTCTCGTCTACTACCTTGTCGGCGTTGAGAGTGGCGACGGCGGAGACGAGGGCGGCGATGGCATCGGCGTCGGCCGGAAGGGCTTCGGGCGAAGTGATCTTCCAGGCGTTGGCGTCAAGTTCGATGCGGGTGGTTTCGGCGTCGCGGTGGCGGATTTCGACCTTGGCGATGTCGCTTTGCGTGAGGGCGAGGAGCTTGACGAGATCGGTGTTGGCGCCGGCCTCTTCGTCCTTCTTATTCTTGTTGGACCACCAGACGACGCCGGCGAGAACCGCCAGTAGCGCGGTGGCGATGATGAGTCCCCTGATGCGCACGGCCGCTACCTCCTACGCCACCAGACCATCAGGCCGAGGGCGATGATGATGAGCGGGATGACGAACTGGCTGACGGTGCGGACGAGCATCATCTGGCCGCCGGTGAGCTGGATGCGGCGGTCTTCGGGGTCCTTGGGACGGATGGAGATGAGGTCCTCGTCGGAGGAGAGCCAGTTGATGATGTTGAGGGAGAGGTCGCGGTTGCCGCCGAAGGCGAGGGCGTAGTTGGCGGTGAAGTCAGAGGAGCCGACGACGACGAAGCGGCCTTCGACGTTATTGCCGTCTTTCTGCTGGCCGGTGCGGTAGGAGCCGGCGGCGGCGACGGTGAAGCTCTTGGTGTCGCCCTTGGGCATCTGGAGGGACCCGGTGGTGAGGTTGAGGTTGGTGGCGGCGATGGAATTGTCGGAAGTGGAGATGAGCTTCTCGACGCTGGTGTTGGCGCCGGGGGCGGCCTCGAGAGAGCGGACGAGGGGGAAGGCGGAGGCGGTGCGGCGCATCTCGCGGACGATGGGGTGGGATTCGTACCTGGTGGCGAGGGCGACTTCGGGGCCCATGCCGTAGAGGCCGCCGACGCCGGAGGTGTCGAGGACGAGGTCCTTATTGAGGGTGACGCCCCAGGACTTGAGGAGGTCGGCGAGGCCCTGGTTGTCGGCGACGGAGTCCTTGGCGGTTTTGATGGGGGGATCGGTGAGGAAGAGGGCGCGTCCGCCGCCTTCGACGTATTTCTTGAGGGCAGCGACGACGGGGGCGGGGTAGTCCACGCGGGGTCCGCCGATGATGAGGACGGAGCAGGCGGCGGGGACGTCGGGCTTTTCGATGAGGTTGACGGCGTCGGTCTTGTAGTTGTTCTTCTCGATGAGCTGTTTCCAGGAGGAGTAGGCGCTCTGGGTGCTGTCTTCGAGGGAGTGTTCGCCGGCGCCGGCGGAGAAGCAGATGGTTTTGACGCCGGTTTTCTGGAGGCGGATGAGGGCGGAGGTGATCTCCTCTTCAGAGAGGGCGCGGGCCTCTTCGCGCTTATCGCCGGAGGTGATGATGATGGCGCCGGTTTGGGTGATGCCGTACTGCTTGGCGAGTTGGGGTTTCTTGAAGGGGTCGAAGTAATTGACCTTCAATTTGGGGGAGAGGTTGGAGTAGCGGTCGAGCAGGTCCTTGGCGCGGGGGAAGGCAGTGGTCTGGTCGAAGTAGGAGATGGTGACGTCCTGCTTTAGGTTATTGGCCAGCTTGATGGTCTGGTCAGAGAGGGAGTAGCGCTTGTTGGCGGTGGCGTCGAAGGACTTGTTGTAGCGGTTGGCGAGGAAGTTGATGGCCGCGAGGGCGGCGAGGACCACCAGGATATAGGTGGTGGCGAAGGTGGAGTATTTCGCCTGGCGGGACTTGAGGAAGCTGGTGTTCATGATTTAAGCCCTCCAGCGGAGCGACTCGAGGCTCCGCGCGGTGAGAAAGAGTCCGAAGAAGATGAGGGAAGCGAAGTAGACGGCGTCCTTGGAATCGATGACGCCTTTGGAGAAGGGCTCGAAGTGGCGGACGACGGAGAGGTAACCGAGGACGGTGGCCCAGGTGGCGGTTTCATAGCCGCCGACCCATTCGAGAACCCAGAGCAGGAGGCAGGCGCCGAAGGTGACAGCGCCGGCGATGATCTGGTTTCTGGTGGTGGTGGAGATGAAGGCTCCGACGGCGAGGAGGCCGCCGGCCTGGAGGAGGAGGCCGAGGTAGCCGACGAGCATGGGGCGCCAATCCGGGTTGCCGTAGGCGAAGAGGAACAGGATGTTCAAGAGGCTGATGCCGAGGAGGCAGGCGTAGAGGATGAGCGCGGCGAGCCACTTGCCGATGATGATTTCGAGATCGCTGATGGGCGAGGTGAAGAGCAGCTCGATGGTGCCGGAGCGCTTCTCTTCGGCGAAGAGGCGCATGGAGATGAGGGGGATGAGGAAGAGGCCGATGACGGAGGTATTCATCAGGAGCGGCCGGACGATCATCTCATTCACATCCATGGGGAAGCTGCGGCCGGACAGGGCGGCCTGGAAGCTGAGGTTGACGAAGTAGCCGACGGCGTTCCAGAAGAAGAAGCCGAAGAGGACGGCGTACATGGTCATGAGCAGGTAAGCGATGGGCGAGGAGAAGTAGGACTTCAGTTCCTTGCGGCAGATGGTGAGGGCGTTGTTCATTGCTTGCCTCCTTCGTTGGACTTGTCAGCGGTCTTTTCAGAAGAGGTGAGTTCGAGGAAGACGTCTTCGAGGCTCATGGCGACGGCGCGGAGTTCATGGAGGTCCCAGCCGGATTCGACGACGGCCTTGGCGAGGGGGGAGCGGACCTGCTGGCCGGGGAGGGACTCGACCTCGAAGGTGTGGTTGCCGTTGCGGGTGTCCTTATGGATGACGCGGGCGACGCCGGCGACCTGTTCGAGGCGGCGGCGGGCATCATCGGTGGGGGCGCCGGAGAGTTCGACGGCGACGGCCTCCTGGCCGCGGAGGCGGGAGGTGAGGTTTTCGACGGAGTCCTTGGCGACGACGCGGCCCTTGGAGATGATGACGACGTGATCGCAGGTCTGTTCCACCTCAGGGAGAATGTGGGTGGAAAGGATGATGGTGTGGACGCCGGCCAGCGAACGGATGAGGTCGCGGGTCTCGTGGATCTGTTTGGGGTCGAGGCCGGCGGTGGGCTCATCGAGGATGAGGACATCGGGGTTGTGGATGATGGCCTGGGCGAGGCCGACGCGCTGGCGGTAGCCCTTGGAGAGCTTGGAGATGA
>JACQZS010000189.1 GCA_016213725.1 Acidobacteriota bacterium | reverse complement strand
CTTCCTTCGCCGAGCGCTACGGCTTCCAATTCCTCTGCCATGCGATCGGCCACGCGAACCGAAAAGCCGGCGAGGAGAGAAGTTTCTGGACGGTCGAGACCAACTTCCTGCCGGGCCGCAGCTTTCAGAGCCTGGAGGATCTGAACCAGCAGGCACTCCAGTGGGCCACGGTGCGCATGGAGAACCGCCCGGCCAGCAAGACGCGATTGATCCCCGCCAAGGCTTTCGAGCACGAACGCCACTATCTGACCGAACTGCCGGCCCAACTCCCCGGGCCGTACTGCCCCTACGAGCGCGGCACGGACGAGTACGGATACGTCGCCGTCGAGGGCAACTACTACTGGGCCCCGGGGGCCAAGCAAAAGGAAGACGTCAAGGTGCTGCGCTATGCAGACCATGTGAAGATCTATCGCGGGCGGACTCTCCTGGTCGAGTACCCCTTGCCGGCCGATGGTGTCAAGAATGCCCGTTTCAGCCCCGAGGGGCAGCCGCCGCCACGGCATCTGCCCAAGCATCGCCACCACGGCTCCCAGCACGAGGAACAGCGGCTGCGGGCTCTGGACCCGGCGGTGGCGGCCTACGTGGACTTCGCCCTTCAGACGCCCGGCATCCAACGGCACCGCTTCTTGCGCGAACTGTTCGCGCTGTCGCGCAAGGTGACGCCGACCGTGTTCGCCGAGGCCCTCACCCGGGCCCAGCGGTATCGCGTGGTGCAGATGGAAACACTCCAGCGCATCGTCTGGCTCTGCATGAGCCAGGGACAGGCCCCCCTGCCCGATGTCGAGGTGGACGAGAACTTCCGCCAGCGTCCGGCCTACCAGGACGGCTTTCTGACGGACGAGCCGGATCTGTCTGTTTATGACGAAACGCCACGGGAGGATCACACAACCGATGAACCAGAAAGCGAGGACTACGATGGATGATGAAGAACTGCGGAAGATCCTCAAATATCTCCGCCTCGGAGGACTGTTGGCCGATTGGGACGAGTTGCTGGCCAAGGCTCGACGAGGGCGTTTCTCTCACGAGCGGCTGCTCCGGCACGTGCTGGAGGCGGAATACCGTGTCAAGTTGGAGAATGCCCGGCTGCTGCGTCGCAAGCGAGCCCGCATCCCCGAGATGCTGGAGATCGAGACGTTTCCCTTCGCCCGCCAGCCGAAATTGGACCGCAAGATGATCCTGTCGCTCTACGACCGCTTCGACTACGTGACCAAGCAGCGAAACATCGTCTGGCTCGGCCCCACCGGCTGCGGCAAGAGCGGCCTGGCCACCGGGTTCCTGCTGCAAGCGCTCGATCGGGGATATCGCGGCTGCTTCGTCACCTTCCCCGAGTTGCTGACCGAACTGTATGCGTCGCTGGCCGATCGTTCCGAAGAGAAGGCGCTGCGCAAATACGCACGCTACGATTGCCTGGTAATCGACGAGGTTGGGTACGTCGAGATCGAACCGGCCCAGGTCGGCTTGTTCTTCACGCTGATGCAAAAGCGGCACAAGACCAAGACGACGCTCATCACCTCGAACCTGGGCTTCAGCGAATGGGGCACGTTCCTGAAGAACAATCACTTGACCGGCGCCTTGCTCGATCGCCTCACGGAAACCAGCCACGTCATCAACATGAAGCACTGCCGAAGCTTGCGGACCAGGTTGGATGAGAACGGACAAGCGAGCGCGGAATGAACTTCGCTGATCTGCGCCGGCGTGCGGCCGTCGTCCGTGAGGTGCCGTTGGAAACCGTGTTGCTCTTTCGCGGCGCGGTACGCGATCAGCGCGACCGGCACAAATGGCACACCGAACAAGGCCCGCTGTCGGTCGCTGGCTCCAAGTTCATGAACTGGCGCCGTGGCCAAGGCGGCGGTGGGGCGATCGACCTGGTAATGCACCTGGCCGGCGTCGACTTCCGCGAGGCGGTGGCTTGGCTCCAGCAGCACTTGACGGCCAGCCCGCCCAGCGGCGGTGCGTCCGCCACATGCGCTGCTGGTCAAGAATCCACGGCTGCTGAGAAACACGGCCTACGCCTGCCTACCCCCAATGCACGCTTGCTCGGTCGCGTACGCCGGTATCTCACGCGCCGCCGTGGTCTTGCCGTCCGGCTCATCGAGCCGCTCGTTCAGGCCGGCAAGCTCTATGCGGATAGCCGGGGAAATGCGGTCTTTCTGTTGGTGGCCGGAAAGGCGCAGCGGCCGGTGGGCGCGGAATTGCGCGGCACCGGGCCACGGGCCTGGCGCGGGATGGCCCCCGGCACCCGCAAGGACTTGGGATACTTCTGGATCGGCGTCCCAGGTTCGCGGGATATCGTTCTCTGCGAGTCTGCGATCGACGCCATGAGTTGCTTCCAGCTCCATCCGCAGCGAATCTGCATCTCCTCCTCCGGCGTTCGTGCCGACCCTCCCTGGCTCGACGGCCTACTTGCCCGCGGCTACGCGATCTTCTGCGGCTTCGACGCGGACGGCCCTGGCGACGCCGCGGCCGCCCGCATGCTGGCCCTCCATCCCGCTATCCATCGCCTGCGGCCGCCCGCCTACGACTGGAACGACGTGCTCACTTCCAGTCGTTAGCCGCCCTCTCGTCTGAAAACCACATCAACAACGCCTGCCGCGCCCCGCGCCGTGAACGGACGGGGCAATTTATCTGAGCACGGACGGGGTAGTTTATCTGATCGCCAACGTCCAGGGACTTCCGGTTTTCGTCGCGGAGGATCGGGAGGGTTGCAATTCCTGTTGGTCCTCCTGAAAGGGGGCGTTGCCGAACCGCATGATGCG
>JACQZS010000188.1 GCA_016213725.1 Acidobacteriota bacterium | reverse complement strand
TCGGCGCCGCCCCTGAATACGTCAAGCTCCAGGCCGCCATCTTCGCCGACGGCTCCACCGCCGGCACTCCGGAGAAAGTCGCCCAGCTCCTCGGCCTGCGCCGCACCACCCTCGAAACCACGCGCGATCTCATCGCCCGCATCGAAAAGGGCACGGCCTCCGGCGCCTCAGCCATCGTCGCGGAGCTCCATCAGGCCGCCGCCGCCATCCCCGAACCCGGCAAGCGCCAGCGCTCGCTCCCCGCCTTCGTCGCCGGCGCCGTCCAGCGCGACTTCATCCACTCCACCGCCGCCGCACTCACCAAGTCCGGCATCGACTCCACGCTGCAATCGCTCAAAGCCGCCGAATCCGCTCTCGCCGCCGCCAAGCCCGCGCTCTAGCCGCTCAGCGCTTCTCCATGTCGCTCAGCTTCTTCACGCGGCGGCGGAAATCCTCATCGGTGCTGAAGCGCGCGCCCAGGTAAGCGTGCAGCACCTCCTCGGCCACCTTCGGCCCGATGATCCACGCTCCCATGCACAGCAGGTTGACGTCATCGTGCTCCACGCACTGGTGTGCCGAGTAGGTGTCGTGGCATAACGCCGCCCGGATCCCTTTCACTTTGTTCCCCGCGATGCAGGCCCCCACTCCCGTGCCGCACACCAGGATCCCGCGCTGAGCCTTGCCTCCCAGAACTTCGCCGCATACCTTCTGCGCGATGTCCGGAAAATCTACCGGCGCCTCGCTGTAGGTCCCGCAGTCGGTCACTGTGTGGCCCCAACTCTTCAGCAGCGCGATGACGGAACCCTTGAGCGGGAATCCCGCATGGTCGCAACCTACCGCCAAAGCGAACTTGCCGGCCGGCGCGCTGCCTTGCCCGGCGGCCGCGGTGCCTGCCGCGGCTGTCAGGAACCCGCGGCGCCTCAACTGCTGGTTGCTGTTCATGCCTCCAATCATAGTCCTCCCTCCGCCGCTCCTCGGACGTAGACTTTACATAGGTCCAGTCTCATCATGCATACCCGAATTTTGCCCGTTCTCTTCCTGGCCGCGTCGCTCCAGGCGGCTGATGATCCCACCCGTCACGTCAACGTCTTCATCGGCACCGGTGGCCACGGCCACACCTACCCCGGCGCCACGCTCCCCCACGGCATGGTTCAACTCAGCCCCGACACCTACAACTTCGATTGGGACTGGTGCTCCGGCTACCACTACTCGGACTCCTCCATCATGGGCTTCTCCCATAACCACCTGAGCGGCACCGGCGTCGGCGACCTCCTCGACTTCCTCCTCATGCCCGGCACCGGCCCGGCCAAGACCGAGCCCGGCTCCCGCGACAACCCCGGCTCCGGCTACCGCTCGCGCTTCTCGCACAGCGACGAAAAGGCTGAGCCCGGCTATTACTCAGTCCTCCTCAAGGACTACAACATCAAGGCCGAACTCACCGCCACCGAGCGCGTCGGCTTCCACAAGTACGCCTTCCCCGCCAGCGACACCAGCCACTTCATCCTCGACCTCTCCCACGCCTACGGCGGCCCCGAGCGCGTCGCCTCCGCCACGCTGAACATCGTCGACAACACCACCATCACCGGCGGCCGCCAGGTCAACGCCTGGGCCAAGGGCCGTCACATGTACTTCGCCCTGCGTTTCTCCAAGCCCTTTGAGCGCGCCGAACTCGTCGCCGGCAAGACGGCCCTCGAAGCCGCGGCCCGCACCGCCAACGGGCGCGACATCAAGACCCTCGTCCACTTCAAGACCACTGCCGGTGAAGTCATCTACGTCAAAGTAGCGCTCTCCGCCGTCAGCGTCGAAGGCGCCCTGCGCAACCTGCAGGCCGAAGCTCCCGATTGGAACTTCGATGCCGTCCGCGCCAAGGCCCACGACGCCTGGAAGAAGGAACTCTCCCGCGCCTCCATCACCACCAGCGACACCCGCCGCCGCGAGATCTTCTACACCGCGCTCTATCACACGCTGCTCGCCCCCACTCTCTTCGACGATGTGGACGGCCAGTACCGCGGCATGGACAACCAGGTCCACAAGCTGGCCGCCGGCGAACACAACTACAGCACCTACTCGCTCTGGGACACCTACCGCGCGCTCCATCCCCTTTACACGCTCATGCAGCAGGAGCGCCTTCCCAGCCTCATCAACTGCCTGGTGCGCCAGGGCGGCGAAAGCCCCGCCGGCGTCCCCATCTGGCCGCTCCAGGGCCGCGAAACCTTCTGCATGACCGGCTATCACTCCGCCCCCGTCGTCGCCGAAGCGATGGCCAAGGGCGTCAAGGGCGTCGATTACGAACTGGCCTACTCGCAGCTCTACAAGCGCGCCATGCAGGACGACTACCGCGGCCTCGGCATGCTCCGCAAGTACGGCTACATCCCCAGCGACAAGGAAGAGGAGTCCGCCACCAAGACCCTCGAATACTCCTACGACGCCTGGGCCGTCGCCCAGATCGCCCGCCAGCTCGGCAAGACCGGCGACTACGAAACCCTCCTCGGCCAGGCCGCCCTCTACCGCAACCTCTGGGACAAGTCCACCGGCTTCATCCGCCCGCGCCTTGAAAACGGCGAGTGGGCCGGACCCTTCGACCCCAAAACCACCGGCGTGTCCAAGAAGTGGCGCGACTACACCGAAGCCAACTCCTGGCAGGCCACCTGGGGCGCCCAGCACGACCCCCTCGGCTACATCAAGCTCATGGGCGGCCGCGAGCAGTTCGTCGCCAAGCTCGACGCCCTCTTCACCGAATCCTCCGACACCGTCGGCGAAAAGGTGGTCGATATGACCGGCCTCGTCGGCCAGTACGCCCACGGCAACGAGCCCAGCCACCACATCGCCTACCTCTACAACTACGCCGGCGCGCCCTACAAGACCCAGCAGCGCGTCCGCCATCTGCTCGAAAACCTCTACGGCAACACCCCCGACGACGGCGTCTCCGGCAACGAAGACTGCGGCCAGATGTCGGCCTGGTTCGTCATCAGCGCCCTCGGCTTCTACGCCGTCGATCCCGCCGGCGGCAACTACGTCTTCGGCACCCCGCTGTTTGACCGTGCCGAAATCGAAATGGCTTCCGGCAAGAAACTCACCGTCGAAGCCATCCGAAAATCGCCGGCGGATTTCTACATCCAATCGGTCGAACTCAACGGCAAGCCCTACGACAAGGCGTGGTTCCCGCACTCCGCCGTGGCCAACGGCGGCAAGCTGGTTTTCAAGCTCGGCCCGCAACCCAACACCAAATGGGCCGCCGCGCCCGAAGCCGCCCCGCCCTCCATGTCCAAGCCTTAAGGCCGGGACTTCGTCCGCGGGTGTGATCGAGGAATTCCGCCCACTCCGAGTGCAGGGCGCAGGCGCCGTGTGCGGCGCACGCGCCCGCCCGCCGGGCCGCGTCTTTGCGCGGAAGTGCTACCATCAACAAAACCTGGGACGCATGCAGTTACCTTGCACCATCGCCCACTACCGCCTCACCTCCAAGCTCGGCGAAGGTGGCATGGGTGCCGTCTATCGAGCGATCGACACCAAGCTCAATCGCGAAGTTGCCATCAAAATCCTGCCGGAGGAATACGCCCGGGACGCCGACCGCATGGCTCGCTTTGCCCGCGAGGCCCAGGTGCTCGCCGGACTGAATCACCCCAACATCGCGGCCATCTATGGACTCGAAGAGCGATCCCTCGTGCTTGAACTGGTCGAAGGCTCCGACGTTTCCGAGCGCATCGCGCTCGGACCCATTCCCTTGGAAGAAGCCCTCCCCATCGCACGCCAGCTGGCCGAGGCGTTGGAATACGCCCACGACCGCGGCATCGTCCATCGCGACCTAAAGCCTGCCAATCTGAAGATCACCTCCGATGGCAAGTTGAAAGTGCTCGATTTCGGACTGGCAAAAGCACTCGCCGTCGAAAGCGCCTCCGGCGCGCCAGCCAGCATCATGAACTCGCCCACCATGACCATGCGCGCCACCACGGCGGGCATCATCATGGGCACCGCCGGCTACATGGCTCCGGAGCAGGCCAAAGGCAAGCCGGTGGATCGCCGCGCCGACATCTGGGCCTTCGGCGTAGTGTTTGCGGAGATGCTCACGGGGCAGATCATGTACAGCGGCGAGACCGTCTCTGAAACCCTCGCCTCGGTCATCAAAGATCCCATCACGCTCGAGAGACTGCCCGCCGAAACCCCGCCCCACATCCGTCGCCTGCTGCGCCGCTGCCTCGAAAAAGATCCGCAGCGCCGGCTCCAGGCCGTTGGGGAAGCGCGCATCGCTTTGGAAGAAGTGCAAGAGGAAGCTCCGCCGTTGCCGGCCGCCTCCCCATCCTCTACGCCCGTCCGCTGGAAAGTCGGTACGATCATTTGCGCGCTGGCGGCGGCCGTAGCTCTGGCTATCGCCTGGCGCGCCACCCGCCCTGTGGAGCGTCCCCTGCAACGCTTCGGCGCCGCCTTGGGACCTGAGGCAGTGGCTGCCGGGCAGACCACGGCAATCATCTCTCCGGACGGCAAGCGGCTTGTGTATCAGGCGCGCGACACCGCGGGGACCACCATGCTCGCCACCCGTCTGGTGGACCAATCCAAAAGCAGCCTGATCACCGGAACGGAAGACGCGGTGAACCCGTTCTTCTCACCCGACGGCCAATGGATCGGCTTCTTCGCCGAACAGAAGCTGAAGAAGATCGCCGTGCTGGGCGGCGCGGCTATCATTTTGTGCGACGCCGGCGGCGGGGCGCGCGGAGCCTCCTGGGCCGAGGACGGAAATATCATCGCCAACCTGGACAACTCGCACTTCTTCCGCGTTTCCGCCGCCGGCGGTAAACCGGAACCGCTCGCCGCCCGGCCGGAATCCCGCGGGGAGCGCACCCGGCGCTGGCCGCAGGTCCTGCCCGGAGGCGAGCACGTGCTCTATACTGCGGGCCGCCCCGACAATGCCGGTAACTATGAAGAAGCGGACATCGATATTCTCAATCTCAAAACCGGCCAGGTGAAAGTGGTGCAGCGCGGCGGTTACTACGGCCGCTACCTCCCCTCCGGACACATCGTCTACGTTCGCGGGGGAACTCTCTTCGCGCTGCCGTTTGACATCAACCGCATGGAGACCCGCGGAGCGCCCGTCCCCGTGCTGGACGATTTGTCCAGCTCCCCGGGCCAGGGCGCCGGGCAATTCGATTTCTCCGCCAACGGGACACTCGTCTTTCTGTCCGGCAAGGGCGGCGTTGCGAAGGCGCGATTGGCATGGCTGGACTCCGCCGGCAAGCAACAGCCATTCCTCATCGCCGGCGGACAGGCGGCCAACCCTCGCCTGTCTCCTGACGGCAAGCGGCTGGCGCTGTCGCTGGGTCCTGACATCTCCGTCTTCGACATCCAGCGGGACACCTTCACCAGGCTGACCTTCAACCGCACGGCGTCATGGAATCCGTTGTGGATGCCCGATGGGAAGCACATCATCTTCACGCAGCGCGCACTCAACGCCGATTTCGGAATCTGGTGGATTCGTTCCGATGGCGCCGGCCAGCCTGAGAAGCTCTTTGGCTCAACGCACTCTGCGGTCGCCACTTCCATCTCGCCGGACGGCCGCCGGCTGCTCTTCTATGGAGCTGGACGCTCCAACGACATCGACATCTGGACACTGCCTTTGGACCTCAGCGATCCGGAGCATCCCAAGCCGGGCAAGCCGGAACCATTCCTGGAAGCCCCTGGTTTCCAGGCTGATGCCGCCTTCTCCCCCGATGGCCGCTGGGTGGCATACTGCGACGCACAAGGCGAGTTCATGCAGGTGTTCGTCCGGCCGTTCCCGGGTGGTCCTTCCGCCGGCAAATGGCAGGTCTCATCGAGTGCCGCGAGATTCCCCCACTGGTCCCGCGACGGGCGCCACTTGTTCTTCTTCGGCCTCGGCAACGGCCGCATCAATTATGCCCCGGTCAGCATGAAGGGCGAGGTCTTTTCCGCGGACAAGCAAATGCAATGGTCGCCGGTGCCCGTCGTTCGGCAGACCAACGTGATCACCTTCGATCTCGCGCCGGACGGAAAGCGCGTCCTGGCCTTGCCTGCCCAGGAGACCGAAGCAGGCGAAGACAAGGCCCCTCCCGTCACAGTGCTGCTCAACTTCTTCGACGAACTCAAGCGGCGGGCGCCGCCTATACGTTGATCCCCACCCGCCAGAGCAGATAGCCGCACGCCTGGCGGAAATACATCCACCGTTCCCGTACATTGTGTTTCACCACCGTCGGCCGCGGCGCTCCATACACCGTCATGCCCTCGTTCTGCAGAATCCGTTTCGCCCGGAAAATATGGTACCCGTCCGAGACCAGAATGGCCGAATGGAGGTCCATCCGCCGCATGATCTCCGCCACGCTCAGCACCGTAGCCACGGTGGAGTCCGCGTCGGACTCGAGCACGATCGCCTCGGCCGGCACGCCACGCTTCACCAGGTAATCGCGTCCCACTTCGCCTTCGGTATACTGCGGATCGCCGCCGGCCCCGCCCGAAGTCAGGATCATCTTCGCCAGTCCCCGCCGGTACAATTCCAGCGCATGGTCCAGCCGCGCCCGCAACACCGGCGAGGGCCGCCCGTTGTATTCCGCCGCGCCCAGCACCACAATGATGTCCGCCTGCCGGGCCTCGTCGATGGTCGACTGCCGTTCAATCCGGCGTGAGATCGACACCAGGTATCCGGTGACGAAAAACGCGCCGGCCAACGCGGCTATGGCGAAGGTCCTCCGCATCGTACGATATTGATTCTATCCGGATATGAAGCGAGGCACACCCATCACGAGCGCCCGTAACCCCCTGCTGAAGGAGATCCGCCGCGCCCTCTCCAAGGGCACGCTCACCGAAGACGGCCTGTGCGTGGCCGAGACCTTCCACCTGCTGGAAGAGGCCCTCCGCTCCGGCCTGGAAACCCCCACTGTGGTCGCCGCCGAGAGCGTGCGCGACGTCGTCGAACGCCACATCGGCAATCTCCGCGGCACCCGGCTCATCAGCGTCACGGACGCCGTCTACCGCGAAATTTCCGCCACCGAGGCCGCCCAGGGCGTCCTCGCCCTGGTGCGCCCGGCCGCCTGGACCATGGAGCACGTCTTCCGCGGCCACTCCCTGGTGGTCATCCTCGACGGCGTGCAGGACCCCGGCAACGCCGGCGCCATGGCCCGCGCGGCCGAGGCCTTCGGCGCCACCGGCATGTTGTGGATGAAGGGCACAGCCAGCCCCTGGAACGCCAAAACCTTGCGCGCCAGCGCCGGCTCGCTGTTCCGCGTGCCCATCCTCGAGGCGCAGGATCCCGGCGTCGTCCGCGCCGCCCTCCTGCAGCGCCGGCTCGCCGTCTTCACCACCGTCCCCCGCGGCGGCGTCGCCCTCCAATCCGCCGACCTCTCCCGCAAGTGCGCGCTCATCATTGGTAGCGAGGGCCGCGGCGTCTCTGAAGCCATGCGCGGCGCCGGCGAAGACCTGCACATCCCCACCACCGGCGTCGAAAGCCTCAACGCCGGCGTCGCCGCCGGCATCGTTTTATACGAGGCCTGGCGCCAAAGGGCCCTGCGATGAGCCTCTTCGATCCCACAGCCGGCCTCCACGATCCCCGCCCGGACGCGCAGCGCCCGCTGGCCGAGCGCATGCGGCCCGAGCGCCTCGAAGACTACGTCGGCCAGGAGCACATCCTCGGACCTGGCAAGCCCCTCCGCGTCCAGATCGAGAAAGACCGCCTCACCTCCATCATCCTCTGGGGCCCGCCCGGCACCGGCAAAACCACCCTCGCCACCCTCATCGCCCGCCAAACCCGCTGCGCCTTCATCCCCTTCAGCGCCGTCCTCAGCGGCATCAAGGAGATCAAGGCCGTCATGGCCGAGGCCGAGCGCATGCGGCGCCAGGGCCTACGCACCGTCCTCTTCATCGACGAGATCCACCGCTTCAACAAAGCCCAGCAGGACGCCTTCCTCCCCTACGTCGAACGCGGCGACATCATCCTGGTGGGCGCCACCACGGAGAACCCCTCCTTTGAAGTGATCTCCGCCCTGCTCTCGCGCTCCAAGGTCTATGCCCTCCGCCCCTTGAGCCCCGAAGAGACCGTCACCCTCCTGCAAAGAGCCCTGCCCGTCATCGGAGCCCAGGCCGAGGACTCCCTGCTCGAACAGATCGCCCTCTACGCCGGAGGCGACGCCCGCACCGCCTACAACATCCTCGAAATCGCCTCCGCCGCCAGCGAAGGCGGCACGCTGAGCAAGGACGCCGTCGAAGCCGCCGTCGAACGCAAGATGCTGCTCTACGACAAGGGCGGGGAAGAGCACTTCAACCTGATCTCGGCGCTGCACAAGAGCGTCCGCTCCTCCGACGTAGACGCCGCCCTTTACTGGCTCGCCCGCATGACCGAGGCCGGCGAAGACCGCATGTACATCGCCCGCCGGCTGGTCCGCATGGCCGTGGAAGACGTCGGCCTGGCCGATCCCCGCGCCGTCGAGCAGGCCATCGCCTGCATGCAGACCGTCCATTTTCTCGGCGTCCCGGAAGGCGATCAGGCGCTCGCCCAGGCCGCCATCTACCTCGCCGCGGCCCCCAAGTCCGATGCCGCCTACAAGGCCCTCGGCGCCGCCCAGGAACTCGTCCGCACGCAGCCGGCCGAGCCCGTCCCCATGCAGCTGCGCAACGCCCCCACCCGCGCCATGAAACAGTGGGGCTACGGCGAGGGCTACCAGCACGCCCACCAGCAGCAGGACGCCCTCACCACCATGGAATGCCTCCCAGAAGCGCTTGCCGGCACCCGCTTCTACCACCCCTCAGACCGCGGCATCGAAGCCCGCATCAAAGAGCGCATCGAAGCCATCCGCCAGTGGATCGCCAGCCAGCGCAAGCCGTGAGCGCGGCAGGCTGAAGCCTGCCGCCCGGCCGCTGCCTACTTCTTCTTCTTGTACGCCGTCACGGTGATCTCGATCCGCGCCGGCCCCACCAGCTTCACTCCGCCCACCGTGGTCCGCGCCGGCCGAGGCTCCGGAAAGTACGTCATGTACACCTGGTTCATCCGCGCAAACATCTCGATATCGGTCAGATGCACCTGCACCGAAACCGCGTCTTCAAACGTGTAGCCGGCCTTTTTCAGAATCGCCCCAATGTTTTCCAGGGTCTGCTTCACTTCGTCTTCAAACGCCGCCGGATACTTCCCGTCCTTGTCACGGCCCACCTGCCCCGCGCAGTACAACGTGTCCCCGGCAATCATCCCCGGCGAATACGGGCCCGCCGGCGATGCCCCTTCCGGAAATACGGCCTTCTTGTCCGCCGCCATCAGGCAGGCGGAGAAAACCATCATGGTCATTACGAGGTTGCGCATAGGCCGATCATAGCCAATTCGTCACATAGGTAGTAGTACCCGGGTTGGGCCTCGAAATTGGACCCGAAGCCTATTGATGACTCAACTCCGCTGGGAGAACATTCAGTGTAGGTAGTTGAGCAATGATGAACTTTGGGATCGAGCCAATTCAGCCCTCGGTGAGAGGCGGGGCAGAGCGCCGGACGTCGGACCGCTTTCCCCTGGAAAGAGAACTTCGCTTCAAGATGCTGAGCAAACGCCTGGCCGACGAAGCCGGCGGCGGCACCACCGTCAATATGAGTAGCGGTGGAATCCTGTTCCAGACCGACAAATCCCTCATCCCCGGGAAGCGTCTGGAGATGGCGATCAGTTGGCCCGCCCAGCTCGACAACCGGTGTTCGCTGAAACTGGTCGCGCGCGGGCGCGTCGTCCGCTCGGAGGGCGGCTACACCGCCGTCTCCATCCAGCAGTACGAGTTCCGGACCGTTGGCATCCACGGCCTCGCCGTCTAGCGTCTCCGCGCGGCTGTCCGCGCGCCGCCTCATCAAGGCGCCAGTGAACCATTCCGAGGCAGGAGCCGTTCCATTTCCGCCGCCAGTTTGGCCTGCGAATGAGCCAGGTTCTCCGTCTCGTGCGGGTCGTTGCGCAAATCAAACAACAGCGGCCCCCCTTCCGCCTGCCGTACGTACTTGAACCGCTCCCGAACGGCCATCCGCCATCCGCCCATCCCGGAGGACACAAACTCCCGCGCCGGGCCCTGCCCATTCAGCAGCGGCCGCAAAGACCGGCTGTCCATTCCCTCCAGCGCCTCCGCCCCGGCATAGTCCAGGAACGTCGCCGTCAAATCCAAAGCCGTCGCCGGAGCACTCTGCACGGCGGGCCGCACACCCAGGCCGCTGACCACCAGGGGCACGCCGGTTGAGCCCTGATAGGGCTGCGTCTTGCCCCACAGGTTGTGGTCGCCCAGCATCTCGCCGTGGTCGCTCGATACCACGATGAGGGTATTGTCCAGCTCGCCCCGCCGCCGGACCTTCTCCAGCAGTTCTCCAATCCGCGTATCGATGTTCTCGATCATGGCCGCGTAGTTCTCCCGCACCAGCACGTGGTTCGCGGCAGTCAGCTGCGTATTCTTCACCGGCTGCGGGAAGGCGATCCCGCGCCACCGCCGCTGCATCGAAGCGGTGACGTCCCACGGGTCGTGCGGCCCGTTGAAGTTCACCTGCAGGAACCAGGGCTTGTTCCTGGGCGCTGAGTCCAGCAGCGCCAGGCCATTCCGGGCAATCCAGTTGTCGCCATAGGCCGAATCCGGCAGCGGCGTTGGGAACGTGTCGCCGTGCCCCTTGCGCTTCTCGTAGTCCTCGACGTGCGTGCGGGCCAGCCCCAGGCTCTCCAGGTAGGCCAGAAAAGGCCCCATCGGCTTGCCGTTGCGGGTGTACGCCCTGGTGCCGTCGTGCTTGCCCTCGTTGTCGACGCCGTCGGAGAAGCCCCACTCTCGGATCAGGCGCTTGCCGTCCAGGCCCCAGTCCAGCTCGGGCTTGTGCAGGTCGAACTTCCCGCAGCCCATCACGTGGTAGCCCGCCGCGCGCAATCGCTGGTAGAACGTCGCCTGGCCCAGCGGGAAAGAATCCTTGTTCGAAGCGACGCCGCAGCGGTCGTACTCCCTGCCCGAAGCCAGGCAGGCCCGCGCCGGAGCGCACAGCGGCGCCGGCGTCACCGCCTGAGTGAAGCGCACGCCCGCGTCCGCGAGCTTGCGGAGATGGGGGGTCTTCACGGGAATCCCCTCCGCCGGCTCCACGAAATCACGCCGCAGCTGGTCTGGGAACAGGAACAGGATGTTCGGCCGCCTGGCCGGCGCGCCCCAGCCGTTGTGGAGGCAAGGCGCGGCGGCGGAGGCCAGAAAACTGCGGCGTGCGAGGGTCATGCCCTCCATTACAACGCACCGCCGGCCGGGAACGTGATAGACAAGGATTATGCTGCGGTCTTTGATGTTACTGACGCTGGTCCTCTCCGCCCTGGCCCAGGACAGCCCTCGCCTGTTCCTCAGCGCAGATCAACTGGCCGCCGCCCAGGAGCGCGCCGCCCGCCAGGGCTGGGCCAAAGCCGCCCTCGACGGCGTGGTCAACAATGCCAAGGCCTGGCCGCAGTCGCACCTCACCAAGTACGGGCTGAAGACGCTGGAACTGCCCCCCGAAGGCGGCCAGTGGACCCTGTGGGACGTCTGCCCCGTCCACGGCGTCCACCTCAGATACACGCCGCCCGCCACCAAGACCTGCCCGCTCGACAACAAGCAATACTCCGGCTGGCCCTACGACCAGGTCACCTACGACCGCCGCCTGGACGACCTGGCCAACGCCGCCCGCGACCTGGCCCTGGCCTACCGCTGGACCGGCGAGCGCGCCTATGCCGAGCAATCGGCCTGGATTCTCAAGGAAAAGGCCAGGAAGTATCTCACCTACGCCCTCCACGACAAAGACAATAAGACGACACGCAGCGGCGCGCGCATGCACTCCCAGACTCTGGACGAGTCCGTCTGGCTGCTGCCCGTCGCCTGGGCCTACGACCTGCTGCGCGGCGTCGATGTCTTCACGCCCGAGGAGCGCGCCGAGATCGAAAACAACCTGCTGCGCGAAGCCGTCAAGACCATTCAGCGCAACGACGCCGGGATGAGCAACTGGCAGAGCTGGCACAATGCGGCCATCGGGGCCGTGGGCTTTGCGCTGGGCGACGAGGAGCTGATCCGCGCCGCCATCGACGGCAAGAGCGGATTCCGCTACCAGATGGCGAACTCGGTGACCCCGGACGGCTTCTGGTATGAAGGCGCCTGGGGGTATCACTTCTACGCGCTGGACCCGCTGCTGCGCCTGGCCACCATGGCCGGCCAGGGCGGCTACGATCTGTTTTCCTCCGAGCCGCTGAAGAAGATGTTCGACGCCCCGCTCTACATGGTGCTGCCCTCCGGCAACCTGCCGGCCTTCAACGACAGCAAGGAGGTGAATCTCTACGGCTACGACACGCTCTACGAATACGCCTACGCGCGCTATGGCGAGCAGCAGTATGCGGCCGTGCTTGGCAGGCGGACGCGGGGCCTGAACGCGTTGCTGTTCGGGGCCGAAGAGGCGCCGCCCGTGGCCATTGAAGGGCTGCGCAGCGCGGCGCTGCCCGAGTCCGGCTATGTCATCCTGCGGGCGCCGGAAGGCGACCACACCGTGGCCATGAAGTACGGCCCGCACGGAGGCGGCCACGGCCACTACGACAAGCTGAACTTCGTGAGCTTCGCCAACGGCGCGACTCAGGCGCTGGACCCCGGCACGCAAAGCTACGCCGCTCCGACGCACGGCACCTGGGACAAGTTGACCATCGCCCACAACACCGTGACGGTGGATGAGACGGTGCAGGCGGAAGCGACGGGCCGGCTGGAATGGGCCGATCTCGACAATGAGACCTACCGCGCGGCGCGGGCCTCCGGCGGCACGGCCTACAAGCAGGCCAGGCTGGCGCGGACCATGCTGATGACCGGCGAGTACGCCCTGGACGTGTTCGAGGTGGAAGCCGCCGACGGGCAGCCGCACACCATCGACTGGGCCTACCACAACGACGGCACGGCGGAGGCCGCCGCGCCGCTCGCCGTGGCGCCGTTCAGCGGCTTCCCGCAGACGAACGGCTACCAGAACATCACCGCAACCCAAAGCGCGGCGGCCGATGCGGACTGGCAGGTGTCGATCGATCAGACGCAAGGCAATTTCACCGTGAACATCTCCGTGTACAACTCGAACTCGAGCGTGGCGGGGACGGCGGCGGTTTCCAGAGATCAGTCCGTCAGCGCGCCCTTCTCGGCCAAGCTCGGCTACAACTTCAGCGGAGCGGGTTACGAGCTGTACTCCGTGGCGCCGTCGGCGCAGAAGGCCGGCGAGGCGCCGGCGGGCGTGTCGGTCTGGCTGTACGGAGACGGCAGCGGGCATCGGGTGGCTTTCCGGTTGAACGACGCCACCGACGAGCGGTTTGTGACGCCGGCCATAGTGGTGAACTGGACGGGGTGGAAGCAGTTCGAGTTCATCGCGCCGGAGAGCTGGTCGCACTACCTGGGCAATGCCGACGGGCGGCTGGACCTGCCGGTGAAATCGTTTGTGATCGAGTTCACCAACGCCGGCGGAGAGGCGCCGAAGACGGGCGCCATCTACGTGGACGACGTCTCGTTCAAGTACGCCGAAGGCGATGAAGTGACGGCTGTGTCCTTCGACCCGGAGAAGCGCAAGATGCGCCTGTGGATGCTGGGCGAGAGCGGCACGGAGGTGGTGCTGGGGCGCGGCTTGAGCACCACTCTGCCGAACACCGCCGCCTGCGTGGTGGCGCGGAGGAGGGCCCAGCAGACGGCGTTCGTCACGCTGCTGGAGCCGTACCGGGACCTGCCCGGCATCGTCAGCTTCAGCCGCGATGGCGAGGGGCGGTTTGTGGTGGAGGGCGCGGGCTTCCGGGATACGTTCCGCCTGGAGGCGGACGGGGTGAAGGAGTTTACCAGGACGCGCTGAACCGCTGCGGCGGGCGACAATAGGGGCATGCAGGGCTTGCGAGAAGGCGGGATGCCTCACGTGGTGATTGTGGGTGGCGGCTTTGGCGGGCTGGCGGCCGCCCGGGCGCTGAAGCGGCTGCCCGTCCGCGTCACGCTGATCGACAAAACCAACCATCACCTCTTTCAACCGCTGCTCTACCAGGTGGCGACGGCGATCCTGATGCCGGGCCAGATTGCGGCCCCCATCCGGCAGGTGCTGCGCCGGCACCGCCGGGCCACGGTGCTGCTCGGCGAAGTGACGGGCGTCGATGCCGGGCGGCGCGCGGTGGAGGTGCGCACCGGAGAGGGCCGCGCAGAGCGCATCAGCTACGACTTCCTGGTGCTGGCGACCGGCGTGCAGCACTCCTACTTCGGCCAGGACGAATATGCGCGCCACGCTCCGGGCCTGAAGACCATGGCCGATGCGACCATGGTGCGGAACCGGATCCTGTCGGCGTTCGAGGAGGCCGAGGGCGAGCGGGACGAAGCGCGCCGGCGCGCCGGATTGACGTTCGTGCTGGTGGGCGGCGGGCCGACCGGCGTGGAGATGGCGGGCGCGATCGCCGAACTGGCGCGCCTGACCATGCGCGAGGACTTCCGGCGCATCGATCCGCTGAAGACCCGCATCGTGCTGGTGGAGGCGGGTCCGCGGCTGCTGCCTTCGTTTGACGCCGGGCTGTCGGAGCCCGCGGCGCGGCAGTTGCGCGGCATGGGCGTGGAGGTGCTGACGGGCAGGATGGTGTCGGAGATCGGCGAAGACGGCTGCCGCGTGGGGGAAGATTGGGTGGCCAGCCGCAACATCATCTGGACGGCCGGAGTGGCGCCCTCGCCCGCCGCCGAATGGCTGGGCCTGCCGAAGGGCAAGGTGCGGGTGCGGTACGACCTGAGCGCGCCGGGGCGGCCGGAGGTTTTCGTCATCGGCGACGTGGCGTACTACGAGCAGGACGGACGCCCGCTGCCCGGCGTGGCGCAGGTGGCGATGCAGATGGGGCGGCACGTGGCGCGGGCGATCGAGGCGCGGCTGTTGAACAACGCCCCGCCGCCGCCGTTCCACTACACGGACAAAGGCAACATGGCCGTGGTGGGGCGCAACTTCGCGGTGTTTGAGAGCCGCCGGCTGAAGTTCAGCGGCTGGATGGCGTGGCTGGTGTGGTCGATGATCCACATCCTGTTCCTCGCGCTGCCGAATATGCGGCTCACCGTGTTCTGGCAGTGGGTGTGGTCGTATTTCACGGAGCAGCGCGGCTCGCGGCTGATCGTCGATCCGCGGAATTCCTCAAATCCCTGATCTCCGCGCCGATCTGGTCTTTGAGGCCAGATCGCCATGCGCACTTTCTTTCTCCTTCCGCTGCTCTTCGCGCCGCTCGGCGGCCAGGATCTCACCGTGTCTGCCGGTACGGAGTGGCGCCAGGCGTCGGTCGGGCGCCCCTGGATGCTGCGTCTGGAGGCCAAAGGCGCCACGGGCCAGCTAGCCTGGCGGATCGATGAAGGAGCGCTGCCTCCCGGCATCCATCTCATCGACGCCGCGATGGTGATGCTAGGCGCACAGCCGGGGGCCGCTCTCTACGGCGCTGCTGCCGCGGCCGGCGACTATCCCGTCAAACTCGTCGCCTCGGACGCCGACGGGCGCGAAGCAGCCGGCTGGGTGAGTCTCGGAGTCTCCCTGCTCAGCCTCAAGGAGGCCGTCGCCACGGCGCAAGTCGGCCAGCCCGCCCGCTGGAAACTCGAGGTGCTGGACGGAGTGGCGCCCTTCACTGTCACCCCGGGCGATGAGGCGTTCCTCCCCTTGGGGCTCACGCTGCAAGACGGCACCCTGTCCGGCGAGGCTGCCATTGCGGGGCGGTTTGAGATTCCCGTCGCCGTCCGGGATGCCGGCCAGAACCTGCTGAAGACCACCGTCGGCGTGATCGTTTATGGTCCGGATAGCGCGCTGCCGCCCCTCGCCGTCCGGTTGCGCCGCGACGGTTGCCGAGTCACCGCCGAGTGGACGCCGGTCAGCGACGAGTTTGAAGTCCGCGCCTACGGCGGCGAAGGCGAGACGCCGCTCGAAATCGAGGTCACCCACCGGCAAAGCGGCGAGCGGGCAACCGGCCGTTATCCCGCTCCCGGCCCGTGCCCGTCGGCTTCACCGTCAACGGAGCCGTGAGATCAGCATGCGCGCTTCGTCGTCAACCTTGTCCTTCGGCAGCGCCTTCGGGCTCTGATACCGGATGGCGCCCAGGTTCATGCTGCGTTCGAGCGGGGCCGTGACCACCTGGACCTTGTGAGCGTCGTAGTAGACGCTGCCCGTCGCGTCTTCCGTCTTCGAGGCCTTCCACCCGCGCACGTTGTAGACCTTCAAGTGGATCTCCGGCCAGTGCGGCTGCATGGCCTGCGGATTGATGGCCACCGGAGTGGTTGAGTACGGCGATCCGCCTTCCACAATCTCCAGGTTCTCCAGCGGACCGCCCGTCACGGTCACCAGATGCTGCCGCGATTCGAACTCGCGATGCCAGCGGATTTCGGTGTGCACCGCCGCCGTCACCGCGCCCAGCTTGATGGTGTAATCGAGTTCCACCTTCTCCGCTTCCACATTCGTGTTCGTGATCTCGCCGCGGCCGGCGATGTCGCCGGTGGCAGTGTTCCTGAGGATCAGCGTGTTGTCGAGCGTCGGCTTGTCTTTGGTGTGGTTTACGGCGAAGGGGAAGTGCGAGGAGTAGACGAACTTGTTGTACTTGTCGCGGTAGTGCGCGTCGGTGCGCGTGGAGCGCGCGTTGTAGACCCGCACCTGGCCGGAGCCTTTGGTGCCGGCCACCAGTAGGCCGGGTTCGGGCAGGGCGATGGCAAAGTCCGATTTTTCAATGGGCAGCGGCTCTTCGGGCGCGGTCCAGAAGGGGTCGCCGTCGGGGATGGTCCAGAACGAAAAGGCCTGCATGCCCCAGTAGGGGTGGCCGCCGTCGATGTAGCTTTCGCGGATGAAGCTGGAGCCCTGCGAAGTGTATGATTCGCGGAGCTTTCCGGCTTGCAGGTCGAGGGCGCCGAGGTCGGCCTGAAAGAGGATGTTGCGCTGTACGATGCGCCGCAGCAGGCCCGGCGAGTGCGGCCACAGCTTCTGCTGGTAGGCGAGCACGAGAGGGGTGAGCACGCCCCAGCGGTAGATCAGCGAACGGCCGTAGAGGACATGGCCGCCGTGGCCGGCGAAGAAGTACGGAGTGGTCTCGAGATAGCGCGTGAGACGGTCGGTAAACCGTTGGCGCCATTCGGGATAGCGCGAACCGAGTAGGGCGTTCCAGTAGAGGAAATGCGACGCGAAGACCCAGGAATGGTAGTAGTCGTAGGCCTGGCCCTTGAAGCCGTCGTTGTACCAGCCGGAGTCGCCGGTGGCCATGGAATCGAGCACTTTGAGGTCGGCGAGCATGAACGGCTCGTCGCCCTGGAACTCGGGGTACTGCTCGGAGAGGCGGGTGCGGACGGCGATGTTGACGGTGGTGAACCAGGCCCAATTGTTGCCGCGAACGGGCACTTTTGTGCACGAATCGAGCCAGTTCGAGACGTTTTTGCGCTCTTTTTGGGTCAAAACGGGCAGGATCTGATCGCGGGCGGTCCACAGGCTCCAGGCGACGATGGAGGACTCGACCTGGCGCTGATTTTGCGATTCGGGGTTGGGCAGCCAGTAGTCGGGCGAGGCGGGATCGGTGCCATTCCTGAAAGCCTTCACGAGCGCGTCGAGGGCGCCGGAATCCGGCTGGCGCTTGCCGGCCACCCAGGCGGCCAGCGCCGGCAGCATGCGCGTGACGCCGGTGGCGCTGAGGCCGGACTTCGCGAGGAAGCTCTTGGTGATGGTGGCGTTGGGGTATTCGACGACGGCCATGGAGGGCGAGGTCTTCTGCGCGTTGGCGAGGTAGCCGTGCAGGATGTCGAGGAAGAAGTTCTCCACCAGTTTGCCGGGAGGCGGCGGGGGCGGCGGCTCATTTTTCTTCTTGGCGCGCTGAGCGGCGGCGGAGGCGGGGAGCAGGGCGAGAAACTCTCGGCGGATCATGCTGCTGGCATTATCTCGCAGAGACCGGCAAGGTGAAGGACTTTGAAAGCGTGGCTCCGCGTTTGTCGGTGACGGTGAGGGTGTAGCGCGTGGTCTCGCTCGGATTCACCTGGAAGCAGCGATTGAGGGCGGGGGTGAGTTTCTCGACGGGCGGATCGATGGCGACCGACGCGGCGTTCATGACGCCGTAGCAGAGGGATGTGAATTCGCCGCGGCGGATGGCGGCGGGGGAGGCGTAGAAGTTGATGATGCCGAGGGCTTTGGCGGGGTCCACCCAATCGTAGGGGTTGACGGCGGCTTTCCTGGGGGCGGCCCCGTAGGTGCGCTCACGCCAGGCGACGATGTAGGGCAGGCCGTCGAGGACGAGCCAGACCAGGAGAGCGAGGAGGCAGAGGCGGGCGGCGAACAGCCAGGTCTGCCAGGGGCGCATGAGTCGATTGTAAGGTCAGCCGAGCTTGGGCGGTAGCTCGGTGAGGGGGCCGCGCCACTGGAGTTCGATGTCGATATCGGGGTGCTGGCGGTATTTGTACTGGAGTTTGGCGGGGTCATCGCCGCGGACGGCGATGTTTTCGCGCGCCCAGGTGCCGACGCCGACTTTGCCGCACCAGTCGAGATAGCCGAGATTGGCGGGATCGATGCCCATGAGTTCGGCGCCGATGCGGTCGGCGGCGACCATATCGGTGGAGGCGACGGCGACCTTCTGATTGACGGGGGTGCCGGAGTTGGGGCCATTGCCCTCCATGCCTTCCCAGCCGTCGATGACGCCGATGCCCCAGTTGGGGCAGAGCTTCTGGGCGGTGAGCATGATGTCGTAGTGGGTTTGGCGGATGCCGCCGTGGTAGTTGCGTTTGTCGTTCCAGCGTTTGGTTTCGCCGCGCTTGTAGTGGAGGGGAGCGCCGAGGGCCATGTTCTTGATGTTCATGGTGGCGATGACGGTGTTGTGCGTCTTGAGGATGGCGCTGGAGATGACGAAGGCGCTGGGGTCGAGGAGGCGTTTGGCGAGGCGGGTGGGGGTGGGGTGGAGGTCGCCGTTGAGGACGTGGAGGAGCTCGTATTCGGCCTCCTCGTTGAGGTCGATGAGCTTGACGTTCTGCCGCTTATGGTCGTCGATGGCCTGCTGGTACTTGAAGTTCGAGTAGCCCTCGGTGGTGTAGCCGGCGGAGGATTCGGCGATGAAGACGGGGCCCTTCCAGCGATTGGCGAGGTAGTCGAGGATGCCGTTGAGGGCATCGACGTGGGTGGAGGCGAGCTGGCGCCCGGTGTTGACGATGTTGGGCTTGATGATGACGCTCTTCTTGCCCTTGAGTTTGGCGGCGATCTCCTTGTCTATCAGCTTGAGAGCAGAGGAGATATTGCCACGGCGGCTGTCGCCGGAGACCAGGCCGGCGGGCGCCTGGGTAGCGGCGGGGAGGGTGCGGGAAGCCAGCAGGAGGCCGGCGGAGGCACCAAAGAAATTGCGTCGGGTAACGGAAGATGTCATTCGATACGCCTCAGTCGATATAGTATTTAAAGAGCGGTAAGTCTGTAAAGGAGGTCAGTGTTAAATGGCAGGCACGAGGCGAGGATTCCTGGCCGGTTCAATGGCCCTGATGGGCGCGCGGAACATGAGCGCCGCCCCGGCAATGGAGATGCCCAAGCGGACGCTGGGCAAGACGGGGCTGAAGCCAACGGTATTGGGCTTCGGCTGCATGACGACATCGGACGCATCGGTGATCGAGCAGGCGGCCGATGCGGGCATCAACTGGTTTGACACGGCGCGGGGTTACCAGAACGGGAACAACGAGCGGATGGTGGGCGCGGCGCTGAAGAGCCGGCGGGACAAGCTGCACATCACTTCGAAGACGCCAGGGCGGACGAAGGCGGACGTGGTGGCGCACCTGGACACGACGCTGAAAGAGCTGCAGACGGACCACATCGACGTGTGGTATCTGCATTCGCGGTCGAACCCCGCGGCCTGCCCGGACGAGTTGTTCGACGCGCAGGACGAGGCGGTGAAGGCGGGGAAGGTGCGATTCAAGGGTGTGAGCTTCCATAGCGGGCACAAGGAGATGCTGGCGTTCCTGACCGAGAAGAAGCGCACGGACGTGATTTTGATGAGCTACAACTTCACGATGGCGGAGACGCTGGATCCGCTGATCGAGAAGGCGAGCGCGGCGGGCATCGGCATGGTGGCGATGAAGGTGATGGCGGGCGGCTTCCGATCGAACAAGCCCGGCTCGCCGATGCACGAGAAGCTGTCGAAAGACGGCACGATGGCGGCGGCGCTGAAGTGGGCGGTGAAGAAGCCGTTCATCCACACGTCGATACCGGGCATCATGGACGCGGACCAGTTGGACGAGAACTTCAAGGCCGTGTGCGCCGGTTACAAGGCGGACCTGGACGGGAAGCTGCTGGCGGCGCAACTGGAGCGGATCAAGCCGCTGTATTGCAGGATGTGCGGAGCGTGCACGGGGCAGTGCCCGAAGGGGCTGCCGGTGAGCGACATCATCCGCTACGTCAGCTATGCGGAAGGCTACGGCGAATTCGCCATGGCGCGCGACCACTTCAAGCTGCTGCCGGAGGATCTGCAGGAAGTGCGCTGCGGCGATTGTTCGCACTGCGCGGTGGCCTGCCCGAACGGCGTGCGGATTGCGGACCGGGTGAGCCGGGCGCAGGAGCTGTTCGCGTGAAGTACTGGCTGTTTCTGATGACGGCGTCTGCGCTACTGGCGCAGACGCCGGACTGTTCGATTCTGGCCGGCTCCAAGCAGGACGGCAAGGTGCGGGAGTTCGACACGGAGACGCTGTACGAATACATGGACGGGAATTCGGAGGGGTATTTCCTCTACGGGTTCGCGAAAATGCGCGGGATCACGTGCAAGGCCGGCGATGTTACCTACATTGTGGATTTGAGCGAGTTCAAGTCGCCGGAGCTGGCGTATGGGATGTTCACCGGGAATCTGGATCCGCGGGTGCCGGTGGAGAAGATCGGGGCCGGGGGCCAGGTGGTGGACCGCAAGGTAATTCTTGTGAAAGGGCAGTGGTTTGCGGAGATCGCGGCGGAGCCGGAGGGCAAACACGGCACGGCGCTGCGGGCGGCGGCGCAGGCGTGGGCCGGGAAGCTGACGGGCTCGAGTGAGCCGCCGGCGCAGCTGAGCTGGTTTCCCAAAGAAGACCTGCAGCCGGGCTCGCCGCGGCTGGTGCCGCAGAGCGTGCTGGGCATGCGGATGCTGAAGCGCGGCTACCTGGCGCAGTATACGCAGGGCAAGGCGGTGGTGGTGGAGGAAGAGTCAGTGGCGGCGGCGCAGGCGCTGTTCGGGAAGCTGAAAGAGCGGTTTTCGCCGAATGCGGCGGCCACGCTGGGGGACGAGGCGTTCACGGCGGAAGACCGGTATCTGGGGCGGATCTGTTTCTTCCGGAAGGGCGCGCGGATTGGGGGCTGGACGAACGTTCCGGCGGGGCAGGATCCGGGAGCCGCGGCGGGCCAGCTGGCGGCGGCCATTCGAGAGCGGGGTCCGGATGTCTCACGAGCGCCCGGCCGGCGCGCTTTGAACCCATAGGCTTCGCACGGCGCCTGGCGACGGGCGTGGTGGGGAACCCCGACCAGGCCTACGTGAAATACCCTTCTCCTTTTCAGGGTGGACAGGTGTGCGCATTTCTGGAATAATTAGGGCGCTAATATTCAGCATACAGTGTCCTAAATTGAGGAAACGTTCATGCTTGCTCTAATCACTTTCACTATTTTGGGTGTAATTTTGGTTCCGGCGGAGCTGCAGAAGGGGGTGGCGGCGGCAAAGCAGGAGGAGGGCCGGGCCGGGCGGGCGGAGCGGCGGGAGCAGTCGCGCGCGGTGGGCGGGCAGGAGTACGGGCGGTCCAGGGGCGGTTCGAGGATGGCGGTGGCGCAACTGGGGGGCTACCTGGGAGGGTCAGCCGGCGATGCGGTGACCAGCATGGCGC
>JACQZS010000184.1 GCA_016213725.1 Acidobacteriota bacterium | reverse complement strand
TGTTTTTGTGTTCCTGGCGCCTGCGGCGCCGGCCCAATCGTTGCTGGAGCAGCAGCGGGGGCGGACGCTGGTGGGGGGAGACCTGGCGGTACTGGAAGCCCATGACCAGAGGGACGACCTGCCTTGCCAGCTGGTTCCCGCCAAGCCCGTGCTGGGCTTCGACCTGCGCTTTCACTCCGGTTTTGACATCTCCGTCCCGCTCCGCGAGATTGCGGGCAACGAAAACTTGTTAACCATCCTTGTCCGCGGTACGTCACAAGATCAGCAGGCCGAACCGGTTTACTTCCTGCAGAAGATCCGAGTTCCAGCCATCGATGCAGACGCCAAGGGTGATGCGAATCTGCAGGGGTTTTTCGACTTAGGTGAAGGCAAGTACAAAGTGGACTGGCTGATGAAAGATCGCACGGAAAGGGTCTGTGCCCACTTCTGGGACACGGAGGCGGAGCTGCCGGCCAAGGACAAGGCCCTGGCGCTCAACCTGCAGCGCGGCGCCGTAGCCGCCACCGAGAAGGAGGAGTTTCTGGATGAGGCTCCGGTGACCCGGGACGCTACGGACACAATGCTTTCGGTGAAGGTTCTCATCAATTTCGCCCCTCAGAACGCCAACGCCGCCAGCCTCCAGCCGGCTGATACTTCGGCACTGGTTTCCATCCTGCGGACGCTGCAGCGGGACCCCCACATCGTGCGCTTTTCGGTGGTCGCTTTCAACCTGCAGCAGCAGAAGGTGCTCTACCGCCAGGAGGCGACAGACCGGATCGACTTTCCAGCCATTGGAGAGGCCCTGAAGGCGCTGCAGTTGGGCCGGGTGCAGGTGGAGCAGCTGCAGAAGAAGAACAGCGACGTGGAGTTTCTGGGCGGGCTGATCCAGAGCGAATTCAAGGTCGACGAGGCTGCGCAGCGCCCGGACGCGCTGATCATTGCCGGCCCGAAGGTGATGCTGCAGAACAACGTCTCCTCCGACACGCTGAGGGAAGTGGGCGAGACCGAGTTTCCGGTCTTCTACATGAACTACAACCTGTACCCGCAGCTCACGCCGTGGCGGGACTCCATCGGTTATGCCGTGAGGTACTTCAAAGGTCAGGAATACACCATCAGCCGGCCGCGGGACCTGTGGTTCGCGGTGACCGAGATGGTCACGAGAATTGTAAAATCGAAAGCAGCACGGCGTCCGACGTCGGATGCCTCAATCAGGGGTTCTCATGCGGTTTCTGCTCAGTAAACCAGTGATCATGCTGCTGCCGGCGATGGCCGCAACACTTGTCTCAGGCCAGGCTCCTCCTGCGGCGTCGCAGAAGCTGGCTCCCTATGTCAGTTCTCCCCAACCTATCGTCGACAAAATGCTGGAGATCGCCCGGCTGAAGAGCGGCGAGACGCTGTACGATCTGGGTTGCGGCGACGGACGCATTCTGCTTTCCGCCGCGCGCAACTTCGGGGCGCGGGCCTACGGTGTGGAACTGTCGCCCACGCTGGCGCAGCGGGCGCGGCAGATGGCGGAGAGCCAGGGATTGCAGGATCAGGTCAAAGTGGTGCAGGGCGACATGATGAATGTGGACCTGAGCGCCGCGCAGGTGGTTTCGCTGTATCTGATGACCGACGCCAACGAGCAACTGCGCCCTAAACTGGAGCGCGAGTTGAAGCCCGGCGCAAGAGTGGTGTCGCTGGAATTCAAGATCAAAGGCTGGAAGCCGGCGAGGGTGGAGAAGGTGGAGGCGCACCGCCACCCGTACACCATCTATCTCTACGAGCTTCCGCAGAAGTAACCGGGCACTCCGCGATATCCTCAAGTTCATGAGCCATTTTCTGGCACTCATGGCGGCGTGCGCCGTCCTGAGCGCGCAACCAGCCCTGAAGCCCGGGCGGAAGTACACGTCAGTGGAGCGCCTGGCGCCGGAGCGCCTGGCGGCGGTGCGCGCGGCGCGGGAGGCGTTGCAGAAGAACCGGAAATCCCTGCCCCCGGTGGGGGTCTATCAGGACTTTCCGAGTGTGCTGCACGTGCATGCCGAGGATGCGCCCCACACGCTAGGCAAGCGGGCGGAGGTGCTGGCGGCGGCGAAGGCCGTGGGGATCAAAGCGGTGTTTTGGGGCGACCACGGCGGGCCCAAACCGGAGAGCTGGGAAGGGATGCGGGATGGTGTGCTGTTCATTCCGGGCGCGGAAAACGGCGGGCAGCATGAGTTGATCCACAAGTCGCCGGCGCCGGGTGCGCGGTTCCACTCCCACGTGGAAGGCCAGATGGACGCTTCGCCGGAGGGTTGGGATGGCATGGAGATCTACAATCGCCATCCGGACGCCGAAGACGACACCGATCTGCTGGCTTATCTGAAGGCGGCGGCTGCATCTCCGGCAAAGCTGGCCGAGCTGGCAAAACTGCAGCAGCAGTATCCGGACGAACTGTTTGGAGCCGGCTGCGATTACTGGCCGGAGATCTTCGCGCGGTGGGATAGGATTCTGACGGCGCGGCCGTTCGCCGGAATCGGCGCCAATGACGCGCACCAGAATAACGTCATTGGGAAGGTGGTGCTGGATCCCTACGCGGTGGCGTTCCGGAATACGGTGACGCACATTCTGTCACGAGAGTTTACGGCGGCCGCGTTGCTGACTTCGCTGCGCGCAGGCCGGGCGTTTGTCTCTCACGATTGGCTGGCGGATCCATCTGGCTTTGCCTTCTTCGCGGTGAATTCGCTGGGGGTTTACGAGATGGGCGACACCATCCCGATGGCGGGTGGAACGCGGATTGTCGGCCGCGCGCCGGTGGCGGCGCACTGGAAGATCTTCCACAACGGCAAGATCGTTCTGGAGAAGACAGCCGACACGGTGACACACACGGCGGCCGAGCCTGGGGCGTACCGGGCGGAGGCATGGCTGGAGATCGACGGCGAAGAGCGGCCGTGGATCTACTCGAATGCAATCCGGCTGGAGCGGCCGAACCTGTTTACGATGGCTCTGCCTTCGCCGAAGCTGGACGAAGGGGTTGAAGCAGCCAAGGATCTGGAGTATGCCTCCGGCGCGGCGGACGAAGCGGTCAAGCACAAGTTGGACGTCTATCACCGCGCGCACGCCGCCAAGGCGCCGGTACTGTTCTTCGTGCATGGCGGCGCGTGGGTGCGGGGTGACCGGTCTCAGTATCCCTTCCTGGGAAATCTCTTCGCGAAGGAAGGCTACGTGGTGGTGATCCCCAGCTACCGGCTGGCGCCCAAGAATCCGCATCCGGCACAGATTGAAGACGTGGCGGCGGCTTTCGCCTGGACGGTGAAGAACGTGGCGCAGTATGGCGGCGATCCGTCGCGGATCTTCCTCGCCGGCCACTCGGCGGGCGGCCATCTGGTGGCACTGCTCGCGAACAATGAAGCTTGGCTGAAGCCGCACGGGCTTTCCTCGTCCGCGATTCGCGGCGTGGTGTCGATGAGCGGCGTTCCGAACATTGTGAGTCTGGCCGCGGCGGGCGATTCGCGCGTCTTCGGCAAGGACCCTGAAGTGCTGCGCGGCGCCTCGCCTCTGCAGCATGTCCGCGGGGGCCTGCCGCCCTATCTGGTGACATACTGCCAGTGGGACTACCTTGCACTACCCCAACAGGCAGAGGAGTTCCATGCGGCTTTGCGCACGGCGGGGGTGCCGGTGACGCTGTTCTATACGCAAACTGAAAATCACATTTCGGAGATGACGAACCTGGCCAAGCCCGGCGAAGGCACGACTTTTGCCGCCATCCTCCGATTCCTGAAAGGCCTGCAATGAGCGAACCCCGCTTTGACGTGGTGGGCGTCGGACTAAACGCCACCGATACGATGATTCTGATTCCGCACTTCCCCTCCTATGGCGGAAAAGTGCCGTTCCTGGAGGAGGTGCTGAGTCCGGGCGGGCAGGTGGCCACGGCGGTGGTCTGCTGCGCGCAGCTTGGTTTGCGCACAAAGTATATCGGCACGATCGGCGACGACGAGCGCGGGCGCATCCAGTGGGAGAGCCTGCAGGGTACGGGCGTGAATCTCGATCACGTGCAGCGGCGCGAGAACACGCCGAACCAGTCCGCCTACATCCTGATCGACCAGACCACCGGCGAGCGCACCGTCTTCTGGAGCCGGCCCGAAGGGCTGCGGATCGACCCGGAGGAGATCACGCCGGAGCAGATCACCTGCGCGGGGCTGCTGCACATTGACGGCCACGACACGCCGGCCGTGGCCCATGCCGCCCGCATCGCGCGAGAGCACGGCATCCCGGTGACCGTGGATGTGGACACCATCTACAAAGGCTTCGAGAACGTTCTACCCAACGTGGATTACCTCATCACTTCCAGCGAGTTTCCAGAGCGCTGGACCGGCGAGGCCGACCCCGTCAAGGCGCTTTCGCTGCTGCAGGACACCTACGGCATCAAAGTGGCGGCGATGACCCTGGGTGCGCACGGCGCCCTGGCGCGGGTGGACGGCAAGTTTGTCTATTCGCCGGCCTTCGTGGTGAACTGCCTGGACACGACAGGCGCCGGAGACGTCTTCCACGGGGCGTTCTGCTACTCTGTGGTCAAAGGATTTCCTATCGGAGAGGCACTCGAGTTTTCCAACGCCATGGCTGCCCTGAACTGCACTGCCATGGGCGCCCGCGGCCGCATCGCAACGACGGAGGAGGCGCGCGCGCTCATCAGCCGCGGCGAGCGGCGTGTCAAGCAGGAGTTTCTGCCCTACCGGGTGTAGGCGCATGATTCCCATTCACGATTCGCAGCAGAGCTACTCGAAACCGCTGGTCACTATCTTCCTGATCGCGGCCAACGTCTTCGTGTTTCTGTTCCACCTCACGCTCGATCCAGTTACGCGCAACGACTTCATCTTCGCCTTCGGCCTGGTGCCGGACTACTTTCACTGGTCTGCGCTGTTTACCTCCATGTTCATGCACGGCGGGTGGCTGCACCTGCTGGGCAACATGCTCTTCCTGTGGGTTTACGGCGACAACGTGGAAGATATTCTCGGCCACGGCAAGTATCTCCTGTTCTACCTGCTGTGCGGTGCCGCCGCGGCGATGGGCCAGTACCTCATGGCGCCCGATTCGCGCGTGCCGATGGTGGGCGCCAGCGGCGCGATTGCCGGCGTAATGGGCGCCTACCTGCTGAAGTTTCCTCACGCCCGCATCGTCATGGCCGGCTGGTTTATCATCCTCTTCACGCTGGAACTGCCGGCCTATGTCGTGCTGCTGTACTGGCTGGCCATTCAGTTTCTGAGCGGCTTCGGAAGTATTTCCGATCTGGACGCCGGCCGCGGCGGCGTGGCCTTCTTCGCGCATATTGGCGGCTTCGTCGCCGGTATGATTCTCATCCACCTGTTCAAGACGCGCGACCGGTTCTCGAACCGCCGCGACCTCCTCTGGTAAATCCCTATGTTCTATCCGCCCTCCCTTGATCTGGACACCGCGCCTGAACTCGATGTGCTGGCCATCGCCGCCCACCCCGACGATATCGAACAGACTTGCGGTGGGGCGCTGCTGCGCATGGCCGAGGCCGGCTACGTCACCGGCGCTCTGGACTTGACTGCCGGCGATATGGGCACGCGCGGCACACCGGAGATCCGCATCGAAGAGTCGCGCGAGGCCGCGCGCATCCTGCGGATGGCGTTCCGCGAGAATTTGAAGATGCCGGATGCGCGCCTGGAAAACAACATCTCGCTGCGCCTGACGCTGATGGGTGTCATCCGGCGCCTGAAGCCGAAGGTGCTGATCCTGCCGTATTGGGAAGCGCGCCACCCGGATCACTACGTGGCCTGCAATCTGGGCTTTGAGGCGGCGTTCCTGGGCGGCATTCGCAAGATGGACGATTTCTCCGAACCGCACCGGCCGTTCAAGGTGATCTACGCGTCGATGTACGCCAACGTCACGCCGTCGTTCGTGGTGGACATCACGCCGCATTTCGAGAAGCGAATGGAGTCGCTATTTGCCTACGCTTCGCAGTACGGCGAGCAGCAATCCGGCGCGACACTGTTTCCGAACAAAGAGGAGATTTACGATCGCCTGCGCTCCATCGCCCGCTTCTACGGCAACCTGATTGGCGCGAAATACGGCGAGCCTTACGTCATTAAGGAAACGATGCGAGTGGACGATCTGATGACGCTGGGCGTGCGCACTTTCTAGGCAGTCCACCTGGTGGTAATCTGAAGGCACTGGGATCCTACCCGCGGCGTGGCCGCATTGTGGGATGAATTGTGTCTAGGAGGACTGGGATATGAGCGGTGTCAGAGTGTTGGTGGGGACGAAGAAGGGTGCGTTCCTGCTGGAATCCGATGGATTACGTAACAAGTGGAGCGTCTCAGGGCCGCATTTTGCCGGCTGGGAGATCTATCACATGAAGGGCTCGCCGGTGGATCCGAACCGGATCTACGTGTCGCAGAGCAGCGGCTGGTTCGGGCAGGTGATCCAGCGCTCGAACGACGGCGGCAAGAGCTGGGAGACGATGTCAAACGAGTTCGCCTATGAAGGCGAGACCGGGATGCATCAGTGGTACGACGGCACGCTGAGGCCGTGGAAGTTCACGCGAGTCTGGCACCTTGAGCCATCTCTGACGGATCCGGATGTGGTCTACGCCGGCGTGGAAGACGCGGCGATGTTCAAGACCACCGACGGCGCGAAGAGCTGGCAGGAGCTGGCCGGGCTCCGCAACCACGGTACGGGGCCCAGCTGGCAGCCGGGAGCCGGCGGGCTGGGATTGCACACGATCGTGCTCGACCCGAGCGATCCGCAGAAGATCGTCATCGCCATCTCCGCGGCCGGGGCGTTCCGTTCCGAAGATGGCGGCGTGAGCTGGAAGGCCATCAATCGCGGATTGCGCTCCGAGTTTATTCCCGACCCGAACGCGGAGGTGGGCCACTGCGTGCACAACATCTCGCGGCACCCTTCGCGGCCTCACGTGCTCTTCATGCAGAAGCACTGGGACGTGATGCGCAGCGACGACTACGGCGACAACTGGCGCGAAGTGAGCGGCAATCTGGTGACCGACTTCGGCTTCCCTATCTCCGTGCACTCGCATGAGCCCGAGACCGTGTACGTGGTGCCGATCAAGAGCGACTCGGAACATTTCGTGCCGGAGGGCAAGTTGCGCGTCTACCGCAGCCGCAGCGGCGGCGATGATTGGGAACCGCTGACGAATGGACTGCCGCAGGAGAACTGTTACGTGAATGTGCTGCGCGATGCGATGGCAGTGGATGCCTTGGACGGGTGCGGCATCTACTTCGGCACAACGGGTGGGCAGGTTTATGCTTCTCCCGACGGCGGGAATACGTGGAGCGCGATCGTCCACGATTTGCCCGCGGTACTCTCCGTGGAGGTCCAGACGCTGAAGTGATCCGCGTCGAACTTCCCTATCATCTCCGATTGCTGGCGCGAGTGGACGACGAGGTTCGCCTGGAGTTCGACGGCCCGCAGACGATCCGCGCCGCGCTGACGGAACTGGAGCTGCGCTATCCGGCGCTGAATGGAACCATTTGGGATAAGGCCAGCGGCAAACGCAGGCCGTTCATCCGGTTCTTCGTGTGCTCGCAAGACTGGTCGCATGACCGCCTGGACACGGAACTGCCCGAACTTGTGCGGGCAGCGGCGGAGCCTCTGCTGATTGTGGGTGCGGTGGCGGGCGGCTAGCGGGGGGCGCCTGCCGGCCGAAGGGCAGTGAGAGCATCTGCCGCTTCACGCGCTGGGCCTGGCGCTCGCGCGGGGTATGTGTGCCGAAGCCGAGAGCGCCGTCGATGTTGGACACCCTGGCTTCCGGGTGGATCTCCCGGACGCCGGCCTTGTCAACAATAAGGTGTGCGTGATCCGCCTCGCCGTGAGGCGATGCAGGGCCAGGTGAGGAAGGTTGCGAAGGCGCCGGAGCCCTTCTAGTCTCCCATTTTGAGGATGATCTGGCCGGTGGACCGGTCGATGACGATGTCGTAGTCTCCCGCCGGCACGGCTGCTGGTCCACTTCAACCGCGAAGGGGCTGCCGGTTTTGACGCGGTCCGCCGAAGCCGCGGCGTATTCTGGAGCTATGGCAAAGAAACTCCTCATGCTGGTCGGCGATTACGTGGAAGATTATGAGGTGATGGTGCCGTTTCAGGCGCTGCTCATGGTGGGGCATACCGTGCATGTGGTTTGTCCGGGAAAGAGGGCCGGGGACGTGGTGCGCACGGCGATCCACGACTTCGAAGGCGACCAGACGTACAGCGAGAAGCGCGGGCACAATTTCGCGCTCAACTGCTCCTTCGACGAGGTGCAGGAGGCCGGCTACGACGGCCTGGTGATTCCCGGCGGACGGGCGCCCGAGTACCTACGGCTAAACCCGCGCGTGCTGGAGATGGTCAGGCACTTCGCGGCGGCTGACAAACCCATTGCGGCCATCTGCCATGGCGCGCAACTGCTCTCCGCCGCCGGCGTGCTGCAAGGCAAGGGCTGCTCCTGCTATCCGGCGGTGGCGCCCGAAGTGGCGGCGGCCGGCGGCACTTTCGTCGATCTGGCGATGACCGACGCCCACACCAGCGGGAAACTCGTGACCGCGCCGGCATGGCCGGCACACCCGGCGTGGCTCGCCCAGTTCCTGGCGGTGCTTGGAACACGGATCGAAGCCTAGCCATAGACACAATCCAGCCCCCCTGTTCGGCGCCCGCTTTGGCCTTGCCAGCCGAGGCGGGCGCCGGATCTATTTCCTGAGCAATATCGCCGCTGCAAATTTCGTCGTCACTTTCGGCAGGGTCGTTCGTCTACCCAGTTGATGCCGGAAGTTGGGTAGACTGTCTACACAACATGTCGAACGAACAGAAAGCACGCATCGAACTCCTGCAGGGCACCCTGGAGATGCTCATCCTGCGCACGCTGGTCTTCGGGCCGGCGCACGGCCACCAGATTGCGCGGCACATCCAGCAGCACAGCGAAGAGCTGCTCCAGGTGGAGCACGGTTCCCTCTACCCGGCGCTGCACCGCCTGGAGAAGAAGAGCCTCATCAAAGCCAAGTGGGAGAAGGCTGCCAAAGACCTGAAACGGGAGTTCAAGTACTACCGGCTCACCCCAGCCGGGCGGAAGCAGCTGTTGTCGGAAGAGTCGAAGTGGAGACAGATGACCGCGGCCATCGGCAGAATCATGTGGCCGGAAGGGGCGGACGGCCAGGAGGGATAGCATCAATGGAATGGTTCGGCAAAAAGAAACGCGAAGAGGACCTGCAGCGCGAATTGGACGCGCATCTGGAACTGGAAGCAGAAGAGCAACGCGAGCGCGGCGCCACGGAGAATGGGGCGCGCGAAGCGGCCCGGCGCACGCTGGGTAATCCTGCGCTGATCCAGGAAGAGGTCCGCGACGTGTGGGGCTGGACCAGGCTGGAAGCCTTGCTGCGGGACTTCCGCTACGCCTGGCGCGGATTGAAGAAGAGCCCGGGCTTCACAATCACAGCCGTGCTCACGCTGGCGCTGGGCATCGGGGCGACCACGGCGGTGTTCACCGTG
>JACQZS010000174.1 GCA_016213725.1 Acidobacteriota bacterium | reverse complement strand
TCCGACGAGAAATGCCTGGAGCGGTCATCCCTGCAAGATAGCAGCAACGGCGAGTGGCGGCAGGCGGGAACTCAGAGAGAATCCCAAGGCGGCACAGGGGAAGGGAGTTGAACACGCACCAGGCCTTGTAAGGCCAGTAACGGTCGAAGACTTAAGCTTCCCCTCTGCCGCACACGATGAAGCGTTCTGAAGGCGGAGCATTGCTTTCGACGGGATTCCACGCGGGCGTGCCACCGGTCTTGCGGAGAGAAGCAGATTCACCATGCTCGCCGCGGTTGAACCAACTGTAGAAGCCCATATTAGCGACACCGGGGGTCTCCGGCGTTTCGCTCAGACCGCCGGGATGTTCAAACGTTGACCTTGCGGCCTTCCCTGTAGGAGATATTCGCCATGTGCGGTCCGGCCACGGCCGCTGCGGCGATTTCCACAGTGCAGTTGGGCTGCTTCCGGCTGCGCATGCACTCCAGGAAGTTCCTTGGATGCGCATCCGCGCTGTCTTTATCTGGCATTTCTCCAATCAACTTGTCGGCCGGGCCAGACGTCCAGGGTTGAGGCCCCGGCTGCACCTCTTTGTACAAGCGGTAACCGTAGCGGTTCAGCACCATCGCGGCGTTCTCACCCTGCAGCGTGATGGACCAGTCGTAGTCGTAAGCGCTCGTGTAGTTCAAGGACCACGTCGCCATCATCGCCGGGTACTCGAAGACCGCCGTGAAGACGTCTGGGGCCTCGGCCGTCTTATTCCGACAGACCATTCCATTGCACATGGCCGACTTCGGCGAGGAGTTTCCGGTCATCCACTGGATCACGTCCATCAAGTGGGTCCCCTGGTCGGTCATATTGCCGCCGGAGTAGTCCCAGAAGCCGCGCCACCACCGGAACCGTCGCGGCTCCAGAGCACGTTTGGGAGCATCTCCCAGAAACCGGTCCCAATCGAGCTGACCTTCCAGCGGCGAGTTGTCCAACCACTCCACGAAGTTCCAATTCCAGGAGGCCCGCGCGTGCCACACCTTGCCTAGCGCCCCTTCGTCGATCAACTTCTTGGCCGCGTACATGAAAGGCATGGATCTTCGATGCATGCCGATCTGGACGATCCGGTCGGTGCCTCGCACGGTTCGTACCATCTCCGCACTCTCGGCCAGGTTCATGGAGAACGGTTTCTCGAGATAGACGTCCTTCTTGGCCTTCAGCGCCGCGTAGAGCATCGGCCGGTGATGGTGATCGGGAGTCGCCACGACAACGCAATCCAAACCGGGTTGCTGCACCAGGTCGTGATAGTCCGCATAGGTCTTTACTCCGGCCGGCGACTCGCGTTTCGCTCTCTCCATGTACGGCTCGTAGGTATCGCACACGGCCACGCACTCCGCGCCTAACTTCATGAAGGTCCTGTGCAGCCACCCGCCGCGATTGCCCGTCCCAATCATCCCGAAGGTCACCCGGTCGTTCGCGCCGAAGGCGCTGGCTGGAATCAACATAGGGGCCGCTGCGCCCGCGAGTATCTCTCTGCGTTTCATTGCCGCCAGTTTATGCCCGACCCGCCTGAAGCCGCAATGCCAGCAGGGCAACGCGCTACCTCGCCAGCTGACCCAGCTGTAACAACTTACCTTCTCCCCTTGTATTTCCAGGGGAAGCTATGCCATACTCCCCTTGAAATCATAGGGGAGCCACTTGGCGCCGGCAAATCATGGATAAATCCCAACTCGAACTCATTCGCGGCACTCTCGATGTCCTGATCCTCAAGTCACTCATCTGGGGCCGGCTTCACGGTTATGCCATCGCAGATCTGATTCGCCGCCAGACCGACGGCACTTTGCTGGTGGAAGAGGGCACTCTCTATCCGGCTCTCTGGCGGCTAGAGAGCAAAGGATGGCTGGAGGCCGAGTGGGGCCTCTCCGGCAACAACCGCAAGGCCAAGTACTACATCCTCACGCCGGAGGGCCGCCGCCAGCTCCGCCTGGCCACCCGCACGTGGCAAGCCTATGCCGACGCGGTCGCCAAGCTGCTCTCAGCAACCCGCCCGCCCGCTATCGAGGAGAGCTGAAATGGCTCGCGAGAGAGAGGCCCCCCTCTGGCGGCGCTACGCACGCCTGCTGGGCGCCAACCCCCAGGCCGATATCGACGACGAACTGGCCTTCCATCTGCAATCCAGGATCGAAGAGCTTGTTGCGCAGGGAATCCCGCCGCAGGAAGCCCGATCCAGGGCCCTTCTTCAATTCGGCGACCTCAACGGGATCCGCAACAGCGGCATTCAAATCGCCGCGAAACTCCAAGCCGCACGCGACCGCCAGAAGTACTGGGCTGCCCTGCTGCAGGATCTTCGCTTCGCCCTGCGTACGCTGCGTCGAGATCGGGTCTTCGCCACCGTCTGCGTCGCTATCCTCGCGCTGGGAATAGCCGCCAACACGACCGTCTTCAGCGTGGTCAACGCCGTTCTCCTCCGCCCACTCCCGTTCCCCGATTCCTCACAACTTGTCTGGTTTACGTCCGGCCGAGCGTACAAGGCTCAAACCCGCGCCGCCGCCGGGCTTTCTCTCGCCACCTACACGGTCGATGCCTTTCGGGAGTTTCGCGCGCAAGCACGGGCCTTTCACGGAGTGACAGCGTTCAACCCCTTCTACGGCAATAGCGAAGGCACGCTCACCGGCGCCTTCGAACCGCGCCACGTCCATGGCGTGATGGTCGCCCAGAACTTCTTCCCCACACTTGGCGTTCGCCCACTCTTTGGGCGGAACTTCCTACCCGAGGAGGCCCACTCCGGTGGCCGCCCAGTCGTCCTGCTCAGCTACCCGTTCTGGCAACAGCAATTTGGCGGCGAGCCATCCGTCCTTGGCCGCCAACTCACGATTGGGGGCAACTCGGTCACCGTCATCGGCATCCTGCCGGCGTCCTTTGACTTTGGCGCCGTCTTCGCCCCGGGACTCACCTTTGAATTCTTCGCTCCCGCCGATCTCGACCGTCTGTTTACCTGGGGTAACACACTCTCCATCATTGGACGCCTTCGCCCAGGCCTCACTGTCGCCCACGCCCAGTCGGAAGCCGATGTACTCTTCCCCGCCATGAACAAGGCGCATCCGAATTGGTGGGGCCGCTATGATTCCACCCTCACAGGCCTCAAAGACCACGTCAGCGGAAAGTACCGCCGGCCGCTGCTATTCCTCTGGTGCGGAACTGGACTCGTGCTCCTTATCGTCTGCGTCAACCTCTCCAGTCTCTTCCTGGCGCGTTCGGCCGCCCGTGCCCGCGAGTTTGCCCTACGTGCCGCGCTCGGCGCGGGACGCGGCCGCCTGCTCCGCCAGCTTCTGGCCGAGGGGTTCCTTCTCTCCGCTGCCGGTGCGTTAGCCGGCATCGGGCTCTCTTCGCTCGCCACTCTCTACCTGACTCACCGTGCCTCCCTGGCATTACCTCTCCTCTCCAGCGCCTCTCTCGACTCATCCGCAATTCTCTGGACGGCCCTGATCGCCGCCTTGGCCGCTCTCGTCTTCTCGCTGGCGCCGGCCTCCCGAGTCTCATCACCCAATCTTCAATCCACCCTGAAAGACGGCGGCCACGGCGTGTGCACCGGCCGCTCCCACGCACGGGTGCGCGCTGCACTGGTGACGGCTCAAATCGCCCTCGCCTGCATCCTCCTCACCGGCGCGGGTCTCCTGCTCCGCAGCTTCCTGCGCCTGCTGGACACGGATCTCGGCTTCCAGCCGGATCACGCCTCAGTCCTGACAATCGAGATTCCCGATGCCGGCAATCGCCCCCGCCGTACGGCCTATCTGCAGACCATCCTCAATGAGATTCGCGCCCTCCCGGGTGTACAGAGCGCAGGTGTCGCCGATATGCTGCCGCTCGGCCGCAATCGCAGTTGGGGCATCTTTCCTCTTGGGAAAACGTATCCCAAGGATGCCGACGCCTCCGCCGTCACCAGAATTGTGACGCCCGGGTATCTCCAGGCCCTGGGCGTCCGCCTCACGCGTGGCCGCGACTTCACATGGAACGACGACGACGCCCGGCCCGGCGTCGTCATTATCAATGAAACCGCCGCACGGCTTCGCTGGGAGGGCGAGGATGCGTTGGGCCGCCTGGCACGCGTCGGCCGTGGCAATCTCCAGGTTGTGGGGATCGTCGCCGATGTCCGCGAGCAAAGTCCGGAATCCCCGGCCCGTCCGGAGATGTACCTGCCAATCATGCAGAATGGGCCGGAGGGCGCTGAACTTGTCATCCGGTCTTCGCTGCCGCCCTCCGCCCTGCAATCCGCCGTGATCGCCGCGCTACGATCGAGGAACCCGGGTCAGCCAGCATCCGAACTCCGTCCGTTGCGCACGATCGTCGACCTAGCAGTCTCGCCCCGCCGGTTCTTCCTGCTGCTCACCGCCGCCTTCGCCGCGCTTGCCCTACTCCTCTCCGCGCTGGGCATTTACGGTGTCACGGCCTATTCGGTCGCCAACCGCACGCAGGAATTGGGCATTCGCATGGCGCTGGGCGCTTCGTCGGCGTCCCTTCTGCGCTCCGTGCTGGCTTCCGCTCTGAAGGTGGCTCTTGCGGGCATCGCTATGGGCGCAGCCGGGGCCTGGTTCACAGCGCGATCCATCGAAGCGCTCCTCTACAATACGGAGCCCACGGACTTACCCACTTTCGCCGCCATCGCGGTGATCCTTGGCTCCGTCTCTCTCCTGGCCGCCGCCGGCCCTGCCCGCAGGGCAGCACGCATCGACCCCGTTGCCGCACTGGATGGAGTCTCCTCGCGGCGCTAGCGCTCCCAAGTTGCACCCGGTCCGGCGGATCCGTCGGCGCAGAGCGCCCCACAAACACTGAGACCCGCCTGAAGTGGGTCTTCTAAGTGCTTGAAATGTCCGGGGCCACCCGCCAGGATTGAACCGGCGACCTGCTGATTACGAATTGAGAAGGGCGTTGTCCGAGGAGTTCAAGGGTGTCCGCCATCGAGCGGATGCGGTCTGCGGCGGGTCTGGGATTTCATCAGTGTCAAGCCCGTTGGCTACCGGATTGGCTACCAACCTGGCGGCCGAGGAGCGCCGAGAATGAATCGTGATTCCCCAGCAGTTAGCCCAGGCGATTCCGAGTCTCGTTAGGCTGATGACAGTTATCCTCCTGTTCACGAGACTCGATGGCGCCGGGCGTAAAGCGCCCAAGGACATCCACTTCCTCGCGGTGGGCGACAGGCTCAATGCCTGCCGCTTTCAACTGGCCCGCCGACGGCAAGCCGACGATCACGACATTGCCTGAGGGCAGACCCGGCTGGCCGCAGCAGATCCGGCGCGCGGAGCTGCCGGGAAGCCTTGGAACGTTTTCGTTGACCCGTGAGGGGAACGGGCTCAGCGTCACGATCCCGAACACGAAACTGAACGAGTGCGCCTTCGTGCTGAAGTGCCGGCCAGCGTGAGCCTCACTTTCGGACTTCGCCCGCGCTGATCGTGAACCCCGTCACCGGCCGGTCGTCCATGTCGAGGAAACGGGCGCAGAAGTCGGTCGCGCCACCGCCGTTGACGATCGCGGCGCGCACGACGTTCGGCCCCTGTTTGAGCGTCAGGCGTTTGGAGACGCCGTCGTCGATCACAGTCTGCCGATCGTTGTAAATCCCGATAACTTCCTTGCCGTTGACCCACCACACCGAGGCGGCGTTCGACCCGATGGCCAGCCGCACATCGGGCGTCTCGCGCGGACAGTTGATCGTCGTCACCGCCCAGAACAGTTGGTTGGTCGTCTTCTTGTCACGCTCCCACGCAAAGTGATAGAGGTTCACGTTGTAGTTCCGGCTGTCCAGGGCATGCCAGGAGAGTTGCTGGTCGCTGACCGCCAGCCTGTCGCCGTCGCTCGGCACGACCGTGAACTGGTTCGGGAAATACTCCTTCTTCACGATCGCCTGCACGGCACTGTCGGTCAGGCCGATTGCGGGGATCGGCTCGAGCAGCAGCCAGCGCTGGATAAAGCCGTCGGGATCGGGCCCTTTATCGGCGGAAGTGGCCTTGGTCAGAGTGGGCGCGGGAAGCTCCGCCGCCGCGAACACGCAGCCGGCTATGAGCGCGACTGTCAACACAGGATTGCGTAGCAGGTTCATCGAAGATCTCCTCACGGCTTCTTGATCAGCCAGCGATGCTTGTCGCTCTTCGGGTCGAACTTGGAGAGGGTTGCAAAACTCGCGCCGACCGCTGAAATCGCCAGAGGCTCTTTTGCGTTGCCGGCCGACTTCGGTACGATCCGCCACGTGCCATCGGGAAGCTGCTCGATACGCCACAATTGCTCGGGCGCTCCGGTGAAAGCGGGCAGAACTACGAGCTCGTTGTCTGGAGTCGCGGCCAGAGCGCGATCCGTCCCGGCAATTGTGATCTTGAAGTACGGCGATCCGGGGTAGCCGCCGGCATTCGCGACGGGCCCAATGGTCCATCGCTGCTGTGCCTGCGACAAGTACGTCGCCATGCGCGGGTCGATGTTGCCCGCCGGCCAGTTCTTTGAAACCTGGGCGACATCCTGGTCCGGAATCGGGCTTCCCGTGCCCGCGAACATCCCGAATCCAGCGCCGCCCGGGCCGCCCGGAGCCGGAGGACCACTGGGAGCTGGAGGACCACTGGGAGCCGGAGGACCGCCCGGTCCGCGAACTCCAGGAGCGGCGCCTAGAGGAGGCCCGCCCCTGCCCGCGCGCCGGCCGCCAACTGGCATGCCTTCCACCGCCAGCTCAAGCACGGTCCCCGTGCGGACTGATTCGAGCTGATACGTGCCCTGTTTCAGATTCTCGCCGGCGACCGGCCAGCCATCCTGCCACATCAGCGGTCGGATATCGAGCACGCTGGCGCCTCCGCGATCGAGGTCGGCCTCCCAGTGCATCGAAAACTTCTGCGCGCCATCGCCCAGGTCGATCAGACCAAAATGGCCGGCGCCGATGGTTCTGCCGCTGGACCCGAGGAACAACTTTCCGCCGCCCTGGATCATGTCGAGGCCAGTATGGTCGAGGAACGGCCCCGTGACCTTCCGCGATCGGCCCATCCGGATGTTGTAGCCCGACTCCGAGCCGCGGCAGCAGCTCCCATGTGTGGCCAGCAGGTAGTACCAGCCGTCCCGATAGATCATGATCGCCGCCTCGCAGTTGATCGCGAGATTCCGCGGTTGGTCGCTAGGATTGATCCGCTTGCCAGTCTTGGGGTCAAGCTCGACCAGCCGAATGTAGCCGAAATAGGAACCATAGACCAGCCACAACCTTCCGCTTTCGGGATCGAGAAAAGCGCCCGGGTCGATTGCGTTGCAATCCTCGACGCCGTCCGAAGACGCGACCACACCGCTCTCCTCCCACTTGTAATCGGGCGAGTTCGGATCGAGGCTCTTGCTCCAGAGCATGTTGATCGCGGCCTTTGGCTGTGCCCCGATATTCGCGGCGACGTACATGTAGTAGCGATCGCCGAGCTGGATGATGTCTGGAGCCATCCCGCGGCGCGGGGGCGTCTGACCACGGCGCCACGTCCATCCATCGTCGGAAACCAGGGAAGTGCCCCCGGTGCCGTATGTGTAGAACTTACCGTTGCACACGGCAATCGTCGAGGGGTCGTGAATGTTCACTTGGCCGTCCAGCCCCTGGCCTGAAGCAAGGGGGAATACGGTGAGAGCGAGGACGAGCGCCAGTATCGCGTGTCTCATGGAAGTGCCTCCTAAAACTTGTACCCTCCGCCCTTTCCCAGAAGGTCGAGAATCTCCCACGCGCCAGTCCGGCGGCCAACAAGCACACCAGCGGCACGAGCTGGAAAACGCGCAATTGCATGTGAGAGTCACGAGAGCCATGTAAACACATACATGCGAGGCGATAGTACACTCCTACGCTCGCGCACCGGATGCGTCAAGCTCCGCCTGATAGCTTCGCTCCCGATAGACAAAGTAATCGAAGTCTGCCAGCTGCAGTGTCCCGGCGAGGTCCTGGCAGCAGACACCGACAAACGCGCCCGTGAAATTGGGAGTACCCGGAGCCGCAGCTTCGTCCGAGAGAATGCTCGCATCCAGCGGCCCGGGCATCCTCTGCCACTCGCGGCCCTCAACCCGGTGCGCGAAGTACAGCCGATCAAAGTCGACTTCGACCCGCAGGTGTACCGAACGCCCGTCGGGTATCGCAATCGGCGCGCTGAGGACATCCGGCTGGAGTTGATCTGGAAGGCACGACCAGACACGAATGTGCTTTCCGATCTCCTGGTCCCGCGAGACCAACAGGTAATGGAACTTGCTGGCATTGTAGTAACAAACCAAGCCGGCGGTTTGCTGATATCCGGCGGGTTCGAACTCCATCACCGTCTCCGCGCTGTAACAGTGCGACTGCTGCCGCCGCGCCACCAACGATTGCCGGAACTGGCTGCCGATTGTCTCCCTGCCATACAGCCTCAAGTAGCCGGGGCGCTCGGTGAGACTGAATAGTTCCTCTGACCACGGGGAACGGAGCCATTGGAAGTCGATCGGCAGCTCCGGCCCGTCGAAGTCCTCACGCTCCGGCGATGCGGGAAACGGGTGGGCCGGCAGAGCTGGTGCGTCCACCTCCAATCGCGGGACGCCCTCTCCGTCCATCGTCCGCAGCCAATCGTCGCCGGACCACGTCATCTTCTGGACTGCCGTCTCGCGACCGAGCGTGCAGCGGCCGCGATTCGGAATCGGCCGCCCGCAAAGGTGCACGAGATAGACCTCGCCGGCCGCAGTCTCGACCAGGTCGGCGTGACCGGCCCGTTGCAGTTCGAGATCGGACCGATGACGCGAGGTCAGGATATAGGTGTCGGGGTGCAGTTCATAGGGGCCGATCAGCTCGCGCGACCGGGCCATCGTCACTGCGTGTCCCCAGCCCGTGCCGCCTTCAGCCGTGAGCAGGTAGTAGAAGCCGTTGCGTTTATAGAGATGGGGCCCTTCGGTGAATCCGATCGGCGTTCCCCTGAAGATCAAGTGCGTCGGACCAACCAACCTGCGCTCGTTCGCCGAATACTCCTGCAACACAATCCCGCCAAACCGGTTCCTTCCTGGCCGGGGGTCCCACTCCATATTGACCACATACTTCCGGCCGTCGTCGTCGTGAAACAGCGACGGATCGAAGCCGCTGCTGTTCAGGTAGACGGGTTCGGACCACCCACCGTCTATCTGCGGACTCGTGACGAGATAGTTGTGCGTGTCGCGCGTTCCGGCGCCCGGCGCGCCGCTCTGGCTGGTGCGCCCGTATCGTTTCACGTCGGTGTACGCAAGCCAGAACAGGCCGTCGGCGTACGTCAGGCACGGCGCCCAGACGCCGCAGGAATCCGGGTCGCCGAGCATATTCAACTGGCTGGCGCGGGTCAGCGGACGCGTCACCAAACGCCAGTGGACCAGGTCGCGGGAGTGGTGGATCTGAACACCCGGGAACCACTCGAAGGTGGACGTGGCGATGTAATAGTCGTCCCCGACGCGGAGGATGGAAGGGTCGGGGTTGAACCCTGGCAGAATCGGATTGCGAATCATATGGTCTCCCGTTCACGAACCAGCGACCACAGCACAGCCGCGCCCACCAGATCCAGAAGCCCAAGGCAGATGAAGAAGGGCGTATATCCGACCGTCCCGACGAGTCCGCCGATCAGAAGAGAGAAAATCAGCACGCCCGCATTGCCGAACGTGCCGGCCATACCCGCTACCGTGGCCACCTCGTTCCTGCGGAACAGGTCAGAGGACATCGTGATCACCGTCACCGAGAGGGTCTGGTGCGCAAAGCCGCCCAGGCTAAGGAGAGCGATCGCGAGGTACGGGCTCTCCACGAAGCCGACGAAAGCAACGCCGAGCATCAGGACGGAGCCGAGCGTGAACGCCCATCGCCTCGCGTTAATGATCGTCATGCCGAACCGCTTCTGGAGACGCATCGCAACGATGCCGCCGAAGACGCAGCCGAAGTCCGCGGCCAGGAACGGCAGCCAGGCGGTCAACGCGATCTGCTTCAGGTCCAAGTGCCGCACGCTGCTCAGGTATAGAGGCATCCAGAAGCTGAGCGTCCCCCAGGTCGGATCGGCGAGGAAGCGCGGCATCGCGATCCCCCAGAAATTACGCTGCCGGACGATTTCGAGAGGCGACGGCCGTGAACCGTCGCTCCGCAGATGCTTCTCCTGCCCTGCTGCGATGTGCTCCCGCTCCTCGGTCGAGAGGGCTTTGTGGCGGTCGGGAGACTGATAGAACAACAGCCACAAGACGACCCAGATCAGACCCAGCGCCCCGGTGATAAGAAACGCCGCCCGCCAGTTATATGTCAGGATCGCCCACGCGACAAGCGGCGGAGCGATCATCGACCCCGCAGATGCCCCGATGTTGTAGATGCCGCCCGCCAGCCCCCGCTCCTTCGCCGGAAACCACTCGGCGGTCGCCTTCATGCCGGCTGGGTTGGCAGAACCCTCGGCAAATCCGAGCAGGCCACGCAGAAACGCCAGCACCGGCCAACTGGCCGCCAGGGAGTGCAGCATGTTCACGAACGACCACGAGATCGCGAAGATGGCGAAGCCAATCTTGAGGCCGAGCACGTCCATCACGTAGCCACAAACCGGCTGGAGCATGATGGCGCCCTGAAACGCGCCGACGATCCAAGAGTACTCCTTGGCGGTGATGTGAAGCTCGTCGAGCACCGTCGGCGCAGCCACCGCGAGTGTGCTGCGAGTCAGATAGTTGATCACCGATCCCAGCATGATCAGGGTGATCATCCACCATCGAAGTCCTCTGATTTTGGTCATCGGTTATTTGTGAGGCCGGATTCGGTCACCGCAGCCGCAATACAGCAGCTTTATCAGATATCACATTCCATCACGGGAACGGTAGCGTCCGGAGGAATCCTGGACCCTCCAGAGTGCCTCGGCAAACCTCTCCGCAGGCTCGCGGTTGGTCGCTGCAAGGTTCGCCACGGCGGTGGCCGCCACCGGCACGCTCAGGCGCCTACCACCTCGCGGCTTGCCGTCCAGTGAATACTGGTGGACATAGGCTTCGATCCCCTGCGACTCAAGGAATACCTGGATCCTGCCGACCCGCTCACGTGGAATCAAATCGGCAGCCCGCCTGAGTCAGTCCACCGGCCAGTTTGCCGTTGTATCGTTTTCCATGGCGGGCCAAGACGATGAATGTGCCAAGCCGGAGTGGATCAGTAAAGGGTGTCACTCCAGAGATCTAGCCGCAGCATCTCCAGAACAAGAAGTCCCACCAGCGAGAGAGCCGGACGAACCCCAGCAGCCGTGCAGTCTCGGCCCTGTAAGACTCCTTAATGAAGGACGATTCCGTGCCGGGCCGGGTGGCGGCCGAGATGGCTGTCCAAACACCAAGACCCGCCTGAAGCGGGTCTTCTAAGTGCTTGAAATGTCTGGAGCCACCCGCCGGGATTGAACCGGCGACCTGCTGATTACGAATCAGCCGCTCTACCAGCTGAGCTAGGGTGGCCTACCACCATCTAGCTTACCATCGGAGCGCTTGGGCCTTCAATCCAGTCGAGGCAACCCCTCGCCGGTCCGCTCCTGCATTGGCTGCACGGACGCTATGTCAATGCTCGTAGGACTATGCCTCCGCGTGTCAACCAGCGGAGTTTGCCGCATGATCTCGCACTCCTACTTCCAGCGCTGCTGTCGCAGAATCACCTCCCTCTCAATCGGAGTTTCCGGCCGATTCCAGCCCATACTCCTCACTGCGCAGACCCGCGAGTCTCAGACGCATCAATCCGAGGGAGGGTCTGCGGCCCGTTCGATATAGGCCATTTGACGCCGGCTCTACCGGCCCCCCATGAACCAGCCGGCATGATCGTGGACATAGGCCCCAAAGCGCCGCATAAAGGCCATTTCGTCCTCGGCCAGCCGCCCCTTCTCCACCTCACGCAAATTGTGCATGAGTTGGTCTTCGCTGGATGGTGCGGTGAGAGCCACTTGCACATGAGGGTTGGTCAGCACGAAGCGGAAACACTGGCCGGCCGTGGCGATGGGCTCACCGGTAGGCCATCCTCGCGGTCTCACTAGAAGGCGGCCCCAGCGAGTGGCGGTGTAGCTGATGATGCCGGTCTTGTGTTCGGCGATATGAGGAAAGACGTCGCGCTCGGCGCCCGGGTGTGCGGCGCTGTAGCGCACCATCAGCGCATCCACTTTACCTTGTGCGGCAAGCTGTCCGGCGAACGGGCGGTCGTGGCAGGAGATGGAGATGGCGCGCACCTTGCCGGTTTCGCGCAGTGCGGCAAGTTCATCCTGGATGCGCGGCGGAAACTGTTCCGGCTTCATGACGCCGAGAAAATGAAAGACGTCGATGTAGTCCGTGCGGTAGCGCCGCAAAGCGTTTTCCAAAGACCGCTTCAAGGAGGTGTGCGTGACGATCCAGTTGTAGCCTCCCGTGGCGAGGAGGAGCTTCTCGCGCTGGGCAGGCTTCGTGGAGCGCATCACGCTGGTCAATTGCGTATCGATGGCGTATCCGAACAGGTAGTTCACGCCGCAGTCCAGAGCCGCCCGGATGGCCCGCTCCCCGGGGCGATTCGTCGTGGACAGGCCCAGGCGGTGGACGGGCCACGCTTCGGGACCGAAGCAGCCTTGTAGAAACTCAGACATGCTGCTCCCAGCGTAGCGCCGGATCAGGTCATGTACCAGCCGCCGTTCACACTGATTGTCTGTCCGGTGATGTAGCCATTTTGTGCGAGCAGAACAGCCACGGAGGAGACCTCGTCCGGAACGCCATAGCGGCCCACCGGAATCAGCCCCGGATTCGCATTGGGATTCGAAGTCACCATCTCAGTTTCGATCAGTGCCGGCGCGATCACGTTGGCGGTGATCCCCTCTGGCGCGAACCGCCTTGCGTAGAAGTGGGTGAGGCCGTGCAAGCCGGCCTTCGAAGCCGCATAGTGCGGCCCGATCACGCCGCCGAGTTGGGCGGCCACCGAGGAGAGGTTGATAATCCGTCCCCAGCGCCGCTGCCGCATCGAGGGCAGCACGGCCTGCGTCAGCAGGAAGCAGGAGGTCAGGTTGACGGCGATGATCTCATGCCAATCTGCCGGAGTGATCTCTTCCACAGGCTGCGGACGGGCGATGCCTGCGTTGTTGACCAGGATCTCCACCGGCCCAAGTCCGCTCTCGACGGCCCGCGCCAACTGATCTACGCCCGCGGAGGTGGAGACATCCGCCTGCACGCAAAGGCATGGCCTGCCCATAGCGCGGATCGCGTCTGTCACCTCTTCCGCCTCGGCCGCCCGCGCGCGGTAGTTCACCACAACGCTGGCGCCGGCCTCCGCCAATGCAAGACTAATCGCGCGTCCGATGCCGCGGCTGGCACCGGTGACCAACGCAACCTTGCCGGTAAGATCGTCCATGAGGCCAGGATACAGCCGCCGGTCAGTAGGCCAGTAGGGTACCTGCGATGTGTCGAGTTCCGCCTTCCTTCTGGAAGTAGTAGACCGCGAGGATCTGGCGGTTGGGCAAGGCGACGGCCCAGGGATAGCCGAGATCACCACTGCCGCCGTCGTCGCGCAGGATGGTCTCCGGCGCCGTGGCAAAATCCTTGCATTCGGCATCCAGCATGCGCGCGCGGATGCCGAACGGTTGGTGCCTGTAGCCATACACCAGAAAGACCCGATTGTCGGGCAAACGCACGGCGTGATGCGGATGGCCCTGCCAGCCCCCATCCTGCCAAGGCTCAAAGGTCCGGCCGCCGTCCCGGGAACGGGCAACGACGGTATGGTCTTCCAGGTTGGCCGTCCGGAGAAAGGCGACAAGATCGCCCTTGGGCGTTTCGTAGAGCGCCGTTTCGTTGAAGGTCGCCTTCGCGTCGGCGGCGATCACACAGGAATATTTCCAGCTGACACCCCGGTCGGAGGAAATCAGCAGGTGGACATCGGAGCGCGACTCGGTGCCGGGCACGCGGCTGGCAACGGCCCAGAAAATCCGTCCGTCGCGGCCCTGGCACAGCGCACCGCGGTTGTAGGAGGGTAGCGGCTGGCCGTAGCCGTCGCGCCAGTCCCGCCCGGGAATCGGGGGCGGCACGAAGGGCCCTTTCCAGGTACGGGCTCCGTCTGTCGACCGCAGATAGTAGCCCCCCTGGAACGCGTAGTTGCCCAGGATCGCGGAGGCCGGCGACTTGGCCGGCGACTGCGGATCGAGAAACGTCCAGAGATAAGAGGTGCACAGCAGCGTGCCATCGCTCAACTGAAGCAGGCCGGGATCCTGGGAACCACCCAGCGGATGGGCGAAAATCAGCTCGGGGTCCTTGCTCCAGGTCAGGCCGTTGTCCCGGGAACGCACCAGCACCAGGTAGCTATTGGGATGCGTATGCAGGTTCCCGTTCTGCCCCAGCGCGCGCCGGTCTGGCGCCCGCCGGAACGCCGCCAGCAGCTCGCCATCCGGGCGGCGCACGATGGAAGGGAACGCCGAATAGTAGCGCTCGTCGGAATACACGATCACATCACGGCTCTTGGTCAGCCCGGCAGGCGCTGCCGGCAGCATGTCGTTGGCGCCGGCGAGACTCGCGGTGAAAGCCCGGCGGGAAATCTGGGTCATGGTTACTGCTCTTTCGGAATCTCCATCCCCGGCGGAAGCTCAAGGATGCGGATGTTGCGGAAGTGGATGGGCGCGCCCTCGGATTCAAGGCAGAGATAGCCCCTCTTCTGTGTAGAGCGGCTGATGCCATTCACGAACTTGCCATTGATCGCCAGCTTGATCACACCATCCACGGCCACCACGTCGTAGGTGTTCCACTGGCCACGCGGCAGGCAGCGATTCTCGGGCGACATGCTGCGCTCGCCGCGAGGGTTATCAGGCACTGTCTTCACGCCGCCCACGCCGAACAGCTCTCCGGTGACGTAGCCCGGATGCGGAGCAACTCCGTTGCGGGTGTTCAGCTTGATCCAGTCGAGTTCGAGCATCTGGACTTCCACGCCGTCGGGCAGCCGGTTTTTCTCTCCCGGCACGGCATTGCTCCAGACAAAGACGCCGGAGTTCCCACCCGGCTCCAGGTGCATCCATTCGATGTGGAGAATGAAGTTCTCATATTGCTTCTCACTCCGCATGACGCCAATGGGGCGCCCTGTACAGACGAGCAGCCCATCCTTGACTGACCAGGTGTCCGGATCCGTGTTGACATTCACCCAGCCGGAGAGATCGCGGCCATTGAAGAGATTGACGAATTGCGACGCGGCATTCTGCGGGAGGGCCTTCGGCGCAAGGCAAAGAAGTGCACCCACGGCCAGTGGGTAGGTGAGCAGATTGGATCTCATGCACCTGCTATTGGATCACGAATGGAGGCCGGCGACTCGTATCGCAGCGCTTCAATCGGATCGAGCCGCGAAGCCTTGAGCGCCGGCACCAGCCCTGCAACGAGGCCGACCAGCAGGAGCACGCCCGTTGAAACCACGACGGATGCCGGGCTGACGGTGAGGTAGATGTCCCCGCTGCCAGTGGTGTCTTTGAAAGCGGGCCCGAGAAACGGCATCGCCCCAATCACATTGGCGGCGACAATGCCGAGCACTATGCCGAGCGCGCCGCCGGCCGCGACGACAAGGCAGGCCTCCACCAGGAACTGCTTGAGGATCATTCCGCCGCGGCCGCCCAGCGCCTTGATCATGCCGATTTCGCGCGTCCGGTCGATTACGGAGGCTAGCATGATGTTGGCCAGGCCGACGCCGCCAATCGCCAGCGTCAGGGTTCCCACGAAGCCCAGCAGCAGCTTCACCGCCAGTCCCATTCCGGTCACGATGTGCATGAACTTCGAAAAGGCGAGGATCTCCACCGCCTTCTCGTCGGTGGGCGAGAAGCGGTGCAGCTCGGCGAGTTTCGCCCGAACCATCCGCATGGCACGGTCCCGCGAATCCGGCGTGGCCGGTTTCCACACCAGAAAGACCGGGTGCCGCGTGTCGCCGAACACGTTGAAGCTCTCATAGGGAATGAACACGCATTCGTTGTCACGGCGATTGTAGTTGGCTATCTGCAGCTTATTATTCGTGACGCCGATGACTGTGAAATGCACACCGTTGAGAATGATGTCTTCATCCAACGCGGGCGCACCGCCAAACAACTCCTGCGCCACCTTGGAACCGAGAACGACAACCCGGTTCTGGTGCAGCCGGTCGTCTTCATTGATCCACCGTCCATCGGAGATCTTCATGTTGCGAATGATGGAGTACTCGGGCCAGACGGCGCGGATGGCAACTTCTTTCTCGCGGCCCCGGAACTGCGCTTTCACTCCATTCCGCATCGTCTCCGGCGACAGGTTTTCCACCAGCGGGACACTCTCCTTTACCGCCGAGGCGTCGGTGTAAAGCAGTTCCACTTTGCGGCCCGTGCGAAGGCCGCCGGCCTGCTCGCTGGTCTGGCCGCCGATCGTGAGCACCAGGTCCTGCCCAATCGCGGTGAAAGCTTTGTACAGCGCCGCCTCGAAGCCGTTTCCGTAGCTGATGAGGATGACGAAGCAGGTGACGCCCCAGGCCAGGCTCAGCGTCGTAAAGAGCGTGCGCTGGCGATGAAAGCGCAGCGCGGCAATGCTCTCGGCGAAGATGAATTTCCACGTCATCGGGTTACCTTTCGTGCCGCAGCGCTTCCACTGGGGTCATCTCGGCGGCTCGGCGCGCCGGAGGCAAAGCCGAAGCCACCGCCACCAGGCCCAGCGCTACCGAGGCGAACGCCAGCATGGACCAGTGGATGGGCAGGCCCGAGAACAGCGTGGGCATCGGCAGCGCATTCACTGCCGCGGCCAGCGCCAGGGTCAGCAGAAGCCCCCCAATGCCGCTGAGTATCGCCAGAAAGGCCCCTTCCAGGAAGAAGTCCACAAGAATGCGGCGGCGCGTGGCGCCCAGGGCTTTCTTGAGCCCGATCTCATTCGTACGCTCGGCCACCGCCATCATCATCGTGTTCATCACGCCAACTCCGCCCAGCGAAAGCGTGACGAGAGAGACTACGGCCAGAAAGATCTCGCCCGCATTGAAGATGGAGTCGAACATCTGCGCGCTTTCAATGGAGTCAAACAGCCTCAGCGCACCCTTGTCGGTGGGCAGAAAGCCGTGGATTCGCCCGATCACGGAACGCACTTCGGTTTGCGCTTGTTCCCAGCGCGCCACATCCACAGGGCGGTACAGGAAGCCGTTCACCCGTCCTTCGGCATACACCTTGCGGTCTGCGGGCATGTCCCGCAGCAGCGTGGTGGAGGGCACCAGAAGCTTCTCGTTGTCCCAGCCGTCATAGGAGCTGTTCTGCTCCTTCTCCCCCATCCAGCCGATAATCTCGAAGGGATAGTTGTTGATATAGATCCGGTCTCCGGGGACGACGGGCCGCTTTTCGAACAACTGTTTCTTTACGCTATAGCCAAGCACGGCCACACGGCGGCTTTCACGCACATCGGCGGCAGAGATTGTGCGCCCCCGCTCGATGGGCAGATTGCGCAGCTGAAGATAGTCCGGGTTCACGCCGACGGTGAGAAACCGCCCGGAATTGAAGGCGCTGCGGGCGGGAACCTCATACGTCTTGTGTTCTGCCGCCAGGACAGCCACCGATGGGCAGTTCGTGCGAACCGCGTCCAGGTCGCTCTCCTTGAGCCGGATGCGGCGGCCCGCCCGCTGGCCTCCGGCCTGCTCTTCAGTGACTCCACCAAAGACGAAAACGATGTTGTCGCCGATCTGAGCCATGTTCTTGCGCTGCCCCTGGCGAAAACCGTCCGAGAGCGCCGAAAGCAACACCAGCGATGCGATGCCCCAGGCGATGCCGAAAAGCGTGAGGAAACTGCGGAGTTTGTTGCGGTGGAGATTCGCCAGCGTCTGCCGCACCAGATCGGCCAGCATCTCGCCGGGATGCATGGTCCGCCGCCTGCGCGGCACAACGCTCATCGAGGTGCGTTGGTGGAGATTCCCGGCAACTTGGGGCTCGAGTAGTGCGCTCACTGCTTCTTCCCTACAAGGTTGAATACGGCTGAGCAGGGGGGCGTGTTCCTTGGAGATCCGGGAACTTGCGCAATTTCTGGCACAATGGGCGAATCGATCAGTACGTCATGACGCAAAACCATAGCCGGACGGCAGGACTCGTGCTTGACCAGGCATTTGAACTGCACAATCCTGGCCTGGATCATCCGGAATCACCCCAACGATACCGCTCGCTAACCCGGGCGCTGGAAGAGAGCGGCATGCTCGGGCGGTTGGCCCGCATTGAGGCGCGCGAAGCGAGCGCTGATGATTTGCACCTGTGCCATACGCGCTCTTACCTGGCAACCGTGCAGCACGATGTGGCGCGAAAGGCGCCCGCGCTCAGCACCGGCGATACAAGCCTGGGCCCGCACTCAGAGCGCATCGCACGCCTGGCGGTAGGCGCCGCAATGGCAGGCGTGGATGCGGTTATGACGGGGCGAGTCCGCCGCGTATTTGTCGCCGCCAGACCCCCGGGCCACCACGCCACGCTCTCCCGGGGCATGGGCTTCTGCATCTACAACAACGTGGCACTGGCTGCGCGCTATGCCCGCAAGGCCTATGGCGTAGACCGCATTCTCATCGCCGATTGGGATGTCCATCACGGCAACGGCACCCAGGACATTTTCTACGAAGACCCCTCCGTTTTCTACTTCAGCACGCATCAATGGCCCTGGTACCCAGGCACCGGCGCAGCAGACGAAACCGGAGCGGCGGCGGGCAAAGGCGCCACCCTGAACTGCCCTCTTAAGGCGGGCGCCGGACATGCCGAGATCCTTGGCGCTTTCCGAAAGAAGTTGCTCCCCGCCATGAAGGGATTTCGGCCCGCCCTGGTGCTGTTGTCGGCTGGCTTTGACTCCCGCCGCGGTGATCCGCTGGGACGATTTCAATTGCGCGATGAGGATTTTCACGAGCTGACCACCATCGCGCTGGAAATTGCAGATCGCTCCTCGGGCGGGCGCATCGTGAGCATGTTGGAGGGCGGATACAACGTGGATGGACTCGCCTCCGCAGCTATGGCTCACCTGGAGGGCCTCGCCGGGCTCGACGGCCCCAGGGGAAGAAAGACGCCAGCCAGCGGAAGATAGCGTAATCTCAATCGGGTGCACTTACGTCGAAGAAAGAGTAGCTCCCGCTGAATAGAGGCCAGTCGCGCGGCTCAGACTCGCGGCCGACTGGAAGTGGACTCACTCCCTAATACCTCCAGCCTGCGCCCGCCGGTAGTTCGGCCCGATGCGGGAGTGAGGAGGCCGCATGAACTGGAAGACCCATTGGTGGGCTCCGGTGTTGCTCCTGGCGCTTCCCGCCCTCGCAAGCAGCCAGGAATCCGTCGCTTACACCGTGGCCGATTTCTTCGATGGTTCGCAGTTGCAAACCCTTCGGATCGAGATGGTTCCCTCAGACTGGCAGAGACTGAAGGACAACTACCTCGAAGACACTTACTACCGCTGCCGCATGGAGTGGAAGGACCTCGTGGTGGAGGATGCGTCCATCAAGTCTCGTGGCTCCGGCAGCCGCAACCCGTTGAAACCCGGTCTTGGAATCGACTTCAGCAAAGTAGTCTCATCCCACCGGTTTCTCGGCTTGAAATCGCTGGTGCTCCGCAACTCCGTCCAGGACGATTCAATGGTCCACGAGCGCTTGGCGATGGCCGTATTCGAGCGGATGGGGCTGGTCTCCTTGAGAACGGCTAGCGCCGAACTCTATGTCAATGGCGAGTACGCCGGGTTGTACCAGATGGTGGAGCCGATCGATTCGCGCCTTCTGCTGGAGAAGTTCGGCGAGACCAGCGGGTACCTTTTCGAGTTCAATAACCTGGCAGACGGCTACGGCTGGCAGTACCTGGGTGATGATCCGGCCCTATACGTTCCGGATCGCTGGGAACCGAAGAACCACGACAGTGATCCCGATGCCGCGTGGATCGTCTCGATGCTGCAGGCCGTCAACCTCAGCTCCGACGAAGACTTTCTCACTGCGGCGGGCAAGTATGTGGACCTGGACAATTTCGTAATCCACGCCGCCGTGGAAAACTTCATGGCGGAGTGGGATGGAGTGCTGGGCGATACGGGCTCCAACAACTTCTACTTCTACCGCCGCGCCGGAGATGATCGCGGCACGCTCATCGCCTGGGACAAGGAAGGGACGTTCACCTCACCGGACTGGTGGATTTGGCGCACCACAGATCAGAATGCGCTCATGCGGCGGTTGCTGCTGATCCCGCAATACCGCCAACTCTATCTGGAAACGCTGGCTAGTACATCGGAAACCTGCGGCGGAGAGGGCGGCTGGCTGTGGCAGGAGGCGCGGCGCGTGATCGATCAGGTGCGCCCTTCCGTGTTGCTCGACCCATTCCCCATCTGCAATGACAGCGGCGCCGATTCAGACTGCAGGACTGCCCGGCGCGAACGCGCCTGGAGCGCCGTACTGGACTTCGCGGCCTGGCGCAAACCGGCCGTGGATGCCATGCTCCGCGAGGAAGGATTCAGCTGGACGGACTACGCGTTGGGCAATCGCCGCGCTCCTCGCGGCCGAAATTCGCTCAGACCCTGACTTTCTTGTACTCCGCGCACAAAAAGACCGGCCGCGGGTATGGCTCCAGCGGCCGGTTGGCTAGAAGAAGATGAGGCGGAGTGGGCCCCAATCTAGGAGAGTAAATAGAGAATTGCCGTATCTTCCAGCAAGCCCAGTATAGCTGGCGTGCCACGGCAGTGCAAACAGAATTGGCTAGAAATGTTTTAATGCGCCGGACCCGTCAGGGCCGGCTGGAGCGGCCGGCGACGGCCTCTTCAATGGCCACGTGGTTCGACTCCAGCGTGGCGCCGATCGCCAGGTCCAGGGCGATGCGCGCGTTGCGGTAGCCTACCAGCGCGCTGGTTTCAGCTGCCTGGGCCACGGTGAGCCCGCGTTGCTGCTGCAGCACGTTGAAGGGCGTCGAGGCGCCCAGGGCGAACTTCTTCTTCTCGGCCTCCAGCAGCAGGTCGGCCAGTTCCCTGTTCTTGGCGGACGCCTCAAAGCGCACGCGCGCCTGCTGGATGGCGACTACGGCATTCATGATGTCCACCTGGACCTGGTTGAGGTCTTTCTGAATGCCCAGTTCGGACTGCCGTAGCTGGAGTTCGTCGATCGCCTGGTCGGCCGAGGCCGCACGGTTGCGGATAGTGGCCTGCATGAAGGCGCCGCCATTCTCTGAGGGGAAGTTGCGCCGGAGGCTCTGCCCCAGCGCCGTCCCCAGCCCGCCTACGAAGTACGGATCCGCGGTATTGCCCGCCACGGTGCGGGCCGTGCCGGCCAAGCCCTGCTGGCTCGTGCCGACGAATCCAACGACGCGCGGCAGCAGAGCGCTGGTGGTGCCCAGAGAACTGATTTTGGTGGTCTCGATGCTGGACTTCCGCAGGGCGAGATCAGCGCGGTTGGCCATCGCCTGGGCTACCAGAGCTTCCTGAGTCGGAAGATCGTCACGATCCGGAATCGTCAGACGGTCCGTGGGAATGATGCGCGCCGCGGCGAAGGCCGGATTGGCGATGCCATCCCGGCTGAGCAGGTTCTTCAGGCGCAGCTCAGTTTGGCTCTGCGTGGTCTGAGAGATGATGAGGTCGCGGCGGGCGGACGCCGCCTCTCTCTCCGCGGCGATCAGGTCGACTCCCGCCAGTGAACCCACATCCACCCGGCGCGTGCTGTCCTTGAAGAAGGTTTCGGCCGTCTCCAGGGCGCTCTGTTTGGCGCGCACGTCATCCGTGGCGGCCACCAGACTGATATAGGCGCTCACCACGTTGTTCACAACCGAGATCACCTGCGTCTTGAAGGTGAGCGGTGAGGTCTTCAGGTTGATGCGCGAGACGGTGATGGTGCGAGAGTTCACAGCACGGCCGAAGCCCTGCAGCAAATTGTGCTGCAGGTTCAGCGAGAAGCTGGTGGCCGTGGAGGGGTTCAGGATATTGGTGGGCGAGTTCTCGTTCAGGTAATTGCTGCGGAAGCCGAAGCTCAATGTGCCGCCGGTCAGCATGCCCTGCTGGATGTTGAGGGTGGAGTTGCGCGTGTCCTGCACCAGGGCGGTGGTGCGGCTCTGCACGTCGTTGGCCTGCGGCACCGTCCGGTGGCCGAACGTGGCGGTGTATTGAACGATCGGATCCAGGTTCTGCGTGACGGGACCCAACTGAGAAATCGAGGCATTCCCGCCGCCGCGCGAGATGCTGCCGTTCCCGCCGCCGCCGCTGACGCCGGCAGCCGACTGGCTGCCCAGAACGCCCTGGCCGCTGGCCACGGAACCGGCCTGGGATGCGCTGCTTGGTACGCCGGGTAGCGCGCCGCCGGCTTCCGAGCGGGTGACACGCAACGCGGCCGAAATCGGGGAGTAACGCGCAATTTCCAGATCGATATTGTTCTCCAGGGCGAGCGCTATGGCGTCGTCCAGGGAAAGATAGAGCTGGCCCGCCTTGATCAGATTGCCCAGCCGTGTGGAATTCGACAGACGGACGGGCGGCAATTCCTGCGCCTGATACGGCCGTACAAAGAAGTCGCCCTGGGGCTTGATGGGATCGATGCTGGTCGCCTGTTGCGCTCCAACCGGCGGAACGCAAAGAAAGGCGCTAAGCGCGAACGCCATGAACTGGCGGAGGTGGATCACTGCTTCACCTCCTGGGCCGGCTTCGAGACAATGCCCGCCATCGAACCCTTCATCGCATCCTCAACCGAAACGTTGTTCGCGGCCAGAGTTCGCCCGACCGCCTGATCGAGCGCAATGCGGGCGTGGCTGTAATTCGCCATGGCCTGAACCTCAGCGCTCTGGGCGGTGGCCAGGTCGCGCTGGTCCTGCACTACCTGGAAGGCCGTAGCCGCGCCCAGGGAGAATCGCTTCTGATCCGCTGCCAGCGATTCAGCCGCCAGTTCCCGGCTCTTGGCGGCAGCTTCGTAGCGGGCCGCCGCCTGCTCCAGGCCGATCACCGCATTCTGCACGTCCACGCGAATCTGGTTGATGTTCTTTTGCAGCACCAGTTCGTTCTGGCGGATCTCCACCAGACTCGTGGCGTAGTCCGACTGGGCGGCACGGTTGCGCAGCGGGATGTTCAGCGAGAAGCCTGCCGAGTAGTTGGGGTAGTGCCGGCGGACGATTTGACTGAGGAGATTGCCGTAGCCGCCCACCAGGGTGTCCGGGACGCCGCCAATGGCGCCCAAGGTCGTCAGTTCACCCGTCAGGCCGTTGTTGGTGAGCTGGGCAAAGGCCTGCAAGCTAGGCTTAAGCGAGTTCTTGATACCCACCAGGTTCATCTTGTTGCTCTCGAGGTTGATCCTGGCCTGCTGCAGTTCGGGACGGTGCTCGAGAGCCTCGGCCATCAGAGACTCCACAGTGGGGAGCTTGTCTGCGGCAGGTTTCACCATCGAATCGAGCGGGACAATCCGCACCGCGGCCAGTTCGGCCGTGGCCACGCCGGAACGGGAAAGGGCGTTCTTGAGAATCGTCTCCTGCTGCAGTAGATTGGTGCGGGCCACCACCAGGTCCTGCTTGGCGGCGTACAGCTGCGACTCGGCACGGGTGATCTCGATTTCAGCCAGCGAGCCGATCTCCACCTGGCGCTTATTGTCGGCGAGCAACTGCTGGGCCGTGTCTACCGCCTGTTGGCGAGCCCGCTGATCATAATGGAAGCTCACCAGATCCCAGTACAGATTGAGAACGGCCGAAACGGTGGTGACCAACTGCAGCTGGAACTGTAGGTCTGTGACCTTCAGATTGTTCCTCTGGACCCGGATGTTGCGGCCATTCACTGCAGAGCCAAATCCTTGCAGCAGGTTTTGTGTGACCTGCAGGTCCAGGTTGCCGTTGGTGTAAGGGTTCAGGTTGAACCGCTGGCTGTTGAGAGAAATGCGCTGCGAACCGTAGGCCAACTGGGCGCTCAGGCCGAAATCCCACGACTGCGCGTACTGCACCTGATAAGTCCGCGTGTCCGTGACCAGCGAAGTGGTTCCGGTCAGAATCGTATTGCTCTGAGGAGTCGTCGTATGGGCGAAGTTGGCAAAAGCGGTGATTGACGGATCCAGCGAGGAGATGGACGGGCCCAACTGGGTCAGGATGCCGCCACCGGAACTGACACCCGTACCGGACGAGCTGACTCCAGCGGAATTGAGGCTGACGCCCTGCAGGCTGACGCTTTGGGGGCCGGGCGCCACGCCCACCCCAACACTGCGCAGCACACCGCCGGCTTCGGCGCGGCGCAGCACTTCCCGCGCCAACAGCGGCGCGTAGCGCTGCACTTCCACATCCAGGTTGTTTTCAACCGCCAGCGCGACCACATCCTGCGCGGAGAGATACAGATTCCCGGCCCGAATCAGGGTATCGAACCTGGAGCTGTTGCCGAGCTGGATCTCGGGGACGGAACGGCTCTGATAGGGGCGCGAAAGCCACCCCGCGCCACCCGTGGCGGGATCGATGCGAACCGCGGATTGCGCAAGCAGTGCGGGTTGGAACACCAGCAGGGAAAATGCGACGGCAAGAGATAGGGCGGCGCGGCGCGGCCCTTGGTGGCAGGTTGGCATACTCATCTTCTATCTATGACGAACGAAACGCGCTGACTGTTCTATGAATTAGACACAGAGGCCTGATTCGGTCTTACCACGGAGGGGCACTGCAGCACAAAGAGCGCCGTTCCGGAGGCGAAGTGATTCAAAAACAAGCCCGCCCCCCGGGGGGAGGGCGGGCATTCAGACCAAGGCTGGGAGCCGGGCTATTGAGCGTGAACCTTGCTCACGTCAAACTCCTTGCCGGTTCCATGGCAGACCGAGCAGCTTTCGCCGAGGGTACTGATGTTGGAAGCGGCATGCTGCCAGGCCGGCGTCTCGTTGTGGCAGGAGAGGCAGGCGTTGGTGGCCGGGGGCGTCGGGTTGATCGGCGCCAGACCGTTCT
>JACQZS010000173.1 GCA_016213725.1 Acidobacteriota bacterium | reverse complement strand
CTCGGCGGAGGGGGCGGCGAAGGCGACGGCGCTGGTGGAGAAGGCGCTGGCGGCGATGGGCGGCAAGGAGAAGCTGGCGGCGATCAAGGACACGGTATCCACGGGCAAGCTGGTGCTATCGATGCCGCAGGGGAAGATGGAAGCCGATTCGACGGAAGAGGTTCTCTATCCGGACCGCTACAAGATGGTGCTGAAGCTGCCGATGGGGCTGATCACGCAGAGCTACAACGCGGGCGGGGCGTGGATGAGCCAGGGTGCGATGGTGCAGGATATGCCGCCGAACATGGCGTCGGAGGTGGCCAAGGGAATCCCGTCGGCCAACGGAGGAGTGGGCCTGCTGCTGGCGGCGTCCAACGGGAAGGCGGAGGTGCAATCGATCGACGCGACGACTGTGTTGTGGAAGGCGCCGGAGTTCGAGGCGACGCTGGGCTTCGACGCGGCGACGGGCCGGCTGGTGAAGATCACGATGAAAGGCATGGGCATGGGCGGGCCGGCGGAGATGCAGACGGAGTTCTCCGATTTTGCGGCGAGCGAAGGACTGACGCTGCCGGCGAAGGAGACGATTCTGGAGAACGGCAATCCGGCGGGCGTGCGCACGATTTCCGACCGGAAAGTGAACGCCGGCGTGAGAGCGGAAGGCTTTGCCAAGCCGGCGAAGTAGAGGCGGCCGGGAGTTGTGAGCGGAGGCCGGCCGCGGCGCAGCGCTATTTCGCGTTTTTACGGCGGTAGTCGTCGAGCATTTTGAGGAAGCGGTCAACGAGGCCGGGGTTCTGCACGGGGTCGAAGTGTCCGGCGAGGATGACGTCGTAGTCGAGCTTCATGGCCTTGAGCTTGAGGATGGTCTTGGGGTACTCGTCGATGTCGCCGGAGGCGAGGCTGCCGATTTCGCTCTTGATGATGCAGCCGGTGTAGAGGACCTTTTCCTGGGGGAAGTAGACGAAGACGCCGTCGGGCGTGTGGGCGGGGCCGGTGTAGAAGACCTTGATGCGGCCGGCCTGCAGTTCATAGTCTCCCGGGTGGACGGTATCGGGGAGCACGAGGGGGATGGGCGGGAAGCCTGCGTAGCCTTTGCGAAGGCCGGTGACGTCGTTTTCGAAGCGTTGCTTGAGGAGATCGAAGGTCTGCTGGCGGGTGACGAGTCTGGCTCCGGTTTTGTGGAAGTAGGGAGCGCCGCCGGAGCGGTCGGCGTGGTAGTCGGGGATGATGACCTCGCGGATGGGTTTCTTGGTGATCTTGCGGATTTCCGTGGTGAGGAGTTGGGCGGTGTGGGGGGTCCAGGTGGCGCCGACGACGGTGACGGAATCGGGGCCGACGTAGACGACGGAGTTCTCCTGGGCGTAGAAGGTGTCGATGGCGAGGTAGATGGGTCCGCGGAACTGGGTGAGGGTGACGGTGTTGGGAGGGGGCGGTGCGGCGGAGGCGCAGAGAGCGAGCAGGGCAAGAGCGGGGATTGATTTCAAGATCACGGTCTCCTTTGAGGGGGTGAAGGCGGGCGTCGACACGGGGCCAGAACCCCATTGTAGCGGGTCAGCCGACGATTACCTGATGCCGGCGCGGGCGAGCATTTCGAGCAGTTCTTCCATGCTGGGGCGGGCGTAGGTTTGAGCGGCGAGGCGGCCGTCGCGCGAGTAGAGGAAGCTCACAGGGAGGCTGGTGGCGAGGAAGGCCTTGCGGGCGACCTGGTCGGGATCAAGCAGGACGGGGAAGGTGACGGGGCGCTCGGCGAGGAAGTTCCGAATGGAAGCGGTGTCTTCATCGCTGATGGCAAGGACCACGAGGCCCTGGGCAGCGAAGCGCCGGTAGACGGTTTCGAGATCGGGGAGTTCTTCGCGGCAGGGCGGGCACCAGGTGGCCCAGAAGTTGACGAGAACGACTTTGCCCTGGAGGGCTTTGCGGTTCCACTGCCTGCCCTGGAGGTCAGGCAGCGTGAAGTCTGCGTTCTGGCGGACGGCGGCCTCCTGATCGAGTTGCCGGACGGCGTCGAGATAGCCGGGGTGGTCGATCTTGACGGTGATGCCGGAGAAGCGGACGAGTTCGGCGAGGGAGCGGTAGCCGTTCTGGAGGAAGTTTTCGGGGGCGGTCTTCATGGCCTGGGAGACGGTGTCGCCGATGAGCTGGAGGGTGTCCTTATTGCTGCCGGCGACGCCGTCGATGACGAGGTTGAGGGCGAGCGGTGTGGAGTATTGAGGGGGGAGGGCGAGGATGCGTTTGGAGATATCGGCCACGAATCTGGAGCGAGCCTGCGGGGGAATCGTCTTGATCCTGCGCAACTCCTGATCGAGAGTCTGGGCGGCGGCGAGGGGGTTGGCGGCCTGAGCGGCAGCAGGGACGGAAAGGGTGAGGGAGAGGATTGCAGCCGCGAGAAGACAGCGGGGCGCGGGACGAACGGACAGCATGGTTTGATGTTATCGCTTCCGGTCTCCCGCAGAACAGGCTGATGGAAAGCGGGAAGGACTGGGGCAGACTATTCCGCGGCGGTGCGGCGCTGGTAAAGCGAGGGGGGATTGTAGAGGTCGGCTCCGAACGCCTCGGCGGCGCGCGAGAGGAAGCGATCCTCATCGGGTTCGGCGAGGAGGTCCAGCCATTCGGCGGGGGTGAGGCGGTCGTGGGCGCGGATGGTGGCTTCAGCGTCGAGGCCGACGGGGTAACGGAGCTGCGAGGCGCCATCCTGGACGGCGCCGAAGATGGCCTGGGCGACGAGTTCGGCCGGGGTGCCGCCGTCGAGTTGGGCGGCGAAGTGGCGCCAGAGCCTGGCTTGAGCGAGTTGGTAGGGGTGGTCTGGCGGCATGAAGCTTTCCGCCTTTCCCCAGATGGGGGTGAGGATGACGCCGGGCTCGACGATGGCGACGCGAATGCCGAGGGGGCGGGCCTCGATGGCGAGGGATTCGCTGACGGCGGCGAGGGCGAACTTGGTGGCGGCGTAGAATCCGTGGCAGCCGAGGGTGACGTGGCCCATGACGGAGGTGACGTTGACGATGG
>JACQZS010000177.1 GCA_016213725.1 Acidobacteriota bacterium | reverse complement strand
GTGGGTCTTTTCCGGTAGCCATCGGCGGAGTCGGCCGTTCCGGCGGCAGAGGCGAGACGGGGCAGCGTGACAAGCTCCAGGAATGGCGGCAGGAAAAGCCGCCAGGCCGGCGTCATTTGCCATAGGCGGGCCGTGTCCAACCCTTCGCGGCTGACGGTGAAGATCTCGTCCAGGCGCATCCCGAAACGGGTAGCTGCCAGCAATGGGTAAAGGAACGTGCTGACGAATTGTCCGCACGGCCTCCAGACCGTTTCGGGGTGATCTGTCTGCGAGAACGACAATTCGTCAATGAAGACCGGGTGTGCGCCTTCGAAGATGAGATTGTTCGGGGTGGCGTCCTTCAGGAGGAAGCCGTTGAGGAGCGCTCCTTCCGCCAGCTCCAGAGTGGACTCGCCCGCGGCATATAGCATGTGCGGCGACCACTCCCACGGAAAATTGGGAAAGGAGATGGGCTGATGTTCCACCAATACGGAACCTACCGGCAGGCCGGCCGCGAACTGGCGGGCCTCCTGCTCAGCCAAGATCCAGGAGGGACAGATCCGGCCTGCATCGAGGAGTTTTCGTCGGAAGTCCGAAGCGAAGAAGTTGTGAAAGCCGGTGGCCGCCTCCGGGTAGATGCATCGCAGGATCCGGCCCTGTTCTCTGAAAACGAACCCGTCCGGATCACGGAACGACAGCCGCATAGCTACTCGCCGGATTCGGTGTTGGAACTTTGGGTCTTGCGGAAGATGCTGGCAAGCGCCCGCCGGAACCGGTAAATGGCAGTCAAAGAAGCCGCGGCCAGAACCTGCAGAAAGAAGATGCCGGAGCCTGGGTCAGTGTACATTCAATTCACCACCAAGTCGAAGCCGATTAGGTCCAGGATCAACTGCAACTCAACTGCTGCCGGCAGCGCCTCGAACCCGAGGGCGCCTGCAGTTTGAGGTGAGTCATCTCCCACCGATCGACTGTCGGAAGATACTCCCTTTAGTTTACCCCTTTCGCAGGTTAGTCGATCAAGAGGAGGCTGCGTCCAGCTCAAGATGGTCGGCTGGGGCGGTGCCTTGGGGATGGGGCGATCGCCTGTTCCGGCGGGCTGTTGGGTCACGGAGAGCGGAGATCGAGAAGGGGACGCCGGGCGGCTGGAAGAGACACGCGGCGCGCGCGCCGTTAGGTGAGCGTCAACGGAAGGCCGCCGGCGTGGCGAGGGAAGAAAGCGGGACGCGGCGGCGTCCCGCTGATCTCATGCGGATTTACTGATAACGGCCCTGCGTGTAGGGCACGCCGGCGGCGTCGAGCGCCTGCTCGAACTTCTTGATCTCAGCGAGCAGGGCATCGAGCTTGGTCTTCTCGGCGGCGAACTGCTCGCTGGCGATCTGGTAGTTCATCTGCTGCGTACCCGTGGGAGAGCCGGTTGCGTTGCGGATCCCAAAGGCCGCGCCCGAGATGCGGGATTGGATGGATGCCGGCGTGCCGGATTCCAGGCCCCGCAGCGTTTCGTCGCCCCGGAACTGGCGGAGAATCGCGGTGAGCCGCCGGTCGAGCGAGGAGGCGGTGTCCATCAGTTTCGCGTCGGCCGGAGAATCCAGCAGGGCTCTCTTGATGGCCGTGAGGCGCGTCTTGGCATTGTTCGCCGCTTCGAGCGAGCCGGTGACCTGGCGCTGGAGTCGATAGACCTTGGTGACGAAGTCCGAGAGGGCTTTACGGTCTTCGGGCCGGATCTGAGCCGCGGCGTCGGCCTCGACGGTGAACGACTGTTCTACGCCGAAGGGCGTGGTGATGCCACCCACCCGCTTGGCGAAGGAGACCTTGTAGGTTCCAGGCGGAACGAATGCGCCGCCGCCGAAGGATGAGCCCTCGTCGTCATCATCGCTGGTCTGGCGGCGGAAGCCGCCGCCGGCCGAAGCGCTGGGCTGCCGCAGGTTCCAGTTGACGCGGTGGATGCCGCGGGCGGTGGGTCCTGTCATGCGCTTCACCGTCTTGCCGTCGGAGCCCGTAATAGTGAGGATGACCTGCGGCGGCTCCTCGTCGGTCTCCGCGGTCAGCTCGGCTTGCGTTGGGTAGTCCGTGGAGTCCTTCTTCGCCGTGCGGGTCTGCTTCTTCGTTTTGACCGCATCTTTCAGCCAGTAAGTGAAGGTGGCGCCGAAGGGCGGGTTTTCAGCCATCCACAGTTGCTCACCCTGGAAGCCGCGGCTCCTGCCGGAGTCCTGCACGAAGATGGTGGCATTCTTGATCGGGAAGGCGTGCAGCGGCTGGTTGAAGAGATCGGTCTTGATGTCGCGCAGTGGCGCGTAGTTGTCGAGCACATAGAAGCCGCGGCCGAAGGTCGCAAGCACGAGGTCGTTTTCGCGCTGCTGGATGGCCAGGTCGCGGACGGCGATGGTGGGCAGGCCGCGCAGGCGGATCCATTTCTGGCCGCCATCCACTGTGAAGTAGAGCCCGAACTCGGTGCCGCAGAAGAGCAGGTTCGGATTCACGTGGTCCTCGGCGAAAGCCAGGGCCGGGCCGTTGGCGGGCAGATTGCCGGTGATGGAACTCCAGGTGGCGCCCTTGTCGGTGGACTTCAAAACGTAAGGCTTGAAGTCGCCGTTCTTGTGGTTGTCGAAGAGCGCGTAGACGGTGTTGGCGTCGTGCCTGGATGCTGCCAGTCGCTGTACGAACACGCTGATGGGGCCGATCGACGACAGGTCGGGCAGCGCAGCGATTTTGTCGACCTTGCGCCAGTTCTTGCCGCCATCTTCCGTGACCGAAATCAGCCCATCGTCGGCGCCGGCGTAGATTAGCCCTGCCTGCTTGGGGGATTCCGATAGCGCGGTGAGGTTGCCCCACGTGGAAGTGGATTGGTGCTTGGCGATCGCCTCCGGCGGCCAGATCTTGCCCATCACCTGGAGCTTGTTACGGTCCACCTGGCGGGTGAGGTCCGGGCTGATGGCCGTCCACGAGTTGCCCCGGTCGTCGGAACGGAAGACGCGGTTGGCGCCGAAGTACAGGCGTGCGTTGGAGTGCGGGCTGATGAGGTAGGGCGACTCCCAATTGAAGCGCAGCGCGGGCTCCCCTTTGCCTTCAACAGGACGGATGGAGGTGCGCTCGGCGGTGCGGCGGTTGAGGCGGACCAGGCCGCCGTATTGCGATTCGCCGTAAACGATGTCGGGATCCTTGGGGTCGACCCGGGCGACGAAGCCGTCGCCGCCGGTGACGATGATCCAATCGGCATTGGTCGCTCCGTTGGTGCCGCGCGTGGAGGAGGGGCCTCCGAGCGTGGAGTTGTCCTGCGTGCCGCCGTAGACGTTGTAGATGGGCGAGGCGTTGTCCACGTCCACGTTGTAGAACTGGGTCACCGACAGATTGGTCATGTGCCGCCACAGGCGGCCGCGGTCCCAGGTTTCATAAATGCCGCCGTCGCAGCCGGAAATGATGTGGTCGGAGTTCCTGGGGTCGATCCAGTAGTCGTGCGTATCGACGTGCTTGGCCCGCTCGCCGACGGCCGCCCAGGTGCGTCCGCCGTCGTTGGAAACCTGGACTACCACGGTCATCGTGTAGAGCCGGTCGGCGACGTTCGGGTCAGGGACCACGCGGCCGTAGTACATCGACTGGCCTGCCATATCGGAGCGCTTCTCCCAGCTCTCGCCAGAGTCGAGTGAGCGATACGTGCCCGTGCCATTGTCTGATGCCTCCACGGAAGCGTAGACCAGTCCCTTCTGTGCGGGAGAGAAGGCCAGGCCGATACGGCCAAGTTCGCCGCCTGGCATGCCCGAGGTGATCTTCCGCCAGCTCTTCCCGGCGTCGGTGGATTTGTAGAGCGCCGATTCGGGGCCGCCGTGAATCATCGTCCAGACATGGCGCCGGCGCTGATGTGTGGCGGCCAGCAGGACGTCGGGGTTCGATGGGTCGATGGCTACGTCGGTGACGCCCGTGTTCTCGGAGGACTTGAGAATCTGCGTCCAGGTTTTTCCGCCGTCAGTGGTCTTGTAGAGGCCGCGTTCGCCGCCCGCCGACCAAAGGGGGCCCTGCGCGGCGACATACACCACATTGGAGTCGCGCGGGTCGATCACAATCCGGCCGATATGCTCGGAGGTCTTCAGACCCATGTTCTTCCAGGAGCGGCCGCCGTCGTCGGAACGGTAGACGCCATCGCCCCAGCCGACGCTGCGCTGGTTATTGCACTCGCCGGTGCCCACCCAGATCGTGTTGGCGTTGCGTGGGTCCAAAACCACGTCGCCGATGGAGTACGTGCCCTCGTTCTGGAAGATTGGGGTCCAACTGGTGCCCGCGTTGGTGGTTTTCCAGACTCCGCCCGATGCGACTCCGGCATACCAGGTGGCGGGTTGCGTGGGATTCACCTGGATGATGTTGACCCGTCCCGACATGAGCGCCGGGCCAATGGAGCGTAAGCGGAAGGATGAAAAAGTGCCGCTCTGCCAAGGGTCGTTCGGATCGGGCCGGCTGGCGCCCGGTTTGGCGGGCTGCGCTGGTTTGGCGGCGTCGGACTTCGGAGCTTCGGGCTTGGCGGCTGGGGTTACGGGCGGCGTTTGCGCCGGCAGAAGTGCGGCGGCGAGCAGGAGAGAAGCGAGACGCAGGGGCATATGGGGGTCAGTTTATCGCAAGGGGTGAAGAGTGATACAGTCGCAATGCGAGCAGGAGGTTTCAGACGCGCATGAAGAAATTGGCATTGATGCTGTTGATTGGCATGGCCGCCATGGGCCAGCAGGGCAAGTTTCAGCCGCTCTTTGACGGCAAGACTCTGAAGGGCTGGGATGGGGACCCGCGTCTTTGGTCAGTGAAAGACGGCGAACTGGTAGGCTCCACCGACGGCGTGAAGCTGGCGCACAACACGTTTCTCATTTACAAGGCGGAAAAATTCTCCGATTTCGTGCTGCGGGCGCAAGTGAAGCTGCGGAACCACAACAGCGGCATCCAGTTCCGGAGCGAAGAGTTGCCGGAGTGGGTGGTGAAAGGGCTGCAGGCCGACATGGCGCAGGGCAATTGGTGGGGTTCCATCTATGACGAAAAGGGCAAACGCGGCGTCATGGTGAACGGCTGGAAGGGCAAAGGCGAAACCGTGGTGAAGCCCAACGATTGGAACGACATCGAAATCTATTGCAAGGGCGAGGAGATCCGCATCACGCTCAACGGACTGGTGACGGCTGAGCTGAAGGACTCCGAGAAGATGGAAGGCATCATCGCGCTGCAGTTGCACGCCGGGCCTGAAATGGAAGTGCGCTTCAAGAAGATCGAGCTGATGAAGCTCAAGTGAGTGGTGTCGAGTCCGGCGGCGTCAGGAAAGTGAAATGACACGCGTCGAACAGCACGATTCCGGAGTTATTCAGTGGCTGACGGCCGCGGAGCGGCGGGCGTTGTTGTGTGCTTTCCTGGCCGGATTGATGGCACGGGCGGGTGCCTTGTTTTACACTGCGTCTCCGGACGACTTCGTTTTTCTGACTCATCCTGACGCTGGCCGACTGGCCTTCAACATCCTTGTAGCCAACGGCCGCTTCGCAGGCGGTGCCATTCTAGCCGGATTGAGTTGGCTAGGCCTGGGCCAGCCCCACGCGAATGTGCTGGGTGTGGTTTTGGGCACCTTTGCGCTTTCGTTGACCGGTATCATCGCGTGCCGCGTCTGGCGGCTCCCTGGTGGTGCCGTACCCGCGACCATCGTCACTTGCCTGATTTCCATCCACCCCTATCACGCCGATATCGCTACCTATCGGGTGACGTTTCTAGTGGTGAGTATGGCGTTCCTGACTGCCGCCAGCGCCGCATTCCTTTTGCTTGAAACCCGAGTGCCCTTGGCTGTACCTGCTGTGACGCTGGCCTTGGGCTGCGCCATGTACCAGGTTTCCTTTACGTATGCATTGATCATCCTGGTGGGGGCATGGTTGACGGGTTGGTGGGGTGCCCACGAAGACCTGCGTGGCGCGGCGATACTGCAGCGCGCCGGGATCGCCGTGCTCTCTTCGGTGCCACTGTACTTTCTAATGAGCGTCGCTGCGCTGAAGGTCTCCAATTTGGCGCCGGATGCGCGCGTGGCTACTATCGCTCTGAACGAGTTTGGCAAGCGCTCAAGCGAGATTCTCGGGTTGATCCGTAAGTTGGCCTTGGACGCTGAGCCAATTGTGCCGATGTCCGTGAAGGCCATGCTGCTTGGCCTATTGGCGGCCGCGATTCTGGCCCTGGTCGTGCGGCAGGGGTCCGAGAAAGGCGTGTTGCGAGGTTTGTTGACTGGGGTGACTGGCCTAGTTCTCGCGGCAGCGATGAGCTTGCTGGTAGTGGCTCATCTTTTCGTAGTCGTGGAGTGGTGGCCCGCACCTCGGACGCTCAGCCAGATCGGTGTGTTCTGGGGGATGGTCTTTGCCGCTGGATACAAGGCCTGCGGTGCTCACCAGCGAAGGGTGCTGCTATGTCTTGGGGGACTACTGGTGGCGTCATTCGTCGGGTTGGCGAACCAGGTGTTCTTCGACGAGCATCGAATGAACACAAGGGATACACTCCGCTCCGGCAGAATCGTGGCACGGCTCGAAGCGCGTCCCGATTTCGCTTCCGTGAAAGCCCTGGCCATCATTGGCGGCGAGTGGAACTACCCGCTGCCGACGCCAAGTACTTACTATGATCTAAACATCTCCGCACTTTACGCGCCTTGGTCCCGGGTAGTGGCCATCAATGATGTGAGTGGTTACAACTTCGCGGTCGTCTCGGACGGAAAGCGTCTGGAGGCCGCCAGGAGTTACTGCGCAGCGGCGGCGCCGTGGCCCGCGGAAGCATCAATTACCGTGCAGGGGGAGGTGGGGGTTGTCTGTCTGGGCAAGCCCTGAATCCCCCGGAGGAGGAAGCGCGGAAGTGCTTCGCCTGTTGAAAAGCTACCCTCGCACTCGGCCTGAATTGCCTGCGGCCTACCGGGCGATCTACGTCGAACATTACCGGAAGAACCGCACCTCGACAGGACTATTGCAGCGGGCTGTCTTGGGGCTGGAGGCCTGGATGCACCGGCGGGTGGCGGCGCGCGCCACGGAGGGCGGTTCGATTCTGGAGATTGGGGCAGGCACGCTGAATCACGTGCCGTATGAGCGGGGTTGTGCCGGCTACGTTGTGGTGGAACCATTTCGAGAACTCTGGCAAGACAGCCCACATCAGGAGACCGTGGACCGGATCCACGCCAGCCTGACGGACGTGCCTGACTCGAGTCGATTCGACCGTATCCTCTCCGTGGCTGTGCTCGAGCACTTGGAGTCATTGCCGGAAATCGTCGCTCGATGTGGGTTACTGCTGAAGAGCGGCGGCATCTTCCAGGCTGGCATCCCTAGCGAAGGCGGCCTGCTCTGGGGCATGTCCTGGCGTTGCACCACGGCGATTTCGTTCTATCTGACGCGCCGGTTGCGCTATGAGTACATCATGCGCCATGAGCATCTCAACAATGCCCGCGAAATCGAAGCAGTGCTGAGGCACTTCTTCAGGGGGGTGAAGGTGGATCGATTCCCCGGGCCTTCGCTTCACTCCAGTTTCTACACTTACTTGGAGGCGGCCGATCCGAACTTGGAGCGCTGTCGGGCGTACCTGGGACGACCGGACTAAGGAGCTTGGCATGGACTCGACGGCTCATCAATCTGCGCAGATCGAGGTTACCGCCATTGTGCCTGCGTTCAACGAAGAGAACAACATCGATGCCTGTGCCGAGGCCATTTGTACTGCCTTGGAGTCAGCTTCCGCGGGCTTCGAGCTGATCTTCATCGACGACGGCTCAAGTGATGCGACCTGGCAGAGGATTGAGGCGTGTCACCGCCGGGATGACCGGATCAAGGGCTTGCGCCTTAGTCGAAACTTCGGCAAAGAGGCGGCGATCCTGGCTGGGATGGAGTCGGCGAAAGGGCAGGCGATTCTCACTCTCGATGCGGATCTGCAACACCCGCCGGGGCTCATACCGGAGATGATCAAAGTCTGGCGGGCCGGCGGCGTCCACATCGTGGATGCCGTAAAGCGCAATCGTGGTGGAGAGCCGCTGCTGCGCCGACTGAGTTCGCGCATCTACAATCGCCTCGCTCTGGCAGTAACGGGCGTCGAGCTCGAGAACTCTTCGGACTTCAAACTCCTCGACCGGGATGTGGCATTTGCTCTGCTGGGCATGAGTGAGCGGCGGCGCTTCTATCGTGGGATGTCCAAATGGACCGGATTCTCCCGCGCGTCCGTTGAGTTTGATGTCCCCAGCCGCACTGCCGGTAACTCAAAGTGGACTACGCGAGGCCTCGCCTGGATGGCCTGGGAGACGATCGTCTCCTATTCTGCCGCTCCGCTGCGAATCATCCATGTTGCCAGCGTCAGCTTCCTCGTCCTGGCTGTGGCGCTCTCCATCCGGGCCATGCAGCTCTGGCTGACGGGTCGGGCGGTGAGCGGCTTCACTACAGTAATCCTCTTGATCCTGATTCTCGGTGGGCTGCTGCTCTTCTGCCTGGCCATCATCGCCGAGTACATCATGGCGATTTACGACGAGGTGAAACAGAGGCCCCACTATTTGCTGCGCGACCGGATCGAATGACCAGTACCCTGCCTTATGCGAAGGCGGCGACGGCGGAAGCGCGGTCCGGATAGATGTCGAAGACCGTGTTCAGTTTGGTGATTTCCAGCAGTTCCAGGATCTTTTCAGGCACGGCCGCCAGCTTGACCGAAGCGCTGGCATTGTGGGCGGCGGTATATGCGCCGACGAGTTCGCCGATGCCCGTGGAGTCGAGATAGGAGACTTGAGAAAAGTCCACCACAATCGCGCGAGCGCCCTGCTGCAGGAGTTCGCGCAGAACCGTACGGAACTGGTTGGAGCCGAGACCGAGAGTGATCTGCCCCGAGCAGGCAATGACGGTGACGCCGTTGGTAACAGTGGTCTGAATCTCGACTGACAAGTGCTGCGAATGCCTCCTACCGGAGTTTCATCGTAGCACTGAAGGGCAGGTCAGGACAGCACTGCGGCTAGCGTCTCCAGCGCCGCCTGGCACTGGCTCCGCGAGACGTCGTAATGCGTGACGGCGCGCATCACCGTAGGGCTGATGGGATTCATCAGGACCCCGCGTCCTTTCAACGCCAGGCTGATCTCCTTCGCCGGCCGGCCCGTGGCGGCGACATCGAAGATCACGATGTTCGTGGCGGGCAGGCTGGGTTCCACTGATATGCCGGGGATAGCCGCCAGCCCGGCGGCGAGGAAGCGCGCGTTCGCGTGGTCTTCCGGTAGAACTGCGGGAGACTTCTCCAGCGCGAGTAAGCCGGCCGCTGCCAGGATGCCGGACTGCCTCATCCCGCCGCCCAGACGCTTGCGGTAGAGCCGTGCGCGGTCGATCACCGCCTTCGGTCCGGCCAGCATCGAACCTGCCGGCGCGCCCAAAGCCTTCGACAGGCAGAACATCACCGTATCGGCATGCTGGCAGATCCGGCTCACCGCAATCCCGCTGGCGGCCGAAGCGTTGAAAATGCGTGCGCCGTCGATGTGCACCCTGATGCCTCGCTCATGGGCGCGCAGGCAGATCTCGTCGAGCACTTCCTGCGGGTAAACGGTGCCGCCGGCCATGTTGTGCGTATTCTCCAGCTCGATGCAGCCGGTATCGGCGGCATGCGGCCCCAGCGGGCGGATCTCCCGCTCAATCAGCTCCCAGGTGAGAATTCCGTCCGCGGTGTGGATGGAGCGGATCAGGCAGCCGGCAAACCACGCGGTCATCGACAGCTCGTAGTTGAGCAGGTGCCCGCGTGCGTCGCAGATCACCTCCTGGCCGTGCTGCGTCAGGCATTTCACGGCGATCGTATTGCCCATCGTGCCCGTGGGCACGAAGATCGACGCCTCCTTGCCGCAAATCTCGGCCGCGCGCGCTTCCAGCCGGTTCACCGTTGGGT
>JACQZS010000175.1 GCA_016213725.1 Acidobacteriota bacterium | reverse complement strand
GTAGAGGTTTTCGGCGTCCAGGTGCTGACCGGTGCGGTCCAATAGGTCGAGCAGGATTTGCCGTTGCCGCGTCAGGCGGATTCCGCGCTGTTTCAACGAGTCCTTGGAGAGGTCGGCGGGCATGCAGGTTCTCTGGACAACTTTACCATGACCCCGGAGATCGACTATGCTTCCGGAGAGCCCTACCGTGCCCAGCGACGAGACCCTCAGCCGCCTGCGTGAAAGGATCTTCGGTTTCGCGGCATCCCGTCTATCGAGGGAGGCCGCGGAAGACCTGGCCCAGGAAACCATGCTGGTGCTCCACGAAAAATACGCCCATGTCGCCGAACCGGCGGAGTTGCTGCCGCTGGCTTTTCAGGTGATCCGCTTCAAGATGGCGGCGGCCGTGCGCAAGAGCGCGCGGCGCGGTGAGGCTCGGACGATTCCGGTGGAGGATCTGCCGCTGGCTTCCCGGGAAGCGGATCCGGAACGGGCCGCGGCGCGTTCCGAGATGCGCCAACGGCTGCTGGCCGCCGTGTCGGGCCTGGGCGACCGCTGCAAGGAGATGCTGCGGCTGAAGCTGGAAGGGCGGAGCTTTGAGGAGATCCGGCAGCACTTTCAGGCCGCGTCCATCAATACCGTCTACACCTGGGATGCGCGCTGCCGGAAGGCGCTGCTGGAGCGAATGGGGGGAAACTGGGAGAAAGAGCCATGAGCGCGCCGCTGCCTCCGGAAAGAGTCCGCGAATTGCTGGGCGGCCATGCCGCCGGCAACCTGACGGCCGAGGAACGCGAAGCCCTGATGTCGGCCGCGTTGGAAGATCAGGCGCTGTTCGACGAGTTGATGCGCGAAGAGCCGTTGCGCGAGGCTCTGGCCGATCCGCGGACGCGCGCCGAATTGTTGGACGCGCTGCCGGCGGCCCTCCCGCGCGTGCCGTGGTGGAAGATGAGCTGGCCGTACGCCGCGCTGGCGTCGGCGGCAGCGGCGATCGCCATTTTCGTCGTGTTCCGGCCGCAGCCGCAGGCGGAGTTGACGGCGGAACTGCGGCAGCAGCCGGCGGCTGAGGTCACGTCCGCAGCGCCGAAGCCTGAGCCGGTGCCCTCTGAAATTGCCGTTCCGCGGCGGTTGGAGCTCTCTCCCGAAGTCAAGCAGAAGAGTTCGGAGTTGGTGATGGCCAAGCCGGAGCAGAAGTTGAATGACTCAGCGGCCCTGGCAGCCTCGTCAAGCGCGGCGAAGAAGGAAGCGGCCCAGGAGCTTCAGGCGGCGGGCGGGGGGCAGGCCGTGGGTGGCGTCCAGGCGCGCAGCGCGGCGAGCCCGGAGTTGCAGGCGAACGCGGTGTCGAATTTGGCGGAGAAGGGTCAATCGCCGGCGGCTCCCCCGGTTCCGGCCGAAGCGCCCGCCCCGGTACGGGTCGATGCCGGGCCGCGCTCCGTGGACGCGGACGCCCGGATGGCCGCTGCGCCGCCGGCTGCGCGCATGGAGCCAACCGCTCTCAAGGAAGATGTCCGGTTGGCCAAGACCGCTGCCGGAATGCGCCGCGCGCTTGAAGTGGAGGTGGCGTTCATGCAGCCGGATGGGCGTTGGAAGCCAGCACAGGCCGGGGCAACCCTGCCCGCGGGACGGGCGCTGCGGTTGACCGTGACGAGCCCGGTGGACGGCACGCTGGAGATGGAGCCGCAGGTGGCGGCGGCGTTGGCCGTCCGCGGCGGTGTTCCGGCGGAGTGGATTGTTCCGGCGCAGCCCGCCGGCAGCCTGCGGTTGAAGCTGAGTGTCCGTGCCGCCGCCAGCGGGGGCGCATTCCGCCTGCAGGCAGGCGACAGTGCTGCACGCGCCGCTGCGCCGGCCACGCAGCCCGGCAACGCTCCTGGCCGCGGTTCTCCGCTGGTGCGCGAACTCTTTTTGAAATTCGAGTGAAAGGCGCCGCCCGTTAGCGGCATTTCCCAGGTGCAAGATCACTTCGAGGAGATGCCCCATGGCGAAAACGCTTCTTACTCTGATGGCCGGCGCCACGCTGCTGTGCGCAGGCCAGAACCGCCCGGTGACGCAGGGCGAACTGATCCGGGTGGACCCCTACGGCAAACACACCGGCGAGTTGTGCCCGCTGAAACACACTAAGGTGAGCGCCGAGATCAGCGGCTTCGTGGCCCGCGTCACGGTGACGCAGGAGTTCGAAAACACCAGCAGCGAGAAGATCGAAGCGCTCTACACCTTCCCGCTGCCGCGGCTGTCCGCGGTGGACGACATGCGGATGACGGTGGGCAGCCGGACGGTGCGCGCCGAGATCAAGCGCCGCGAAGAGGCGCGGCGGATCTACGAAGAGGCCCGCAACCGGGGCCACGTGGCCAGCCTGCTGGAGCAGCAGCGGCCCAATGTCTTCACGCAATCGGTGGCCAACATCGAGCCCGGCGTCAAAGTGACGGTGACCATCAGCTACGTGGACATCCTGAAGTACGAGGAGGGGCGCTACGAGTTCTCATTCCCGATGACCGTGGGGCCGCGCTATAACGACCAGGGGTTGAATCCGAAGTACGCGCCGCCGGCCACGCGCGCGGGGCATGACCTCTCGCTGGATCTCACCCTCGACGCCGGCATGAACATCGACTCCATCGTCTCGCCCACGCACGAGATCGACGTCAAACGGCCCTCGCAGCGTCAGGCCACGCTGCGGCTGCGCAGCCAGACCGTGATTCCGAACAAGGACTTCATCCTGCGCTACGACGTGGCCGGTGCGCGCATCCAGGACGCTCTGCTGACGCACCACGATGCGCGCGGCGGCTTCTTCACATTCATCCTCCAGCCGCCGGAGCGTGTCACGCTGGAGGACATCACGCCGAAAGAGCTGGTCTTCGTGCTCGATACCTCGGGTTCGATGAGCGGCTTCCCTATTGAGAAGGCCAAAGAGGCGATGCGCATGGCGATCGCCGGACTCTATCCGCGCGATACCTTCAACCTGATCACCTTCGCCGGCGACACGCGCATTCTGTTTCCTGAGCCGGTGGCCGCCACGCCAGAAAACGTCCGCCAGGCGCAGCAGTTTCTCAACGGCGCCTACGGCAGCGGAGGCACCGAGATGATGAAGGCGGTGCGGGCTGCATTTGCGCCCTCGGGCGAGAACGGCAAGGTGCGGATCATCTGTTTCATGACCGACGGCTACGTCGGCAACGAGAACGAAATCATCGCCGAAGTGCGGCGCCACCCGGAGGCGCGGGTCTTCAGCTTCGGCATCGGCAGCTCGGTGAACCGCTACCTGCTCGACAAGATGGCGGAGGAGGGACGCGGCGAGGTGGACTACGTCGGCCTGAACGACGACGGCAGCGCGGCGGCCAGGCGATTCCACGAGCGGGTGCGCAACCCGCTGCTCACCGACGTAACAGTGGAGTGGAACGGCCTTCCCGTCTCCGATGTGCTTCCGCATCGCATTCCGGATCTGTTCTCGGCGCAGCCTGTGGTACTGCACGGGCGGTATGGCGCGGCGGCCTCCGGCAGCATCCTCCTGCGCGGACGGATGTCGGGCAAGCCGTTTTCGCGGAGCATTCCGGTGGTGTTGCCCGCCAACGAGCCGGCGCACGATCCGCTGGCTTCGCTCTGGGCGCGCCGGCGCATTGAGCAGCTGAGCGGAATGACCCCGCCGGACTCGCGCAAGGAGGAGATCGTGCAGCTCGGCCTGACCTACCGCCTCATGACGGCCTTCACGAGCCTGGTGGCCGTGGAAGACCAGGTGGTGACGCGCGACGGCAAGCCGGTGACCGTGCAGGTGCCGGTGGAGATGCCGGAGGGCGTGAGCCATGAAGGCGTCTTTGGCCCGCAGGAGGTTGCCAGCCGCATGGCCATGGGCGGCTCGCTCGTCATGATGAAATCGGCCGCTTCGCCTGAACCTCCCTCGAAACGCCCCACTCCGCGGATGGAAGTGGCTGCTCAAGATGCCGATTTGCGCGAATCCAAGCTCGACCGGCCGTTGTCCGCGCTGCTGCAGGCGCCGGGCAATGGTGCGTTGCTTGTGGAAGTTGAGATCTGGCTGAGCGATGTCCGGCCTGACGTGCTGGCCTCCCTGAAAAAGCTGGGCTTCGTGGAGAGCGGCGAGCCGAAGGTGGCCAAGATCCGCCGCGGCCGGATCCCGCTTTCGGCCGTAAAAGCCGTCGAACGGCTGGCTGAAGTGATCAAGGTCACCCTGGCAACACAGAAGTGACGTTTTGTTGACGCCATGGATTAGGCTCGTCTAGCCTAGTCCATGGCTGAAACAGGGTTGACATCTCTGCCTCCGGCTGATAACTTGAAAGATTCGTGCCCTGCGCCAAGGCGGCGGGGTATGGTTTGCCGGGCCGGCAGTCTTCCGGCTGTGACGTAGGACTTGCCCTGTTCGAACGTCAAGTTGGACCGTCAAATACCTAAAGATGAATCAGCCTTACTTCATAGTAGTTCTTGCGCACTCCCTCCACGGCCGCATCCGCCGCTTCCAAATCGATCAAAAAGTCGTCTTCGCCGTTTTAGCGCTCGCTCTACTGGGCGTGTTTACCCTGGCCGGCATGGTGTCGAGCTATGCCCGGATGGCCTGGAAGGTCGACAATTACAACGACTTACGGCAGGAGACCGCGATTCTCAAGGAACGCTACCAGCGGCTGCTCAATCAAGCCCACCAGGCCAACGAAGAGGTGGTCCGGCTGCAGGTTTTTGCCACGGAAGTGAGCGTTGCCTATGGCATTAATAACAAGCCCACCGGTTCGTTCGATTCGACGCTGACGGAGCTGGATACCTCCACCCTGGTGCCGACGCTGGGGGAATCGCTGGAAGCCTATAACCGGCTTAAAACCGCGACCCTGACTTCCAAGGTCTACTCGGCCCGCCGGTGGCTGGTGAACACCACGCCGTGCCTCTGGCCGGTGATGGGCCGGATGCTGAGCCATTTCGGGAGCCGGGAAGATCCCTTCAACGGCCATCAGGCCTTCCATTCCGGCGTGGATATCTCCGCGCCCCCCGGCACCAACGTGAAAGCGGCCGCGGACGGCATTGTGCGCGAAGCCGGCTGGTCTGGAGGATACGGCAAGGTGGTGATCCTCGACCACGGCAACGGCCTGCAAACATACTACGCGCACCTTTCGCGCATCGACGTCCTGCCGGGCCAGGAGGTCCGACTGGGACAGACGGTGGGCGGCGTGGGCGCCACCGGCCGGGCCACTTCTCCGCATCTGCACTACGAAGTGCGGCGCGGCGGGGCCGTGGTGAATCCGTACGGGTATCTGGCCAAGTCCGCGTTCACGACGGCCAACCCAGCTCGCGATTTCGGCTTCTAAGCGCTACAATTCAGAGATGCGTCTCTGGGCCGCGCTCCTCCTGGCACTCCCTGTGTCCCTCCTTTCCGCACACGACGCCGCGCAGCACATGGCTGCCACGGCTAAGAATTTCCTGGCATCGCTCACTCCGGAACAAAAGTCCCGCGTGGTTTTCGCGTTTGACGACGAAGAGCGGTTTTTCTGGCACTACATCCCCTCTGACGACGTTCCGCGGAACTTCAACCGGCCGCGCCGCGGCCTGACGCTGGCCGAGATGACGACGGCGCAGAAGCACCTGGCCGAGGCGCTGCTCAGCGCCGGCCTCAGCCAGCAGGGCTACATCAAGACCTCCACCATCATGAGCCTGGAAGACATTCTCAGGGTCTTGGAGAAAGACACGAAGGGCCGCCGCGATCCGGAGAAGTACCACTTCAGCATCTTCGGCGAACCTACGGATCACGGCGCCTGGGGTTACCGCATCGAAGGCCACCACGTGAGCGTGCACTTCACGGTGGTCAACGGCAAGGCCGTGGG
>JACQZS010000180.1 GCA_016213725.1 Acidobacteriota bacterium | reverse complement strand
CGAGTATGAGTACGACGAACGGGGAAACCGGACGCTGTTGAGGAACCCGCTGGGCGAGGAGACGCGGATGCGCTACGACGTCCGGGGGCAGTTGGTGGAGGAGGTGATGGCCGACGGCGCCGCGGTGCAATCGGTATTTGACAGCGCGGGGAACGTGGTAGAGCAGCGCGACGCCGCGGGCACGGTATGGAAGGCCGGCTACGACAATCTGCGGCGGCTGGTGACGCTCAATGGTCCGGACGGAGTGGAGCGGAGGTTCGAATGGGACTCGGGTGGAAGGCTGACGAAGGTGACCGACGGGGCGAGGGGTACGACGTTGAGGAGCTATGACGCGGCGGGACGGTTGCTGAAGGTGAGCGGCGTGGACGCACCGGAGGCCGAATACGCTTACGACGCGGCGGGACGGCTCCAAAGCGTGAAGGACGGCCTGGGCCACGTGACGCGGTATGAGTACCTGCCCGGCGGCCGGCTGGCGGCGATGGTGGATGCAGGGGGCGGGCGCACCCGGTATGAATACGACGCCGCGGGCCGGATGACGTCGGAGATCCTCCCGGACGGGAAGGCGAGGAAGTGGACCTACTCGGCGCGGGGGGAGATGCTGTCGAAGACTTTGGACGACGGACGGGTGGTGAGGATGCAGTACGACGCCGCCCGCCGGCTGGTGAAGGTGCTCGGAGCCGATGGAGAGGAGGAGACGTTCCAGTACGACGAGAGGGGCAACCTGCTGGTAGCCGCGAATGAGACCGTGACCCTGTATTACGCATACGACGCGATGAACCGGGTGGTCAGCGTGACGGACTCGCGGGGGCCGTTCACGGTGAGCTATGGATACGACGCCGGCGGGCGGAGGAAGACACTCACGGACACGAACGGCAGGGTGACGAGCTTTTCCTATGACACCGCGGGCAGGCTGGTGGGGCTGGTGAACGGCGCGGGGCGGGCGTATGGAATTGAGTACGGCGCGAATCGCCAGCGGAGCCGTGTGATCTATCCTGGCGGGGTAGCGGCCGTCCACGGCTACGACGCGGCGGGGCGGCGGATCCGGATCGCCTATGGGACTCGGGCGGTCTATGAAGCGGAGTACGACGCGGCGGGCAACCCCAAGTGGTTGAGTGGGCCGGAAGGGTGGCACAGGTACGAATACGACGCGCTGAACCGCATTGTGGCGGCGGCGCATCCTACGTTGCCGGCGGAGGGGTTCCACTATGACGCGGCTGGCCGGCGCACGGATCTTCCGGAGAGTCCGCTGCGGAAGGAGTATGACGGGCTGGGGCGTTTGAAGGCCGTGGTAGCCGCGAATGGGGAGCGGGTCGAATACCGCTATGACCCGAGCGGCAGGATGACGGAGCGCGTGGCGGACGGTTCAGTGGTCCGCCATATTTACGATGGCGAGCGGATTCTGGAATCGATCGACGGCCAGGGGACGGTGCTGGTTTGCCGCACCTATGCCGGAGATGGCGGTGAACTGCTGGAGGAGGAGCGTCCGGATGGCGCGTACCTGATGCTGCTCGATTTACGCGGGAATGTCGGCGCCGTGGCGCGGATCGGAGATGGACAGGCGCCGGCGGGAAGGAAGAACTCGCGGGCAGCCGATGAACCTGCTGCGGAGCCCGAGGTGGTGCAGGTGGACGAGTACATGGTGTACGGGGAGGTGTCGGAGAGTGGGGCGAGCGAAGGCGCGGTGTTGGGGGGCGCACTCGCTTTCTCCGGTTTTCAGCAGTCGTTCCGGGATTCCGTATCGAATCTGCTGACGCTGGGCGGCCAGGTGTTTCAACCCTTGACCGGGGTATTTGAGAGGCTGAATTCGATGTCGCTGGGCGGCCTGATTTCGTCCGGAGGAGTTTCGCCGGGGCCGGTGGGGCAGCTGGTGGGCGGGCTCGCGGGGAGTGCGATGGGTTCGCCTTCGAGTTTGGGAGTGGCCGGCATGTTCGGGGGCAGCAATCCGCTGGCGCAGCAGATGCACTCCGGCGGCCTGTCATTCCTGTCCCCGGTCTCGGGAATGCTGTCGGGGCCGTTGAACCAGGCCTTCGGGTTGTTTTTGTCGCAGGTCGGCAATCCTGGGGCGTCCGGCCTGACGCAGATGCTGACAGCCACGCTGGGGGGAGGGCTGCCGGTGGTTGGAGTGGTGGGCCAGACGGGAACCGGAGGGGGAAACGCGATGGGGAACGTGGATCCTCTCGGGTTGTCCGGAATGGGAGCGGGTGCGACCGAAGGACTGATGCCGGGTATATCGGGTTGCGCAGTGGGCGAGCCCGGGTTTCTGGGCCAGATGATGCAGGTTTTGGGCGGTACCCTGGAGAATGCGCAGAGCGGACTTCAGCAGTCGCAGAGCTCCGATGAGTTGCTGAACCTCCAAGATCAGATGATGCGGGCTGGGCGGACTTATCAAATGCTCAGCAACATCCTGCAGAGCCAGCACGAGGCGATGATGGGGGTAATCAGGAACCTGCGCAACTAGCGGGCTGACTTCCGGGCGGCGAGCGGCGTACTGGCGAGCCTTTGGAGAGAGGCTTAGCCGAGCGCCTGGCGGATATCGTCGATGATGTCTTCGACGGCTTCGATGCCGACGGAGAAGCGGACGAGGTTCTCGCGCAGGTCCATCGTGGCCTTCTGCTCGAGGGGGACGTCGCGGTGGGAGGCGATCCAAGGGTAGAGCACGAGAGTGTGAACGTCGCCGAGCGAGGTGGCCTTGACGCAGAGCTTGAGGCGGTCGAGGAAGGCGAAAACCTCGGGCTTGCGGGCGCCCTTGAGTTCAAAGCTGACCATGCCGCCGTAGAGATCGGCGGGCAGGAGGCGATCGATGATGGCGCGGTCGGGGTGGTTGGGATCGTCGGTGTAGAAGACGCGTTCGACGCCGGGGTGGGTGCGAAGCCAGGCGGCGAGGGCGCGGGCGTTCTGGCAATGGCGCTCCATGCGGAGGGGGAAGGTCTTGATGCCGCGCATGGTGAGGAAGCACTCCATGGGGCCAAGGATGGGGCCGGCGATGCGCGAGAGACGGCGGATGGTTTCGAAGTGCGCTTCGTCGGAGACGATGAGGCCGCCCATGGCGTCGCCGTGGCCGCCGAGGTACTTGGTGGAGCTGTGGATGACGATGTGGGCGCCAAGGTCCATGGGACGGACGAGCAGGGGGGTGGCGAAGGTGTTGTCGACGAGGAGTGCGACTTGGGCGGCGCGGCAGAGCTGGGCGAGGGCAGGGATGTCGGCCACGCGGAGGGTGGGGTTGGAGATGGTTTCGATGAGAAGGGCCCCGGGCTGGTGGGCCGCGATGGCCTGGGCGACTTCGGCGGGGTTATTGGCGTCGACGAGGATGGTCTCGATGCCGAAGGGGCCGAGTACATCGTAGAGGAGCTTGAGGGTGGCGCCGTAGATGTCGCGGGCGCAGAGGACTTTCTTGGGGCGCTCGAGGAGAGCGGAGAGAATGGCGTGCTGGAGGGCGACCATGCCGGAGGCGCAGGCGAGGGCGCCGTAGCCGTTTTCGAGGGCCGTGATGAGTTCTTCCAGCGCCTGATTGGTGGGATTGGCGTAGCGGGAGTAGGCGAAGCCGTGCTGTTCGTGGGCGAAAATGCGGTCCTGTTCGGCCTGGTCGGCGCAGATCCAGGAGGCGGCGAAATGGACGGGGGTGGAAACGGGGATCTGAGACTGGGCGGGTTTCCGGTCGCCGGCGTGGATGGCAGTGGTCTGGATCTTCATGCTCACCTCTAAATTTCGGGGCCTATTTCGGGGCCTATTTCGGGGACGGTGCACTCAATCCCCAAATACATGCTCGCTAAATGACTGATTTCTGGTGTAAGTGATTGAAACGCCGTAGCCGGTCGGGCCTGGAGTTTGGGGATTGAGTGCACCGTCCCCGAAATACGTGGTTTGTTCGCCCTGGATGGGGGGAGGGCACTCATTTGCGCTTCCAACGAGGGCCGTCCTTGGTGTCCTCCAGGACGACACCCTGGTCCAGCAGGTCTTTGCGGATCTGGTCCGCCTTGGCGAAATCCCGGGCTTTCTTGGCCTGCGTGCGGGCCTCTACCAGGGCGTCCACCTCGGCATCGGTCAGGGCCCCGTCGCGCGCGGTCGGCCGGAGTACGTCAAAGATCGCGTCGAACTCGGCCAGGACTCGCGCGGCGCTCGCCGCGTTTGACGCGCCGAACTCGCCGGCGTCCATCTCCGAGTTCATGTCGCGAATGTACTCGAAGACGGCGGCCAGCGCGTCGGCCGTATTCAGGTCGTCGTCCAGGCCGGCGTGAAAGGCGATGATGGCGTCCTCGGCGCGTTGATCGAGCTGCGGATTTCCACCCTCGGCGAAGCGCTCGTTGGCCAGCCGCAACTGAAAGTTGCGCAGCCGCTCGATGGATGTGGCGGCGGCCTTCAGACCCTCAAAGGTAAAGTTCAGCTGCTTGTGGTAGGGCGCCGAGATCAGCAGGTAGCGGATCGCCTCGGGCGAATAGCCGCGGTCGAGGATGTCGCGCAGCGTGAAGAAATTGCCGAGCGACTTCGACATCTTCTGCCCTTCCACCATCAGGTGCTCGGCGTGCAGCCAGAAGCGGGCAAAGGGCTTGCCGGTCAGCGCCTCGGATTGCGCAATCTCGTTTTCATGGTGCGGGAAGACCAGGTCCACGCCGCCGGTGTGGATGTCGATCGTCTCCCCCAGGTACTTCATCGCCATGACTGAGCACTCGATGTGCCAGCCCGGCCGGCCCGCGCCCAGCGGCGTCTCCCAGGCCGGCTCGCCTGGTTTCTGGGCCTTCCACAGCACGAAATCGCGCGCGTCGTCCTTCTCGTACTCATCCACCTCAACCCGTGCGCCGGCGATATTGCCGCTGAAGTTGGTGTGCGACAGCTTGCCGTACTGCGGGAACGAGCCGATGCGGAAATACGTGGAGCCGTCACTCTCGTAGGTGTGCTGGCTGGCCGCCAGCCCCTGAATGGCGGTGACCATCTCGTCGATGTGCTCGGTGGCGAAGGCGATGTGTTCGGGCCGCTGCAGCCGCAGCTGTGCCGAGTCGTCGAGGAACGCCTGCGTATACTGCGCGGTGTATTCCCGCAGCGTCTGCCGGGCGGCCTTGGCGTTGCGGATGATGTTTTCTTCCACGTCGGTGATGTTCATCACGTGGTCCAGACGAAAACCGCGCGCCGCCAGGGTTCGCCGCAGCACATCCTGGAAGGAAAACGTGCGGAAGTTCCCGATGTGGACGTAGTGGTAGACCGTGGGTCCGCAGGTGTACATGCGGACGGTCTTGCCGTCCAGCGGCTGGAACTCTTCGAGAGCCTGAGTGAGAGTGTTGTAGAAGCGCAGCGGCATGGGAGGCTAAACTACTAGTTTATCTCTTGAAGGCGCTCGAGTTCGAAATCCAGGCGGTGTGCCCCGAGACGGGGGCGCGCGCAGGGCTGTTGCACACGGCCCACGGCACCATTGAAACGCCGGTTTTCATGCCGGTGGGCACCCAGGGCACGGTGAAGGGACTGACGCCCAAGCAGATTCTCGAGGAGTTGGACGCCAAGATCATCCTCGGCAACACCTACCACCTCTACCTGCGGCCCGGCCACGACGTGGTGGAACGCTTCGGCGGCCTGCACGGCTTCATGCAGTGGCCGCGGGCGATCCTGACCGATTCGGGCGGCTTTCAGGTCTGGTCTCTCAGCCAGCTCAGGAAATTGAAGGAAGAGGGCGTCCTCTTCCGCAGCCACCTCAACGGCGACGCGCATATGTTCACGCCCGAATCCACGGTGGACGTGCAGCTGGCGCTCGGCAGCGACATCATGATGATGCTCGACGAGTGTACGGATTACCCGGCCGAGCGCCGCGCCGCCAAGAAGTCAATGGACCTCACTCTGCGCTGGGCCGAACGCGGCATGCGGCACTACCGCCAGCGCATGCAGGAGAGCCCCAGGCGCCAGGCGCTGTTTCCCATCGTGCAGGGCTCGATGTACGCCGATCTGCGCCGCGAGTGCGCCTCCCGGCTGGTGGAACTCGATGCCGAGGGTTACGCCATCGGCGGACTCAGCGTGGGCGAGCCTCGCGCGCTCAGCATGGAGATGACGGAAGTGACCGCGCCTCTGCTGCCCGCTGACCGCCCGCGATACGTGATGGGCGTGGGCATGCCCGAGGAACTGCCCGAGTACGTGGCCCGCGGCGTGGACATGATGGACTGCGTCATGCCCACCCGCAACGCCCGCAACGGCTGCCTTTTTACTAGCCAGGGCAAGCTCATCATCAAACAGGCGCAGTACCGGGAAGACCCTCGGCCGGTGGACGAGCAATGCCGCTGCTACACCTGCCGCACCTTCACGCGAGCCTACTTACGCCATTTGTTCCAGGCCGGGGAGATGCTCTTCAGCACACTGGCGACGCTGCACAACCTTGCCCATTACCTTGACATCATGCGCCGGATGCGGGAGGCTATTTTGTTTGGGACATTCCCTCGGTTCTTGAGATCCGTCCGCGCTCAGGCGGATGGGTCAAACCCGGCCCTGATGTAATAGATGACGGTCGGGTGCGGCGGGACTCGGGGGATGTTTCAAGATATTCGGTCGATCCGGATCGGTAATGAGTTTTCTTCTCCTCCAAGCCCAATCGGCGCCCAACGCGCTACTCCAGTTCCTGCCGATTATTCTGATTTTCGGCATCTTTTACTTCCTCCTGTTCCTTCCCATGCAAAAGCAGAAGAAGGCCCAGCAAAGGATGCTGTCCGAACTCAAGAACGGCGACGAAGTGGTGACGAACGGCGGAATTCTGGGCACCATCGTGGCGGTGAACGACGACGACACCATCGTCGTGCGGGTGAAGCCGGACAACGTGAAACTACAGATGGCGCGCGGCGCGGTGGCAAGCCTGGCCGGCGCGGAGAAGAAGTAGCAAGACACCAAGAGCGGAAAGTAACTGCATCATGACAAACCTCAGATGGAAAGCTGTGCTGATTGTGGCTACGGTGCTGATCTGCGCCTACGGGATCATCGGCGTGCCCAAGTCGAAAGATGAGCTGCTGGCGAACTGGAACAACAACATCCGCCTGGGCCTGGACCTGAAGGGCGGCTCCCTGCTGGTGCTCCAGGTGCAGGTGCAGGACGCCTTCAAGAGCGAGGCCAATACGCTGATTGAGCGGATGAAGGAAGAGATGGGCAAACAGGGCATCGCTTACGGCTCGTTTGACCATACCGATCCGGCGACGCTGGCCGAAGCCGACAAGATCGAAGTCCACGTGAAGGGCATTCCTTCGGACAAGACCTCCGCCTTCCGCACCGTCGCCTCCGACGTGGCGGCGCACTGGGTGTTGACGCCGGTGAACTCCACCGACTACCGCCTGACGGTGAAGCCCACCGAAGCGCTGCAGCTCAAGGAAGACACGGTCTCCCGCGCGATGACCACCATCGAGAGCCGCATCAACGGCCTCGGCCTGGCGGAGTCCCGCGTCCAGCGGCGCGGCGGCGCCGGTTCGGAATCCGAGATCCTCATCTCGCTGCCGGGCCTGGACGACCCGGCCCGCGTGAAGTCGATTCTGCAGACGGCCGCCCTGCTCGAGCTTTACGTAGTGAAGGACGGCCCGTTCCCGCGCCAGGAAGACGCGCTGGCCAAGAACGGCGGCGTGCTGCCCCTGAACACGAAGTTGATGCGCAGCCAGCCGCGCGCCGGCAGCGACAATAACGAAGGCTGGTACCTGGTGACGCGCACGCCTGTGATCACGGGCCGCGACCTGCGCGACGCCAAGCCGGCACAGGATGAGTTCGGCAAGTGGGAGACCTCCTTTGTGCTGTCGCAGGACGCCAAGGGCCGCTTCGGCCGTTTCACCGAAGCCAACGTCGGGCAGCGCCTCGCCATCGCGCTGGACAGCCAGATCCGCAGCGCTCCGACAATTCAAAGCCGCATTGAAGATCAGGGCCGGATCACCGGCGCCTCCTCGCAGCAGGATGCCAGCGACCTCGCGCTGGTGCTGCGCGCCGGTTCGCTGCCGGCGGGCGTGATTTATCTGCAGGAGCAGACCGTCGGGCCGTCGCTCGGCGCGGACTCCATTCGCCAGGGCCTCACCGCCGGCCTCATCGGCCTCATCGTGGTGATCGTCATCATGCTGGGCTACTACCGCGCCAGCGGCATTAACGCCACCGTGGCCCTCATCCTGAACGCGGTTCTGCTGATCGGCTGCCTGGCTTATCTGAAGGCAGTGCTGACGCTGCCCGGCATCGCGGGCATCATTCTGTTGATCGGCATGGCGGTGGACTCCAACGTCCTGATCTTCGAGCGGATCCGCGAGGAGCTTCGCTCGGGCAAGGCCACCATGGCGGCCATCGACACCGGCTTCGGCAAGGCGTGGTGGACGATCGTCGACACGCACGTGGCCACGGTGGTCAGCTGCGCTTTCCTGTTTATGTTCGGTACTCCGGCGGTGCGCGGCTTTGCCGTCACGCTGGTGATCGGGCTCATTGCCAACATCTTCACGTCGGTGTTCGTTTCGCGGGCCATGTTCCAGTTTGAAATGGCCGGCAAGGGCGCCAACCCCACGTTGAGCATCGGTATTTAGTTGTGATACATATGGGGGGCTTGCCGTCTGGCTGCCGCCCCCCACAGTCCGGGCACGGTACGGTACATGGAGCTATTTAAAAACACAAACATCGATTTCCTTGGCAAGAAGGGAATCTTCATCGGGGCCTCGCTGGTGCTGACGGCCGTCGGGTTGGTGAGCTGGATCGGTAAGGGCGGATTGAAGTACGGCATCGACTTCACGGGCGGCGCCAACATCGTGGCGCGCTTCTCCTCCAAGCCTCCGGTGGACAAGATCCGATCTGTCATCTCGGCCAAGATCCCGGGCGAACTGTCGGTCCAGGAAGTGGCCGGCGAGAACGAAGTGATCATCGGCACGCCCATCAAAGGCGACGTGGCTCTCCAGCAGGAGACCAAGGTGATCCGGGAGACGCTGGACGCGACCTTCGGCGGCGGCGGCGGGAAGCTGGATCTCAACAACACCAGCATCCAGGCGCTGACCGACAAGCTGCGGGATCCGCTGCAGGCGGCCAGCGTGGCGCTGAGCGAGGAGCAACTGCGCGGCCTCGCCACGGCCATCATGAACTTCAAGAACACGCCGCCGCGTTCCGGCCTGCTGACCAGCATGGACCAGCTCAGCGCGGTGCAAGGCGTCACGCCGCAGGTGCTCGGCGTGATCAAGGAGCAGTGCGGCCTGGCGCAGTTCGCTATCCGCAGCGCGGAAGTGGTCGGCCCCAAGATCGGCGCCGAGTTGAAGAACAAGGCCATCCTGGCCACGCTTTATGCGCTCGGTGGTATGCTGATCTATCTTGCGTTCCGCTTCGAGTTCAGCTACGGCCTGGCGGCGGTCATCGCCGTGTTCCACGACGTGCTCATCACGCTGGGGCTCTTCTCGCTCTTTGACAAGGAAATCTCATTGAACGTGGTAGCCGCGCTGCTGACACTGGTCGGCTACTCGATGAACGATACGATCGTGGTGTTCGACCGCATTCGCGAGTCGCTGAAGAACGCGCGCAAGGAGTTGAATCCTCAGATCGTGAACGATAGTATTAACCAGACGTTGAGCCGGACCATTCTGACCTCCGGTTTGACGTTCATCTCTTCGCTGGCGCTGCTGCTGTTCGGCGGGCCGGTTTTGAACGGGTTTTCGTTTGCGCTCGTTGTGGGTATCCTCGTCGGTACCTATTCGTCGATCTTTGTGGCAAGCCCGATTCTGATCCTCTGGCACGATTCGGTGCAGAGCAGGAAGAAGGCGGCCGCGGCTCCGGCCAAGTAGTAGGCCGCTGATGCACCGGGGTTGCGGTAGGGTTCAAAAAAGTTGGCAAGGAGCCGGGATTCCGGGAACTAGTTAGAAACCATGGTGTCCAAATCACTGTGAACGGCCCTGCGGGTGTCGAGGGCCGGGACCCAAGGAGAAGGAAGGTCAAATGTTCGAACAATCATTCGTGGAAGGGACCGCGAAAACCAACAAAGGTTGGACGGTGATCGTGTCCACCATCTTGCAGGTCCTGCTGATTGTGGCAGGCGTGATCATCCCGCTGCTGAATCCCGAGCTTCTCCCGCAAACGGCGTTGAGCTCGATGCTGGTGGCGCCGCCTCCGCCCCCGCCCCCGCCTCCTCCGCCTCCCCCCGCTACCGCTGTGGTGAAGGTGCAGAAGGTGATCCCGCGGCAGTTTGACGGCAGCCGCCTGATGGCCCCGAAGAATGTTCCGAAGGAAATCGCCATGATCAAAGAGGACGAGCTTCCCTCGACGGCCTCGGCCGGCGTGGTCGGCGGCGTGCCCGGCGGCGTTCCGGGTGGAAGCCCCGGCGGCGTGATCGGCGGCATCATCAGTAGCGTTCCGCAGGCAGCTCCCCCGCCCCCGCCTCCCCCCAAGGAAGCGCCCAAGGCGGCCACGCCCAAGCGGATTTCGGTCGGCGGCAACGTGCAGCAGGCCATGTTGGTCAGCCAGCCCCGCCCCATCTACCCCCCGCTGGCCAAGCAGGCCCGCATTTCGGGAACAGTTCGTTTTACGGCCATCATCGGCCGGGACGGCACGATCCAGAATCTCACTCTGGTTTCGGGCCACCCGCTGCTGGTGCAGTCTGCGACCGAAGCCGTGAAGCAGTGGCGCTACAAGCCCACCTTGCTCAACGGCGAACCGGTTGAAGTGGTTACCCAGATTGACGTGAATTTCACGTTGAATCAGTAAGAACCGACGGGATAGTCTCAAGACGAATCTCTAGGACAAATCAACTCGCAGGAGAATAAAGAAGATGCTTCTTCAGTTGCAAGTGTGGTCGTTCCTGCTGCTGCAGGAAACCGGCGCCGTCAGCTTTGACCTCCGGTCCATGTGGAATCAGATGGGCTGGCTGGCCAAGGCGGTCGTTATCGCGCTGTTCATCATGTCAGCGTGGTCCATCGGCGTCATGATCGACCGTATTATCGTTTTCAACGCGGCGCGCAAGCAGTCCCGTCTGTTCGCCCCCGCGGTCGCCGGCGCCCTGCGCGAAGGCAAGTTGGACGAAGCGATCAAAATTGCTGACCGCTATAAGAAGTCCCACCTGGCCAAGGTTGTCGTGGCCGGCCTGCAGGAGTTCCGTGCGCACCAGTTGAGCACCGAAATCCCCGGTGAAATCGTGGAAGCATCCAGCCGCGCGCTGGTTCGCGCCGAGGCCATTGTCCACTCCGAACTCGAGCGTGGCATCAGCGGCCTGGCGACCATCGGTTCCACCTCCCCCTTCGTCGGCCTGTTCGGCACCGTCGTCGGCATCATCAACGCGTTCAAGGGCATTTCGACCGAAAAGTCGACCGGCCTGGGCGCGGTTGCCGGCGGTATTTCGGAAGCCCTGGTCACCACCGCTATCGGTCTGTTCGTGGCAATTCCGGCAGTCTGGATGTTCAACTACTTCAATGGCAAGGTGAAGGCCTTCGACGTTGAAATGGGCAACTCCAGTTCCGAGTTGGTCGATTACTTCCTGAAGCGCGCCCAGCAGACGGCCTCGAAGTAGTTGTGGTCCTAAGCTGAACGGGAAATATCCAGCGAGTTGACTCGATTTCCGGAGCGCCGCTCCACACGGCGCTCCGGAGGTCAGGCAGCCTCCCGGAAAGCCCGGATCAAGGAGATTCCAGATGGCTGAAGTGAATAAAAAGCCCACTTCCAGTGGCGCAATCGCCGACATCAACGTGACGCCGATGGTGGACGTCATGCTCGTCATGCTGATCATCTTCATGGTCATCACGCCGATGCTCTCCAAGGGCGTTAGCGTGGATCTGGCGAAGACGGCTAACCCGATCGCCATGGCTGACGCAGATAAGGAAGACGCCGTGGTTGTGGCGGTTTCGCGCGACGGCAGGGTGTATCTCGGTTCCACGCAGATGGCTGCGGCTGACCTCCCGGCAAAGGTAAAGGACATCGTGGCTACGCGCCTCGATAAGACCTGCTTCGTCAAGAGCGATTCGCGCGCCCGTTATGAGAAGGTGGTCGAGGTCGTCGACAACCTGCGCGCCGCAGGCGTGGATAATGTTGGTCTGCTGACGGAACTCGACGCCAAGGCCAAGGCCAAGGCCGACGCCGCGGCGGCCACCGCAACCAAGTAGCCGGGAAGCCGCAGGGCGGCTGCCCGGGGAGATGCCTTCTGGAGAAGGTACTCCAATCAGGATTACAAGGAGAATAGCTATGGGAATGGCAGTTGGCGGTGACGGCGGCGGGCCGAGATCAGATATCAACATGACGCCGCTCATCGACGTGCTGCTCGTGCTCTTGATCATCTTCATGGTCATCACGCCGCTCACGCCGAAAGGATTGGACGCGCTGATTCCGCAGCCGCCGCCCAAGGACGCTCCCCCACCCGACGTCGACCGTACCGTGGTCATCATCGTGAACAAGGACAAGTCGATGATGCTCAACACGGAACCGATCGGCGAAGACCGCCTGGGCGAAAGGCTCCTCGAAGTCTTCAAGACCCGCGCCGAGCGTGTCGTGTTCGTCAAGGCTGATCCCGACCTCGAGTTCCAGACCGTCGCTCGCGCGATCGACATCGCCAAGGGCGCCCAGATGGATAAGGTCGGCCTGATGACGGCAAAGATGGAGGCTGGCGAATAAGCCGGCGGAACGAGTCGAGAAGAGGTGCGTCGATGAATCGCAAAACTGTGGTAGCTATCGCTGCGGTGCTCGCGCTGCTGCTCGTGGGCGGCTTGGCCGGTTGTAAGAAACTGGAAGCCCGCGACAATCTGAACAAAGGCGTGCAGGCGTTTAAGAACGCCAAATACGCAGACGCCGTCGAGTTCTTCAAAACGGCAATCGAACTCGATCCGACTTACCCCACCGCCCGCCTGTACCTGGCCACCGCCTACATGAGCCAGTACATCCCCGGCGCCGAGTCCCCCGAGAATCTCGCCTACGCCAACAACGCGCGGGACAACTTCCTGGAGGTCCTGAAGAACAATCCCAAGGACACCACGGCGCTGAAGTCTCTCGCTTCCCTCGCCTATCAGCTGGCCAGCGGCGCTTCGTCCACGGACGAAAAGCTCAAGAGACTGGACGTCGCCGCCGACTGGTACAAAAAGCTGGCTGAAGTGGATCCGAAGGAAAAGGAAGCTTTCTACTCCCTCGGCGTCATCACTTGGGCCAAGTTCTATCCAGCCTGGATGGCCGCCCGGAACAAGGCCGGCGTGAAACCCGAAGCCGTCTGCGCCCTCAAGGACAAGAAGGCCAAGGATGAACTCAAGGAAAAGTACGACCAGATCGTCAGCGACGGCATCAAGAGCCTCGAACGGGCGCTTGAGATCGACAAGGAATACGACGACGCCATGGCGTACCTGAACCTCCTGCACCGCGAACGCGCCGACCTGGCCGACGAAACCGAGTGCAAGAAGGAAACTGAGATCGCCGATCAGTGGATGGAAAAGGCTCTCGCCACTCGTAAGATCAAGGCGGAGCGGAAACCCACCAACGCCGGCATCGTTCAGGAAGAAGCGAAATAAGTCTTCCCGGCAGCGGTAATTCGATAAGATGAAGGCGAGGGGCTCTCGCGAAGAGCACCTCGCCTTTCTTTATTCCGCCACTCAGCGCATGGCACAGCATCCCGTGGAATCCTCCGGCCCCTCCCCGCTGCACCCCGGCGCGGCGGACGCTGCCCCGGCTCCACCTTCCGATTCTCTCGATGCAATCTACCAGCGCCTGGAGGACTTCGTCCGCTCCCGCCGGCCGGCCGACGACTTCGACGCCCTGCGCCGCGCTTTCGAATTCGCCCGCGAACGCCACTCCAAGCAAACCCGCGTCTCGGGCGAGCCCTACATGGCCCACCCCCTCGCCGTGGCCCAGATCCTCGCGGAAATGCAGATGGACATGGTCTGCCTCCAGACCGGGCTCCTCCACGACACCGTGGAAGACACCACCGCTACCGTCGACGAGATCCGCAAACTCTTCGGAGACGACGTCTCGCGCTGTGTCAACGGCGTCACCAAGCTGAGCAAGATCAATCTCCACAACCGCGAGGAGCGCCAGGCTGAGAGCGTCCGGAAGATGCTGCTCGCCATGGTGGAGGACATCCGCGTCATCATCGTCAAGCTGGCTGACCGGCTCCACAACCTGCGCACGCTCGAATCGCTCAGCCGGGAACGCCAGGAACGCATCGCCGCCGAAACCATCGAACTCTACGCCCCCATCGCCCACCGCCTCGGCATGGGCAAACTGCGCGGCGAGCTCGAAGACCTCGGCTTCCGCTATCTCGATCCCCAGGCCTGGACGGAAGTCACCGCCGAAATCGAAAGCCGCCGCCAGGCCAGCGAACACGGCCTCGAGGAGATCCGCGTCACCGTCGAGCAGAAACTGGCCGAGGAGCACATCCCGGCCAAGGTCTTCGCCCGCGTCAAGCGTCCCTGGTCCGTCCATCAGAAGCTGCGCAAGCAGCGCATCTCCATCGACCAGGTTTATGACCTGCTCGGCGTGCGCATCATCACGGACTCGGTGAAGAACTGCTACGCCGCTCTCGGCGTCATCCACAACGAGTGGCACCCCATCCCCGGGCGCATCAAGGATTTCATCGCCATTCCGCGCCCCAATCTCTATCAGTCGCTGCACACCTCCGTCATGGGCCCTGGCGGCGTGGCCTTTGAGGTTCAGATCCGCACCGAAGAGATGCACCGCGTCGCGGAGGAAGGCATCGCCGCGCATTGGAAATACAAGGAGGGCAAGCGCGGCCCGGCCGAGGACGACCAGCGCATCGCCTGGCTGCGCCAGCTGGTGGAGTGGCAGCGCGAGGTCCGCGATCCGGCGGACTTCATGTCCAATCTCAAAGTGGACCTCTATCCCGAGGAGGTCTACTGCTTCACCCCCATGGGGCGCGTGGTGGTGCTGCCGCGCGATGCCACGCCCGTGGACTTCGCCTACTCCATCCACACCCACGTCGGCCACACCTGTATCGGCGCCAAGGTGAACGGCCGCATGGTGCCGCTGAAGCATGGCCTGCGCAACGGCGACATCGTCGAGATCCTCACCCAGAACGGCAGCCAGCCCAGCCGGGACTGGCTCTCCTTCGTAAAAACCGCCCGCGCCCGCAACAAGATCCGCCACGTCATCAACGCCACTGAACGCGAAAAGGCCATCGAACTCGGCGAGAAGGTGCTGGAGCGCGAAGCGCGCCGCCTCGGCGTGGCCATGAGCCGCGTCACCCGGCAGCAGATGGAGGCCGTGGCCGGCGAGTACGGCTGCAGCAAGATCGAAGACCTCCAGGCCGCGCTGGGCTGGGGCAAGTTCTCCGCCCGCCAGGTTCTCTCAAAACTGGCGCCGAACGAGGTGGCGCCCGAAGCTCCGGCGGACGCCCCGTCGGCGCCCACTCCCGCCACTGACCGCGACCGCCTCGCCCCAGG
>JACQZS010000179.1 GCA_016213725.1 Acidobacteriota bacterium | reverse complement strand
TGAATACCCTTGCCAGCCCGTCGCCGAGTACTTCAACAAGCTCACGCCGCTGCTCAACCGCTTCATCGACACCCGCGCCGCTCTGCAGCGCACGCTCCTCAACTTCAACAACGCCTATGAAGAGGCCATCGTCGCCGTCGGCCTCGAAGATGGCGACGCCGTCCGCGAGGCCATGGACGTGGCCGGTGTTCAGCGCAATTCCATCGCCGCCCTCGATATCCGCCTCAACCAGATCGTCAAACAGATCGAAGCCCTCGGCGATCCGCCGGATCCGCTCTCCCACCGCAAACGCGCCCGCGACCTCAATGAAGAGACTGCGCGCTTCATCAAGGGCAAGCCCGCCGGCGGATCCTACTGGGTGCTGACCGGCGCCAAGGCCGACAACAACCCCAAGCAGTCCGACAACCAGTGGCTCTACTCGCACGTCGTCTCCGAAGGCTTCGCCAAAGGCTCCGCCAACCACTCCTGGACGCGGCCGGGAGACTCGAAGCCTTCCCGCGCCTCGGCCCTCGCGGAACTCCACTGGACGCCGCCGCCCCCGCTGCTGCCCGCCAACAAGACGCTCGACTTCGACTACTCCACGCCCATCCAACTCTCCTGCGCCAGCGTCGAACATCCCGAAATCCTCTCCGGCGGCGAGAAGGGCGACTGCGCCCGCATCTTCCTCGACCCCGCCGCCAATCCGGATAACTACTCGAGCATCACGCCCCTGCAACCCAGCAAAGACGGCGCCATCCGCATCCGCGTGCAGGGCGCCGGCCAGTTCAAAGCCATGCTGCCCTTCAAGCTCAAGGTGGAGATCTCCACGCCCGGCGGCTATACGCACTTCTTCTATACCTACGACCTGCGCCAGTTGACGCCGGAGCAGGTGTCCGAGATCAACGCCCGCGCCGCCCAGAACGCCGCCGGCCGCGCGCAGGGGCAAGCCGAGGCCGGCGCCAGGTCGGCGGAGATCCTCACCGCCATCTACGATGCCCAGACCCAGCAGGAGGCCAAACTCGACGCCATCGCATTCGCCAAGGAAAACCAGAAGTACTTCCAGGCCAAACGCGACGAATACCGCACCGCCGCCGCTGCTGCCTCGCCCGCTGATCGCGAGCGCTACCAGTACCTCGCCATGGTGATGGACGCCAACCTCCAGGCCGAAAAGGACAATCAGGCCACCATGGAGACCGGGCAGTGGACCCGCACCCGCACGGAGTACGACGACTGGAACTTCGAATTCATGGCCGCGCAATCGCAGGCCGCCGCCCGCGATTACCAGCAGCGCGAAGAGGCCAACGCCGCCATCCCCCGCATCCTCGCCCTCTTCCCCAAGGAACTGCGCGACGTGGAGCGCTCGGCCGCCTATGCGGCCGTCGGCAGGGCCATCGCCCGCGGCGACACCGAAGCCGTTCAGTCTGCCGTCAGCGCGCTCGCCGAAAGGTCGAAGCAGTACTGGTCCGGCGTCGGCGAACAGCAGCAGGCCTTCGCCGAGAAGGCCGATCTTGCCATGACCTCCGCCACCGTCGTCAAGTACGGCGCCGCATTCGCTGGGGGTGTCCTGGCCGTTCCTCTGGGCGCCGGCTACTTCGTCGGCTACATGGGCATCACCGGCGGCGTCGAAGGGGGCCTCGATGGCGGACTGCCGGGCGCCATCCACGGCGCCACCCGCGGAGCCATCATGGGCATACACCCCGCCGCCATGGTCGCCCTCTCCGCCTATGACGGATACAATCAGACCGTCGTCGACGCCGAAACCGGCAAGGCGGAAAAGGCAGGCATCGAAGGCGCCGCCGTGAGCGCCGCCCAGGCGGCCGTCTTCATGTTCGCGGCGCAGAAGGTGGTCGCCCCCGCCCTGGGCTATGCCGCCAAGTGGTGGAAGGGCGCGCCGCCGCCCAAACCGCCTTCGGTGCACGAGTACCTCTCCGAGGCAGCCTTCCAATCCCGCATGGCCAACGGCCGCGCCAAAGTGAAACTCTTCAAGGAGCGCGCGCAACTGGCGCAGCTCGCCCGTTCCAGCAGCGATCCCAAACTCGTCGCCGAACTCAACGCCAAAGCCGCCGAAGCCGCCAAGGCCATCAAGTGCGACTACACCGCCAAGATGGCCCTCAATCAGAGCGCCAAGACAGACCCGGCCACCTTGAAGGCCTACCTCGCCCAGGATCAGAAACTCATGAACGAGGTGCAGCAGGAGTTCAAGCAGGCCATGGCGCAACGCGGCTTCGCTCCCGTCGAGATCCGCAGCTACTCCAACTCCGCCTCGGCCGGCAAGGCCGGCATGGACGTGGACATCGGCATCGTCGAGCCGCCGCGCTTCGTGCGCGGCCCCAACGGCGCCGCCGTGAAGAACCCCCAGTGGGAGACCTGGCGCCGCAACGCCATCACGCAGACCGGCCCCGACGGCAAGCCGCAGCTGGTCTCCATCCAGCACTACCAGCGCGCGGGACAGGAGAATCTGCAACGCGCCTTCGACAAGGTGTACGGCGGCGCCGGCCGCCCCACCGGCGAAGGCTTCGTCAACTTCACCACCTCCGCCCACGCCGAATCCTACGTGGATGCCTCCTGGATCGGCCGCCGCGGCCTGCCTCACGCCGACTTCGAATCCATCCTGCCCGGCACCTCCGTGCAGGCCGGAGAAGTCACCGCCTTCAAGGTTTCGCACCTGGTGAACACGCCGGGCGCCAAGCCCGACTACCTCAAACTGCAGGAGGCCTGCCGCACGCTGGTGAAAGACTTCAACACCAAGTTGATCGGCAGCGCCACGTCCACCGTGAATCCGCAAGCGCCGCTGGCCAAGGCCGGCGCGCCGGTGCAACAGCAGGTGCTCAAGCTCCGCGCCGCCATGGACGCTTTCGCGAAAAACGAGATCGGCCCCATCGAAGCCGACCGCGCCATCCGGGAACTCACCGGCGGCGAGGGACTGCCCGCCGCCGTGAAGCAATACCAGAGCCTGCTGGCGGCGGGTTCGAAATAATGGAAGGCATGGACGTCCGGCTTTCCGGCTATGGCGCGGCTTCTACCGCGCCCTCGCATTTCAACCGCATGATGGCCGACTTCGCGCACTCCTTCCGCGACGGCATCGACATCAACCTCGGCGTCGGCTACGTCAACGAAAAGACCATTCCGGTGGAGCTGTTCCGCACCGCGCTTGAGGCGGTGTCGGCGGACACGACCACCTACCGCCAGGCCTTCAACTACGGCGGCGCGGCGGGCTCGCCCAACCTCACCCGCGCCCTGCGCGATTTCATCGCGCGGCGCCAGTCGCCGCTGCCGGAGAGCTACCGCATCGTCATCGGTCCCTGCGGGGCCACCAGCATTCTGGACGCCCTGACTGACCTTCTGCCCGCGGGCATCGTCGTCACCGCCGATCCGAACTACTACATCTACTCCGACACGCTGGAGCGCAAGGGCTTCCGCATCCTGGCCATCCCGGAGGACGCCGAAGGGCCGTGCCTGGCTTCGCTGCAGCGCAAGCTCGAATCGCTGGGCGGCGAGGCCAGCGCCATCTCGTTCTTCTACTTCGTCACGGTCAACAATCCCTCCTGCACCATCCTTTCCAACGCCCGCCGCCGCGCGCTGCTGGAAGTTGCCGCGGCGCTGAGCAAGAAACAAAACCGCCGCGTTCCGGTTTTCTACGACCTGGCCTACGAGCTGCTGCTGCACGACCCGGCGGGCGTGCCCTTCCGCTCCGTGCTGCCGGAGGATGAGCTGGGCATCGCCTATGAGATCGGGACGCTGTCGAAGGTGTTGGCCCCCGCGCTGCGCATCGGCTACCTGGCCGGGCCGCGCGGCGATCTGATGACCGCCATGGTGCAGAAGACCGCCGACACCGGCTTCAGCGCGCCGCTCTTCGTGCAGGACATGGCGGCGTATTTGCTCGACCACCACATCGAAGGCCAGCTGGCGGCGGTGAATGCCGGCTACCGCGAAAAGGCGCTGGCGGTGGGCGCGGCCATCCAGGAGGAACTCGGGCCGCATCTGGAGGAGGTGCGCGGCGGCTCAGCCGGCTTCTACTTCTATCTCACCTTCCGCCAGACGCGCACGGAGCCGGGCTCGCCCTTCTTTGAGCGGCTCTCGCACCCGGCCGATGCGGCGCGCGCGAAGGTGATCTACATCCCGGGCCAATACTGCGTTCACGCGCAGGGAGACCTGGCGGAGAAGGGGCTGCGCCAGCTGCGGCTGTCGTATGGGTTTGAAGAGACGGACCGCATCGTGGATGCGGTCCGCCTCATGCGGGCTGCGCTCTAGGCGAGGAAGACGCGCTCGATGTGGCGGGCGTAGAGGTTTTCGGTCACGTTGCGCGCCACGCTCTCTTCGCATTCGCGCACCATCCCGAGGTAGCGTTCGCCCATCTTGGCGGCCACCTTATAGCCGACGTGCAGCAGCTGGCGGAGGTTGGGATTGAACGCGGGGCAGCTCTGGTCGTGCCGCAAAGCGTTGGCATAGTCGGCGGCGGACCAGCCGTTCACTTCCCCGGGCTGCGGCAGGCGCAGCGTGTCGATGTCGATCACGGTGGCGTAAGGCGCGCAGAGTTCGGCGGCGTGGGCGAAGGCCTCGGCATAGACTTCCCTGGCCAGCGCCAGGCCGGCGCCGCCGGCTTCGGCCAGGCCGATCAACTCCTCCAGCCAGGTGGTGCCGGCGGTCTTCAGGTGGACGCCCACGCCGGTGGACTTCATGGCGCGCGCGATGGCCGGGTAGATGGATAACTTGTCGCTGCCGGAGTGGACGCTCAATTTCAGGTTGGCGGGCAGGCCGTAGCGCGCGACGGCGGTGGCGATGGCCGCGATGTCGTCGTTGAACTCGCGCTCGAACTGCGCGGCGTCGCCCACGTAGTCCACGCCCTTGTTGAAGCGCCCGGTGAACTTGGGCGCGATGGTCTGCGCGGGGATGCCCTGGTCCGCAATGGCGGCGAGAATCACCAGCAGCTCGTCGGGGGTCTGCGGCAGATCGGTTTCGTCCATCGAGACTTCGGTGATGAAGTTGCCCTTGCCGCGCACGGACTCGACGCGGCGGTAGATGGCGGCGGCCTCTTCCACGGCGTAGAGATACTTGGCGACGGTGGCGCGGACCTTGTCTACCGTCAGGCCGAACGAGCCGCCGCAGTCGCCGTGGCGCTTGACGAACTCCTCCACGGCCGCCTGCGAAGCCGGCTTGCCGATGGACTCAGCCACGTCGAGCGTGAAGAAATCGCTGGCGGCGATGAAGCGATCGACGGTGCCTAGATTGATGTGGTCGGCGTCCACGTGATAGGCGGACGTCCAGCCGAGAGCGGCCACGGCGGCGTCGGCCTCCGCCCGCACGCTGGCCGGCTCGCTGCCGACGATCATGTGCTCGCGATTGCTCTTGTTCCAGACGGGAATCACTTCCACGCCTTGCGCGGCGGCCTTCTGACAGGCGGCCAATTGCGCGCGGCCCTGCTGGGCGAAGCGGTCGCCCATGCCGAGCGAGTATTTCCCAAGAACGAGTGGATTGTTCATAGCTTTTTTACTAACATATCAGTAAGAGGGACTCACATGCCAGATGCAAGACCGTTTTTCACATTACAGCAAGCGTTCCGCCTGGATGGAGAGCTGGCGCTGATCACGGGGGGAGCGACGGGGCTGGGGCGGGCCATGGCGCACGCGCTGGTGGAAGCGGGCGCGCAGGTGGTGCTGGTGGGCCGGCGGCGCGATCAACTGGAGAAGGCGGCGCAGGAGCTGGGTCCGAATGCGGGCTATGCGACGCACGACGTGGCGAACACGGCGCATGCGCCGGCGCTGGTAGAGGACGTGCGGGCGCGCTACGGGGCGGTGACGATTCTGGTGAACAACGCCGGCAACCACTTCAAGAAGACGGTGGAGGAGACCGAAGAGGGCGAGTTCCGCCATTTGCTGGACACGCACGTGACGGGGGCCTATGCGCTGACGAAGGCGATAGTGCCTTCGATGGTGGAGCGCGGCCACGGGCACATTCTGTTCACGGCGTCGATGGCGTCGTTCTTCGGATTGTCGAAGGTATTTGCATACAGCACGGCGAAGTCGGCGTATCTGGGGATGGTGCGTTCGCTGGCGGTGGATCTTTCGCCGAAGGGGATCCGCGTGAACGCCATTGCGCCGGGCTTTATCGAGACGGAGATTTCGCGCAAGGCGATGGAAGGCGATCCGGCGCGCAAGCACCGGGTGCTGAGCCGCACGCCGATGGGCCGCTTCGGCGTGCCGGAAGACGTGGGCTGGGCGGCGGTGTACCTGAGTTCGCCGGCGGCGCGATTTGTGAACGGCGTGGTGCTGCCCGTGGATGGAGGGGTGTTGATAGGCTTTTAGGGTGCTAACCCGAAGAGCGTTCGCATTCTCTCCCGCACTGCTGAAACTGGCCCGCGCGGCGGAGACGGAGTTGCCGCCGGTGCGGGCGATTACCAGGGCGCCGGGCTTCCACTGGTTCGGCTACTACGACAAGCTGCAGTTCGACCCGGCGTCGCGCTACGTGCTGGGCATGCGGGTGGAGTTCGAGCACCGCTCGCCGCGCGCCGACGACGTGATCGAACTGGGCGTGGTGGACACCGAAGACGGCGACCGCTGGCGCAAGCTGGGCGAGACGCGGGCGTGGAACTGGCAGCAGGGCGCGATGCTGCAGTGGATTCCCGGATCGAAGAGCGACGTGATCTGGAACGACCGGCAGGACGGCCGCTTCGTCAGCGTCGTGGCTAACATCCACACGGGCAAGCAGCGCACGCTGCCGGCGCCCATCTACACGTTGAGCCCCGACGGGCGCAGCGCCATCTATCCGGATTTCCGCCGGCTGAACGACTGCCGGCCCGGCTACGGCTACGCCGGGTTGCCGGACCCGAACAAGGACCAACTGATTCCCGAAGACGCCGGCATCTGGCATCTCGATCTCAAGTCCGGCAGGACGCGCCTGATGATTCCCTTCAGCGAGGCGGCCCGCATTCCGTATCCGGGCGGGTATTCCAATAACGCCAAGCACTGGTTCAATCACCTGCTGTACTCCACCAATGGGAAGCGTTTCATCTTCCTGCACCGCTGGCGCGGCGACAAAGAGCGGGCCAGTTTCTCTACGCGCATGTTCACTGCCTCGGCGGAAGGCAAGGAGCTGTACATTCTCGATCCGCACGGCAAGACATCGCATTTCATCTGGCGCGACCCGCAGCACGTGCTGGCCTGGGCCTGGCATCCTTCGCGCGGGGATAAGTTCTATCTCTACCGGGACAAGACCGACCAGGTGGAATGCATCGGTCCGGACGTCATGACGGTGAACGGCCACTGCACGTACCTGCCGGGCGGGCGCTACATCCTCAACGACACGTATCCGGACAAGCAGCGCAACCAGAACGTCTACCTGTATGAGACCGGCACAGGGAAGCGGATTCCGCTGGGATCGTTCTTTGCGCCCAAGGAGTACACGGGCGAATGGCGCTGCGATACGCATCCGCGGTACTCGCCGGATGGGACGAAGGTGGTGATCGATTCGGCGCACACGGGCGGGCGGCAGATGTACCTGATCGATCTGCGGCCGTTGCTCAAGAGTTAGGAAAGACCGCCGCGAAGAAGCTGAGGAACTCCTCGGCGGACCAGAGGCCGATGAGGACCTGTGCGCCTTCGCGCTGTTCGAAGCGGGCGTGGAATTCGTCGCCGAACTCCTCCGATTTGGCGTGGAAGGTGCCGTCGTCCTGGCGGGCGAGTTCGATGCCGCACTCGGCGGGGTCCTTGTCGTCGATGGGCCACTCGAAGAAGATGCGGTCTTCGGAGATCTCGACGCGGCTCAGCCTCTGGCGGTGCCAGGAGGCGGAGGCGGAGCGGGCGTCGGGGTAGTCGTCGGAGTAGATGACCACGGGTTCGGCGGCCTTGAGCCAGCCGGCCTCGGCGGCGCCGAGCAGGAAGCGCAGGCGCATTTCGGAGAAGGGGCGAACGCCATCTTCGGGCTGCGGGAGTTCGGCGGGCAGGTTTTCGAGTTCGGAGTGCAGGGCTTCGAATTCGGGCGGGACGGGAAAGAGGACGGCCTCGACGGGCTGCTGGAAGTTGCGGTCGTCCCAGCGCTGGTCTTCGTTGTCGAATTCGAGCCAGGTCTCCTGCGGCACGCTGTCGTAGTTGGTGAAGGCGGCGGTGAAGCCCCAACTGCCCTCGTGGCGGAGGACGCGGCCGAAGAGGAGGCGCGGGTTGAGGGTGGGGTCCTGGGACTTGTGCGGGTTCCGCTTGTATTGAACGGCGGCGATGGAGCCGACCTCGGGCAGTTGCATGGCAACTTCATTTTAGGGCGTTTGGAGGGAGTGCCAAAAGGCGTCGATGTCGGCGGCCAGCGGGGCGTCGATGCGGAGTTCTCCGGCGGGCAGTTGGAAGACGAGAGAAGAGGCGTGGAGGGCCTGGCGCGAGAGGGGCAGGGCGCGCTGCAGAGTTTCGTCGAAGCCGTTGCGGATGAAGCGCAGGAACAGCGTCTCATCGGGGCCGTAGAGTTTGTCGCCGGTGACGGGGTGGCCGAGGAAGGCGGCGTGCACGCGGATCTGGTGGAGGCGTCCGGTGCGCGGGCGCACGCGGACCAGCGTGTGGTTGCCGGCGTGGGCGAGCGGCTCGAATTCGGTTTGAGAGGGGGAGCCGTCCGGCACGACGGCCTGCTTGAGGAAGACGGCGGAGTGGGGATCGCGGCCCAAGGGTTGATCGACGGTGATGGGGGTGGAGAGGATGCCGTCGAGCACGGCGGTGTAGGTCTTGTGAACGCGGTGATGCTGGATGGCGCGCTGGAGAGAAGAGCCGAGGACGCGATTGCGGGCGAACAGGACGGCGCCGCTGGTTTCGCGGTCGAGCCGGGAAGGCATATGGAGCACGGGCTCGCCGAGAAATTCTCGCGCGGCGCCGACCAGGGAAGACCAGGGGCCGAATTTGGAAGGATGGCAGAGGACGTGCCCCGGCTTGTTGACGGCGAAGAGATCGGGCGTCAGAAGCAGAGTCCAGGAGTCGAGTTCGGCTGGCGTGACGAGCCAGCCCCAATCGGTGCGGGGCACCTACTCAGTTTGGGCGCTACTCCTTGGTGGCGGCAAGCCAGGGATAGATGACCCCGGCGATGGCGGCGCCGAGAACGGGCGCAAGCCAGAAGAGCCAGAGTTGTTCGACGGCCCAGCCGCCGACGAAAACCGCGGGTCCGAGAGAGCGGGCGGGGTTGACGGAGAGGTTGGTCACCGGAATGCCGATGAGGTGGATGAGCGTGAGGCCCAGGCCGATGGGGATGGGGGCGAAGCCCTCAGGGGCGCGGACATCGGTGGCGCCGAGGATGATCATGAGAAAGAAGAACGTGAGGACGACTTCGGCGGTGAGGCAGGCGCCGAGGGAGTAGCCACCGGGGGAATGGGCGCCATAGCCGTTGGAAGCGAAGCCGCCGGCGAGGTCGAAGCCGGCCTTACCGGAGGCGATCACCCAAAGGGTGGCAGCGGCGCAGACGGCGCCGGCGCACTGGGAGACGACATAGGCGGGCAGGTCTTTGGCCGGAAAGCGCTTGGCGACCATGAGTCCGACGGAGACAGCCGGATTGAGATGACAGCCGGAGATGTGGCCGATGGCGTAAGCCATGGTAAGGACGGTGAGGCCGAATGCGAAGCTAACGCCTAGTAGGCCAATACCGACCTGAGGAAAGGCAGCAGCCAGGACGGCGCTGCCACAGCCGCCAAAGACGAGCCAAAAAGTGCCGAAGAATTCGGCCGTGGCTCGTTTGCCGATGGACATGATTCTCCTCCTTGGAGAGCCCGGAATCCGAGCATAGCGATTTGACAAAGTATAACCGCAAAAGGGCGAAAGAGCGAAGGAAATCCGCACGCCGGCCGCTGTTGGACGCTTCTCCCGGAAGGTATTAGGGCATTAAAGCCGGGCGGCGCGCTTGGGCCGGCTGGCAAAGCGGCGCCAAAGGCCGTCGGCGAGACCGGCGGCGGAGGCGGCGAAGGCCGGAGCCGGGGTCCATTCAGGCGCCAGGAGCGGAGTGAGGGCGGCGCTGACGAGGGCGATAAAGACAGCGCCGGCGAAGATATAGGAGAGCGAATAGACCTGGGAGGGCGTGGAGCTTTCCACTTGCGGGAAGCCGGGAAGTTCCGGAGAGAAGGCAGGCGGCGGGGCGACGCTCCAGGAATGGATCAACGCCGGCAAGGCGCCGCGACTGGTAATTGCCATCAAACGGAAGGAACTTTCAGGCAAAACGAAATCGAACGCGTCGGCCGGCAGGAGACCGATGCGGGCCTTTCGCGGGGTGACAGAGGGCGCGGGCGCGGAGCAGACGGAGGAGGAAACGGTGAAACTCAGGCGCTCGCCGCGATAGGAGAGAAGGCCGTCTTCGGCGGAGGTGACGCCGACGTCCCAAAACGCGAAGCCGCTGAAGTAGCGCGGATCGACAGTGGGTGTAAACGAAGTGAAAATCCCGCCGCCGATGTTGTACCGCAGGCGGAAGGCGGATTCAAGACGGCGGAAGCCGAGCTGGTGACGCAGGGTTTCGACGAGATAACTCAGGCACAGAGCGGCCGCCGCGGCGGAGGTCCACAGGAGGAGCGGCGGCAGGGACGAGTAGAGCCAGGCGACGGCGATGGGAGGCAAGGCGAACGCTGCGATGACGGAGAGGTTGCCGGGCAGTTCCGAGCGCCGGATGTGGCGGCTGAGGACGGAGTCGGGTTCGGGCGGCGGGGATAGGTGGGGC
>JACQZS010000176.1 GCA_016213725.1 Acidobacteriota bacterium | reverse complement strand
CCGGCGCGCTGTGCGCGCATGGAGGGCAGGACGGCCTGCATCATGCGGACGGCGCCGTAGAAATTGGTTTCAAAGAGGGCGCGGACCCGATCCAGGGGGGCGAACTCGATGGCGGAGGCGAAGCCAAAGCCGGCGTTATTGACGAGGACGTCGAGGGCGCCGGCCTGGGCGAAGACCTGGGTGACGCAGGCCGAGACGCTCTCGTCGCGATCGACGTCGAGGGGCAGGGCGACGATGTTGGGGTGGGTTTCGACGGCGGCGGGATTGCGGGCGCCGGCGAAGACGCGGTAGCCCCGATTGGCGAAATAAAGCGCGGTGGCGCGGCCGATGCCAGTGCTGGTCCCCGTAACAAGGGCGGTCTGCATGCCATGGAGAATAGCACAGGGTCCGCGGCGAGGCGGCGCCGGGGAGAGCTAGGCGCTTTCGGTTTCGAGCCGGCTGGGGACGAAGGGGGATTCGTTGAGAGTGGCTTCGCGTTTGCCGGCGAGGATGGCGTACCAGACTCGAACGGAGTCGACCAGGATGAGGCTGACGAGGACGATGAAGGCGGAGCAGATGACGGCGTCGAGGCGGGCGTTGAAGATGAGGGCCTTGTTCTGGGCGATCTGGGCGGCGGTGAGGTTGCCGGAGTTGATGAGGTTTTCGAGGTGCGAGGCCTGGGCCAGGAAGCCGAGGCGGGGGAGGGGGGAAAAGACCTTCTGGTAGGCGGCGGTGAAGGTGACGGAGACGAGCCAGACCATGGGTGCGAGGGTGATCCAGATGTAGCGGGGGCCGTGCTTCTTGATGAGGATGGTGGTGCCGACGGAGAGGGCGATGACGCCGAGGAGCTGGTTGGCGATGCCGAACATGGGCCAGAGGGAGTTGACGCCGCCGAGTGGATCGACGACGCCCTGATAGAGGAAGTAGCCCCAGGCGGCGACGACGATGGCGGAGGTGAGGAGGACGCCGGGCATCCAGCTGACGCGGCCGATGGGGGCCCAGACGTGGCCGAGGAGGTCCTGGAGGAGGAAGCGTCCGACACGGGTTCCGGCATCGATGACGGTGAGGATGAAGAGGGCCTCGAACATGATGGCGAAGTGGTACCAGAAGCCGAGGAGGCCTTCGGCGAGGCCGGTGGAGGCGAAGATCTGGGCCATGCCGAGGGCGAGAGTGGGGGCGCCGCCGGTGCGCTGGAAGAGCGTGCCTTCGCCGACGCTGGTGGCGAGGTGGTGCATGTGATCGACGGTGACGGGATAGCCCCACTTGGAGATGGTTTCGACCGCGGCCTGGGGGGTGGGGCCGACGATGGCGGCGGGGGAGTTGACGGCGAAGTAGACGCCGGGGTCGAGAGCGGCGGCGGCGATGAGGGCGAGGGTGGCGACGACGCCCTCAGTGAGCATGGAGCCGGCGGCGACGGGCAAGGCGTCGCTCTCCTTCTTGAGGATTTTGGGCGTGGTGCCGCTGGAGATGAGGGAGTGGAAGCCGGAGAGCGCACCGCAGCCGATGGTGATGAAGCAGAAGGGGAAGACGGCGCCGGCGAAGACGGGTCCGGTGCCATCGATGAACTGGGTGAGGGCGGGGAGCTTGAGCTGGGGGTGGACGACGAGGATGCCGATGGCGAGAAGGGTGGCGACGCCGATTTTGACGAAGCTGGAGAGGTAATCGCGCGGGGCGAGGAGGAGCCAGACGGGCAGGGCGCTGGCGGAGAAGCCGTAGACGATGAGGGCGATGGCGAGGGCGGGTCCGGTCCAGGTGAAGGCGGCGGCCCAGGCGGGGTTCTGAGCGACGGCCTGTCCGCCGAAGATGGCGGAGACGACGAGGATGAAGCCGAGGATGGAGACTTCGTTGACTTTGCCGGGGCGGAGGAAGCGGAGGTAGATGCCCATGAAGAGCGCGATGGGGATGGTGGCGGCGATGGTGAAGGTGCCCCAGGGGGAGTCTCGGAGGGCGTTGACGACGACGAGGCCGATGACGGCGAGGAGGATGACCATGATGAGGAAGACGGTGACGAGGGCGGTGAAGCCGCCGAGTTTACCGATCTCCTCCTTGGCCATTTCTCCGAGAGAGCGGCCTTTGCGACGGATGGAGGCGGCGAGGATGACGAGGTCGTGGACGGCGCCGCCGAGAGCCGCGCCGAGGACGAGCCAGAGGGTGCCGGGGAGGTAGCCGAACTGGGCGGCGAGGACGGGTCCGACGAGCGGGCCGGGGCCGGCGATGGCGGCGAAGTGGTGACCGAAGACGATCATCTTGTGGGTGGGTTCGTAGTCGATGCCGTTGTTGAGCTCTTCGGCGGGAGTGGCGCGCTTGTCGTTGAGGGTGAGGACCTTGGCGGCGATCCATGCGTGATAGAAGCGGTAGGAAACGGCATAGATGCCGATGGCGGCGACGACGAGCCAGAGGGAGTTAACGGGCTCGCCGCGCTGGAGGGCGACGACGCTGAGGGCGAAGGCGCCAATGATACCCAGAGCGATGAAAGGCAAGCGACGCATAACAGACAGTGTAATCGATCGGTCCCGTTGCCGTTGCCAAAGGGAGGAAGGGTGAGGAGGGGAAGAGGAGGGGATTAGCGGAGAAGCAAAAACCCCGCCTGCGGGAGGGCGGGGTTTTCGAACTTTGGTACGCCCGGCACGATTCGAACGTGCGACCTTTTGCTCCGGAGGCGCGACCGATGATGCCTGGAAGTGCCTGATTCTGCTGACTAAGTAGCCTGTAATCAATCGAGTGCAGCTTATGAACCTTTGCCTCAAAATGTAGCAATTTGACCCCGTTTTACCCCCCTAGTCTCTACAGTTTCCACTACAGTTGGGCACTACCGAACTTCCGAGTTGGGTAAGAGGGTGAGGAAGGACCGGCCAACCCAACCTGGATGAACCATCCGGCTGAAGGCTTGCCGGGCGTCACGATTGAAGGTTTTGAGATGTTGGCGCCTATAGTTCCATGGCGGGTATTGCCGATTCCACAGTTCAAGCCCCGACTCCGTGCAGCCGTCCTCGCCGTGAACAGCATAGAAGCGGGCTAGTTCCATTCGGCGTGGCTCCACTAGAGGCCGGACTCGCCGGCCCGTTTTCTGTTCGGAAAGACGGACTCGAAATGCCGTCCAAACTCGCTTCAACTCGTCTGGCGACATGACTAGCGGAATCTCAAGGCGGATGGTGGTGGCAATTGTTGCGGCGGGGTAGGTGGTGGCTCCCAGATAGCGAACCGATGAATCAATCTTCGGGTGGCAATCCCATAGGACCAGCCGTGCGGCTGAAGTGATGTCCATGCCGATGGCGCCACACACATCCTGAGCTGCGGCGTTAAGGGCATCCATCGCCTCAGGGTGCTGCTTAATCCACGCCTGGGCCTTTCCTCGACCTAGAGGACGCCCCTCTAGGTAGCGTGATCTGAAGTCCTGCACGGCTTGGCACTCGACGGCAATCCGCCAGAGACATGTAGAAAGCACTTCCCTTCGAAGTTTTGGTACATCGTAAGGTCCGTCAATACCCCCGGCGGATTTTTTTCTTGCCATGCTGCCCGTCCTTCCTGTGTCAAAACTGGTACATCGTAAGCATTACTTGTAGTGTACCGTGTTTGAATCGCAATTGGGAACCAACATGATTCAAACCAAGCGATTCTTGAGCGAAGTCGAAGTTGAACAGATGTTCGGCTTGGGCCGTCGGAAGTTGAGGCTTCACCGGATGCGGGGCGATGGTCCGCCATGGCTCAAGGTGGCTGGATCAATCGGCAGACCTGGGGGGCGCGTTTTGTACCCCGTGGAAGGACTTGAGTCCTGGATCAACTCACGGCCCGGCGGCGGGGAGGCTATGGCGGAGGCGATCAGATGACTGCGGCTACCCTCCCAGTCCGCCCCGTGGCGGTTTCCAAGGGCAAGCTGCGTCTCTTCGATGCATCCGGTATCTTCCTTCGGCGCGTCCTACCTGCACAAGCGGACGAATTGCTGGCGGCTGGCCTTGCCGAATGGCGCGGGCGAGACCTTCGCTTTGTCGCCGTCGAGGGCAAATTGTGTCGCGGCCTGGATGGCCTGACCGTCACGAAGCGGGAGACATCGGAGAATCCGCGGGGCTGCTACACCTACTCGACGCGGACGCTCCTGGAGGTGAACCGATGAAGCGACGTAGCGCAAGCGTGGATGAACTCTGGCTGGAAGCCGACCACCTACACAACCTCGCCTTGCTCAGCCATCACCGCTTCCAGTTGGCCCGACTGATCTACCGATGGGCGCGGCGGGAGCTCCTGGCGGTGCTGGGATGACTGCACCCGCGATACTCGACGCTGCCATCTGGTACGCCGGGCACGGACTAAAGGTGTTTCCCTGTAGGGAAGACAAGAGCCCCGCCACAGAACACGGGCACCTTGATGCCACCGCCGATGTCGAGCGCGTACGCGCATTGTGGCAACAATCGCCTAATGCCCTGATCGGATTGCCGGCAGAGTCCAACGGCCTGCTGGTGGTGGACTGTGATCCGCGAAATGGTGGCCCGGCTTCCCGCGGCGAGTTCATCGAGACGTTTGGCCCGTTGCCAGAAACAGCCGAGGTTTTGACGGGCGGCGGCGGGCGGCACTTCTACTTCCGACACCCTGGCGGCAAGGTGCCGGGCACTCTGGGTGCCGGCGTAGATCTCAAGTCGAGCGGCTATGTCATCGCTCCGCCGAGTGTCCATCCTTCCGGCCGGCGTTACGAGTTCGACGGTGTTGATGGCGCCAAGGCGATTCTAAGCCCGGCAGATCCTCCGGCGTGGCTGCTGGCGCGAGTGCAGAATGGCCGGCGAGCGCAGGCTGACCCATCACCGGATGGACCAATCCCACGTGGCAACCGGAACGCGCATTTGGCATCCCTGGCGGGCAGCATGAGGCGGCGTGGGATGGCTGTGGCTTCGATCCTGGCGGCGCTCCTCGAAGAGAATTCACACCACTGTAATCCCCCACTCGAGGATTCAGAGGTGCAGCGCATCGCCGAGAGCGTGGGGCGATACGTTCCAGCGCAGGAACGGACGGAAAAGTCCGGGCCGGCCGAGGACCAAACCCAACACCTCATTCAGCGGATTGAGGACTTGCCCACCATCGCAACCGTGACCGCGCGGCCTATCGAGTGGGTGATCGGCGGAATCCTGCCGGCGAGCTCCATCGTGATGTTGAGCGGAAAGCCCGGCCATTTCAAGAGCACGGTTGCGAGCGCGCTGGTAGGCCACTCCACCAGCGGCGCCCCTTTCTGCGGGCGGGCAGTTCAGCGGCGGGAGGCTCTTGTCATCGACAAGGAGAACCCGGCGCCCGTCGTTCTGGACCGCTTGCAACGGCTTGGAATGACCGACGGGTACGGGCTTTACTGGTGGGGCGGGTGGAACGCAGAGGAACCACCACACCCGGGTGGCGCCGTGATCCTCGATTGGATCGCCCGCACCACGCCGAAGCCCATTCTGGTGGTGGATTCGCTGGTAGCGTTCCTGAACGCGGACGAGAATAGCTCGACCGAGGTGCGCGCCTTCATGCACACCCTGCGGCGCATCGCGCAGACGGGCGCGACCGTGATTCTGGTGCACCACAGCGGCAAGAGCGACACGGCCGCCGACTATCGGGGCAGCAGCGACATTGAGGCCAGCGTGGATGTCGCCTATCACGTCTCGAACGTGGGTGATCCTGCCCGGCTTGAGCGCGTCAAACTGCGAGCTTTCAAGGCGCGTGTGATGGTCGAGCCCGAAATGGTTTTCGAGTTCGATGAGCGGGAATCAATCTGGGCCGAGAGCAATTCGCGCGGCGTGGCGACAAACTCTGAACTCTTCGCCAAGATCCTGAGCGAGAACCCGGGTATCGGGTCTGTGGAGTTCGAGCGGATTGCGGTCGAGCGGCGGCTTGGTCGGGACCGGGCGCGACAGTGGCTTGAATCATCGAAGGCGGCCGGCACGGTGAGGACTGAGCGGGGCGTCTGCAATCAGAAACGGTTCTTCCTGGGGGTGGAAAAGTGAGGTCTTTTGACTCCCGCCAGTCTGCGGTCTGCGGGTCTGCGGCCCCTATAGGGGTCCGCGAAACCCGCAGGTTACCGTCTGCGGGGTCCGCGAAACTGAACTCCGCAGACCCGCAGGTTACACAGAATGAGTCGGTTATGGACGGCGCGGAGATGGCAGTCTGCGAGTCTGCGGGGGAGGCGGTCTCCGCAGGTGGTGTCCGCAGACTGAAATCGAAGCGATGGAGTGCGTCTCATGTGGTCCTGGCTACGGCGGTTGAACGTGTCCGTGGCGATCTTCGCCGGCTGGCTGCCAAGATCGGCGGGCAGGACGGAGAGCACCTGGGGCGGCTCGCCGGGATGCTCACGACGGCGCTGAAGGCGCGAACAGGGAGGGCGAGATGAAGCGGAAGCGCAAGGTGGAAGGTCCAGACCCACGGGAGACGTTCATTGATTCGCTCATGCGCAACCCTGCCGGCGTGCGGCGAGAATTAGGCGAGCGAAGGAACGGTTTCTGGGCTACCCGTGCGGCAGCGGCGGCGAGTGAACTGGCCCGGGCGGAGATCGCCGTCCGGTGTGCGGAGCGTCATGACCTGCCCCAACTATGGCTCGCGGAGCGGCGGGCACAGCGGACACTGGCAGAGTTTGCCCAGCGCGCAGGAATCGACGCAGGCGCGTTGATTAAGCAGGCAAGGGCTGAGGCCGCGGAGAAGGTAGAGGAAGCGACAGAGGGCAACGGGGCGCAAGAGACACCCGAGGCGAGCGAACACACAGAAGGAGGCAAGGTTGCATGAGTGAACGACGGGACCGCGCGGCTGAAGCAGCGCAAGCGATGAGGATGGCTGAGACGCTGATGCGGGCTGGCGTCTCGCAGAACGCGAGCGTTGGACTGGTGCTGAACTTGACGGCTCAGAAGGACACTGAGGGGCAGACCTACTTCATCGTTCGCGCTGGCGAGTACCGCGGGCGGGATAGATCCCTGGCTGGCGCCGTGTTGCAGCTCCTCGACCACGCGGGGCTGGCATGACGGGCTCGAGGAATCTTGACCAAGGGGTGCGGGTTGGTAAAAGCTCCAGCCCCCTGGCGTAGAGCGCGCTGGGCCAAGCGCAGGCGTTGCCGCAACCCGAACACTTCTTGGTAGCACGACGATGCAAGTCGTAGCACGTTTGGAATTCTCGACTGACGAAAGGAGATCAAATGGACGATTTGAAGAAACTACTTGAGGCTCTTCCACCCGAGGAACTGGCCTACTTCACAGAGCGGATGCGAGAGGAGCGCGATTCCTGCGTACGGCTGAAAAGGCCGGCGCTTGGAGACGCCTTCAACGCTTGCACGATTCTGGGCAGCAATGAGCGGCAGCGGCGAGACGATCCGCGCAGGCTGAGAGAGGAAAATCTGGAACTCTTGCGGATCTATGCCGGCGCCGATGCCTTCCAGCCTGGCACTTTCGGCTGGGTGGAGAAATAACTTCGTAATGCAAACAACTTTGCAGTACAATGTTTGTAGGTACTCAACCCGGCGGGATGCTGGGGAGCACCAAGCCGCAGGACACGCGGGTTTCCAGCGAGATGCTGGCGACACGGGCAGAGCACCTGAGGGATTCAGGGCGCCGCGCACGATAGCGTCCAAAACAAGACCGACAATTCATGTTTTAGGAGCAATCGTATGACCAACGAAATTCTCGATGCCGTGAGCGACCTGCGCACGGTATACGAAAACCACGTCGAAAAGATCAACCTTCGCATCGACGAGATGCAGGCCAAAATCTCGAAACCGGCTCTCTCCGACAAGTCCAGCGACGGGGGCAGCGACCCCATGCGCGCCATCAGCAAGGCCATCGTTGACGGACGGGCCGAACTGAAGAAATACGGTGCGTTGAGCTTCGATGCTGAGGGCTCCGTGTCCAAGTCCGTCTATTCCACGAATAACGCGGCGCCGTTCCCGGTGGCCGGCATCCTGGAAGGCGCGCGCGCGGGCGCCCCGTTCCGCTTGCGCCAGATGCTGCCTGCAATCCGCGTGGAAAGCGGCAGCGCATGGGTCATTAAGGAAACCGGCGTGACCGCGAACGTGGCCCAGCGCACTTCGGAAGGCACGGCTTCCAACGAATCCACCATCACCATCGCGGGCGGCGCGGTTCCTCTGGTCAGCTTTTCGACCTACTGCACTCTCAGCGAAGAGGCGTTGGAGGACATCGACAAGCTCATGAAGTACCTGGAGCGCACCCTGGCGTTCTCTCTTGCAGGGCAGATCGACAGCTACCTGTTGACCACGATCCGCACGAACGGGACGGTGTACAACGCCAATGCGATTACCGGATTCCAGCCCGGGAACGCGGTGGAGCGGATTGTGGTGGGTGCAGGGCAGCTGCAGACTGCCGGCTATACGCCTTCGGTGGCAATCCACAACCCGGCCTTCAATCGCGCGATGGGCATGATGAAGGCGTCGGGAAGCGGCGAGTACATGTTCGGCAGTCCGACGCTGGGCATGGCAGAGGCCGTGGCTGACATGACCCTGGTCGGCAGCAACTCGCAGGCCATGGCGAACTTCACGGTGATCGACGCCGGCAAGTGCGTGGTCTACGAGCGCGGCGTGGCTTCCATCCAGCTTGGACGGATCAACGACGACTTCACGAAGCACCTCTATCGGCTCCGGGTTTCGGAGCGGCTGGCGTGCTCGAAAGTCGCGGATGGCGTGGCCGTCAACGGCGCGCACTCTTAATCGACCTTTGCCGGTTCCTGCGGAGGTCCCGGCAAGCCCGACCCGCGGCGGGTAGTCCGCGGGTTTCCATCAGCGGACCCGGCCCGCAAAGCGCGTCCTTCGCAAGTATGGGCCGGGTGATTGGTTGGTGATCATCCTTCGAGTGGTCGCCGTCGTTGTTGAAAATCCCAGAAAGTGAGGTGGCCGTGCTCTCTCTGAAACACTTCGGGGCAGTAGGCGATGGTCTAACAGATGACACGGAAGCTCTTAGAGCGGCAATCCGAGCAGCCGATAGTCTCATTTCGGATCATCAAAGATCATGTTTGGGGACACCATTTCGTTCGAAGCCGAACATCGAGGACACTGCAACACGAGTGGGCCGTTGTAAGAAACTAGAGTGATTGCTTCACCGGGAAAACTGATGGTATCGCCGACTAGATAAGATCCAAGATCGATTCGAAGTGGCGCAATCATTGCCTCAAGTGAAACAAGCGGCCGAGCAGCGTCAATAAACTGCTTGGCATGCACTCCCTGGACAAGCACAGATCCGCACCCGCCGCAGCTGTATGAAGGAATCCCGGAAGCTCCTCCGGATAGAACTGGTACTTCCTTTTCAGTAACCAAGACTATTTCTGATCTACTCTTTGGGGTCGGTTTCGGAATGACTTTCAAGGGGACGTTCATGGCGAGATACTATCACCCGGAGGCGAGAGAAAAGCCTGGGGATGCCCCTTGAGGTTGCGGCTCTCTTGCGCCGCTGTAGAGAAGATGGTATGGTTCCATGCGAGGCCGACAGGTGCTATCAACACCCGCCGACCTCTGACCGACACCGCAGGATAAGTGCGATGCAGGCTGTTCCAATTCTACTTTCCAACCCACCCCTACATCCACATCTGCCCGCGGTGTTCCCATTCACAGGAGAACGCAGTGCAAGACACCAAAGAACAGTTGATCGCGATGCCATCCAAGGCTTCCAAGGTCGATAGCCTCATTGAGACACTTGGCTATCGGTTGGATCATCTCCGCCTCCTCGAAGACCAGGTGAGCCTCATCTCCACAGACATGGAAGGCGTCATCGACGAACTACGGGCCATCCGAGGGATCACGCCGGGACCAAAGGCATACTGACACGCTGGGCGGCTTGAGCCGCCCCTTTTCAGGTAGAAGGGAGGGCATCATGGCAGTCTACAAACGTGGCGGCATCTACTGGTTCTCATTCACGTTTTGCGGGAAGAGGATTCAGGAAAGCGCAAACACGAGCCGGAAGACTATCGCGCTGGAGAGCGAGAAGAACCGAAGGCTGGAACTGGAGCGGGCGTTAGCGGGGATGCCCACGGAGAGCAAGGCGCGGCGCATCATGTCGGTGAAGGATCTCACCGGGCCTTATCTTGAACGCTACAAGGTGAACCATCGGAAGGGCGCCGCGGCGTATTGTACGTCCTGCATCCGACAGGTGGATAAACTCATGGGCGAGATTCTACTGCCGGATCTGACGGAAGAGAAGATCGTGGAGTACATGAAGGCCCGACTGGAGAAGGGTGCGGCGGGGCGAACGATCAACGCCGAACTTGGCGAACTCTCCCGAGCCATCGGCAAGCCGTGGGGACTGCTCTGGCCGCGCGTGAAGCGATTAGAGGAGCGGCGGGACGTTGGAAAGGCTCTAACTTCCGAGCAGGAGGAGGCTCTGTTGCGCGCGGCGGAACTGCTGTCCGCAGGAGGCGCACCGATGGAACTCAAACGGCGCGGCAAGATCCACCGGCAGACCTTGGGGCCGAAAGGCGTCATGATGCCCGTCATTCTCCGGGTAGCGATGCTCACCGGGATGCGGGCAGAGGAGATCACGTCTCTTCGTTGGGGACAGGTGGACTTCGGCGAGAACAGTATCACAGTGGGGAGGAGTAAGACTGAGGCGGGAGCGAAGCGGATAATCCCGATGGGGCCGGAACTTATCATCGCCATGCAGCGGCATCTGTCGTGGTGGCGGGAGAGGTTCGGGCTGGCTCAGCCGGATCTCTGCGTTTTTCCCTTCGGCTCTCCGCAGCCCTGCGACCCGAAGCGGCCAGTCACGACGTTGAAGCACTCATGGGAGACTGTGCGCGAACTAGCAGCGGTAGACTGCCGTTTTCATGACCTCCGGCACTCGTTCTGTACCCGGTTGGCCGAGGCGGGAGTACCGGAATCGACGATGTTGGCGCTCATGGGCCACATGAGCCGGGCCATGTTGGAGCGGTATTCTCACATCCGGATGGCTGCAAAAAGAGAGGCGGTGGCGGGGCTCACCCTGCCGAAAGTGGAGCAGATGGTGCCAACGAGGATCGCTACGAAAGCCTCTACATCCCCGTCTCGTGTGAACTGACCCTCTACAATTTCCACTACACAAACCAAAGGGGCCGTTGCGGGACGGCCCCTAAGTTATTGAAAAAAGTGGTACGCCCGGCACGATTCGAACGTGCGACCTTTTGCTCCGGAGGCAAACGCTCTATCCAGCTGAGCTACGGGCGCGCTACAGACATCTTAGCGCGGATGGGGGGCTGAACCCAAGCGGGCTACTTCAAATCGCGGAACTTGATGTTGCGATACCAGGCGACGTCGTTGTGGTTTTGCAGCGAGATGGGGCAGCGCGCCTTGGGGAGGCGTTCGAGGAGATCGCGCACGGGGCTGTCGGGGGCCCAGCGCTGTTCGATGCCGGCGCGGACTTCCGGGGCGTCGAAGGTGGTGTCGACGACTTTGACGCCGTTGAGCCAGTGTTCGACGTGCTTGCCCCTGACGACGATGCGGGCCTGGTTGAACTCGCCGACAGGTTTGGCGGCGGCCTGGGAGGGGGCGGACATGCGATAGAGGGCGCCGGCGCGGGAGGAGGCGTTGCGGAGGGCGTCGGAGTGTTTGTCGTTGTCGATGACCTGGTATTCGAAGGCGACGGGGAAGACCTGGGCATCGTCGCCCTTCTTCACGAGTTCGCGCTTGCCGGCGCGGGTCTTCATGAAGTAATCCACCTGCTTTTCGAAGCTCATGCGCTGGGGGGTCTGGTGGTCGTCGACGAGGACGGTGTCCTGGATCTTGTACTTGACGCCGCTGTTAGAGCCGGGCGCGACCTTCCATTCGAAAGCGAGTTCGAAGTCGCCGAACTCCTTCTTCGAGACGAGGTCTTCGCGCAGGAGGGGGCGCGAGAGGGACTTGAGGCAGCCGTCTTCGACGGCCCAGGCGTCGGCGGGGACGGGGAGCCAGCCGTTCATGGTCTTGCCGTCGAACAGCAGTTTCCAGCCGGCTTTCTTCTCTTCTGCGGAAAGGGTGTTGGCGGTTTGTGCGGCCGCGGCGGCGGCCAGCAATGTGGCGAGGAGGATGGTGCGCATGATTACTTCTTGGGGGAGGCCTTGGCGGGGGCGGCGGCGGGCCTGGGGGCGCCTTCGGCGAGTAGTTTCTCGATGGACTTGCGGAAGTTGATCTCTTCCATGGCGGGGGACATGTAGGGGTCGTCGCCGAGGTACTGTTCACGGATCATGCCCTTGCGGTCGATGAAGGCGACGGTGGGCATCATCCAGCGGATCATGATGGGGACCTGGAGGTAGGCCTGGGCTTTGTCGTGATCGTAGACGCCGATGGGGAAGTTGGCGCCGGTTTCGGCGATGAACTGCGGGATTTTGGGGCCGGCGCCCTGGTCGATGGCGAGTCCGACGACCTGGAGGCCCTTGGCTTTGTACTCGGACTGCAGCTTGGCGAGGGTACGTGCTCCGTTTTTGCAGCCGGGGCAGTGGGTGAGGAGGAACTCGATGGCGACGACTTTGCCTTTGAGGTCCTGGATGCGGACCTTTTCGCCGGTGTGGGAGATGAATTCGAGAGTGCCGGCGGAGCGCGGGAGGTCCGCGGCGGGGAGGGCCAGGGAGAAGGCCGCGGCGAGGAGCAGTGCGCGGATCATGATTTCTTGCTCGCGGCGGGCTTGGCGGCGGCGCCTTCATCAATCAACGAGGCGAGGACCTTGCGCATATTGTTCTCTTCGTCCTTATAGAAATCGTGGCCGCCGGGGAAGTGGTGGCGGATGATGCCCTTGCGGTCGATGAAGACGACCTGGGGGAAGTAGATGGGGCCGTCCATCTTGGCTTCGAGCCACTGATAAGCCATATCGCGGTTGGTGTAGCCGACGGGGAAGCGCAGCCCGAGCGAGTAAGAGTACTGCGGGATGAGCATGCGGGCCTGCTGCATGTTATCGGGATTGACGGCGATGCCGAGGGGCTGGAACTTGTCGCCGAGGTCGGCGTAGACCTTCTGCATGGTGCGGGAGCAGTCCTGGCAGTGCGGGCAGGTGGTGAGGAGGAACTCGATGAGCACCACTTTGCCGCGGAACTTGCTGAGCAGGAGCTGTTCGCCGCTGTTGAGGGTGGTGACGAGCTCCGGGGCGGGCTTGGGGGTTTTGATCTGAGCCGCGAGGGGCAGGGAAGCGAGTGTGGCGCCGGCTCCCAGACCGGTGGCCAGAAAGGATCTTCGATGCATCATAGGTGGGTTTTCTTCAATATAACGCAGGACGCCGCAGGGGCCGCTACCGTTTCAGACTCTCGAGGGCGCGAACCGTCGCGGAATCGGCGGAGATGCGGAAGGCGCCGGTGGCGGCAGTGCCCTCCAAAAGGGCCTCCGTGCGGGTGGAGAAGCCGGTTTCGGGCCATTTGCCTTGGAGCACGCGGGCGTAGGCGGCGAGGAAGGCGCGGGCGGATTCGGGGGTATCGAATTGCACGGCCCAGCGGAGTAGGGGGTGTTGAGTGAGTTTATGTTCGTAGAGGTCGAAGGCGCCGGCGCGCCAGTGGGGGGCAAGGTCGCGGGCCTCGTTCTCGCCGCAGTATTGCTTGAGGAGGATCTGGAGATCGAGTTCGCCCAGGGTGCCGGCGGAGAGCAGCCTGTGCGGCTTGAGGCCCTGGATGGGCGGCAGGGCGGGCGGAGGAACGGCGGGCGCGGGCCAGCGCTCCGGGTGGAGGATTTCGGCGGTGGTGTTGGGCGGGTTCCTGAGGACTTCGGTGAAGCCCTTCCGGCCGAGCTTCTCGATGGCCGATTGTTGGAACTGGATGCCGGCGGAGTAGGGGAAGACGAGGGTTTCGCGGAGATAGAGCGGCGCCCGGGCGAAGACGGGGTAAGAGTCGGCGGCGAGCTGGCCCATGGCGGGCAGCATGAGGTCCAGGGCCTGGCGGCTTTTGGTGAGAGAGACGCCGCCGGCCTGGCGGAGCTGGCTTTCGACCATGATCCACATGGCCTGGCCCTCGACGACGGCGAGGCGGGCGGTGGCGCTCTCATCGGTTTTGGCGGTTTTGTCGAGGAAGCGGCGCATGTCGAAGTGCTGGTCGGCGACGGCGTGCGAGAGTTCGTGGACGAGGATGGCGTCTTCCATGCCGCCGGTGGCGCCCTGGACGAAGAGCATCTTCTTGCGGCGGTGGTCATAGAGAGCGGCGGCCTGTTCGCCGAGGAGGTCGACGGTGGCTTTGCGGAGATCGAAGTCCTTGGGGATGAGGCCGAAGAGGCGCAGGGCGAGTTCGTCGGCGCGGATCTCTTCGGGCTTGACGGTGCGGCGGACTTCGTCGTCGACCCACTGCTTCCAGCCGTCGCGGGAGATGGATTCGAAGGGGACGTCGCGCTTTACCTCGAGTCCGGAGATGGCGGCGATTTCGGCGGTCACCGTGCGGATGCGGGCCGCATCGGGCGCCTGGGCCCACCCGGCGGCGAGAGCCACCCCTGCCAACAGCCAAGCTTTCACCAAAGTTGCGAGAGCCTCCCTCACTACTGTAGCGGACCGCATGGAGGGGGCAGGGTTACGGCGCGCGGCGGAGGCGCGGGAAGCCTGATAGAGTGGCTGGGTTCGGGCCGCCGGAAGGGGAACAGCCGGGCCGGGTGTGGGGAGGGATGACCGCGATGAAAGAACTGGCAGGATGGCCGGTGTCCCGGCGCGCCTGGCTGGCGGCGCCAGCGGCGTTGTGGCAGGGAGAGGGTCGCCTGGAGATCGGCAGCGGGATTCCGGCGGGCAACATTGTGGTGGAGGGCAGGGCGGCGGGGGAGATCCGCGTCAGGCAGGATCTGCGCGATACCGAGGGGGACTGGTTCTGGTGGTGTTTCGAGGTGCGCGGGGCGGGAGCGGAGACGCTGCGCTTCCGGTTTACGGGCAGCGACGTGATTGGGACGCGGGGTCCGGCGATGAGCGCGGACGGGGGGCTGACGTGGAGGTGGCTGGGGCGGGGCTGCGTGGAGGGGAAGTCGTTCGTCTACCGCTTCGACCCGGCGGTGGCGGCGCCGCGGTTCGCTTTCGCGATGCCGTACACCGAGGCCGACCTGCGGCGGTTTCTGAGGGGGCGCAAAGGGTTGCGCGTGGAGGAGCTGTGCCGGACGAAGAAGGGCAGGACGGCGGAGCGGCTGAGATTTGGGGCGAATGGTGGCGGCGCCCGAAAGGTGTTGCTGACGGCGAGGCATCACTGCTGCGAATGCATGGCGAGCTATGCGCTGGAGGGGCTGGTGGAGGCGGCGCTGGAGGACCGCTGGCTGCGCGGGCACGTGCAATGCGCGGTGATCCCCTTCGTGGACAAAGACGGGGTGGAGGACGGAGATCAGGGCAAGAACCGGCGGCCGCGCGACCACAACCGGGATTACGACGGCCAGAGCGTTCACCCGACGGTGCGGGCGCTGCGCGAGTGGGCGCCCGAGTGGGGCGGCGGGAGATTGGAGTTTGCGCTGGACCTGCACTGCCCGTGGATCCGGGGCGAGCACAACGAGGAGATCTATTTCCCGGGCGGGGAGGACCAGCGGATTTGGGCGGAGATGGTGAAATTCGGCGGAATTCTGGAGCAGGTAGAGCGGGGCGGGCTGCCGTATTCGAGGGCGAACAACATGCCGTTCGGGACGGCGTGGAATACGGCGGCGAATTATGCGCAAGGGCAATCTTTCGCGCGTTGGGCGGCGGGTTTGAGGGGGGTGAGAGCGGCTGGTACGATTGAGATTCCGTATGCGAACTGCGGGAGCGTGGATGTGACGGCGGAGTCAGCGCGGGCGCTGGGGCATGGCCTGGCGGAGGCGCTGCGGGAGTATTTGAAGGGATGAGCGGGGCGGGCGCGAGAGGGGCCGTGTTGCGCTACAATGGAAGTTTGTAATTGAACTCAAGTGGAGGTCCCCTTGGCTGAGAAGGTTAAAGAGAATTTGTATCAGGCGCAGTATCTGGGCAGCGGCACGTTCATCATCACGAAGCCCAAGCGCAACAAGCGCAAGCTCCGCCAGCTTCGCCTGAAGAGTCCGAACACCGGCATGCGCAAGTAGCGCGGCCAGGCACTTGATTTCCAATGCGCACGGCGTGATATGTTCACGACGTGCGCATTTCTTCGTTTAGCATCCATCCCGTCGCCGTCGCCGATCCCCCGCTTCGCAGTTCCTACGGCCGCCACGCCCCCTACGCCCTCCGCACAATCATCATCCTGACCACCACAGATGGCATCACCGGCGTGAGCGAGGCTCACGGCGGGGACGGCTCTCAGGCAGCCCTGGAAGCCATCAAGCCGATGGTGGTGGGGATGGATCCGTTTCAGCTCCACGCGCTGTGGATGAACTGGGGCCGGCCGGATGCGACGGGCGACCGCTCGCAGACCTGGCTGGTTCCGGGCGAGAATCCTCGAGACGCGCGGACGCGCGCCTATGCGGCGGTGGAGGCGGCTTGCCTGGACATCATCGGCAAGGCCACGGGCAGGCCAGTGTGCGACCTGCTGGGCGGGAGGGCGCGCGATGCCGCGCCGTTTTCGGCGTACCTGTTTTACAAACATGGCGGAGGCGGCGGGCTGGAGGCCGACACGCGCGAGGACGAGTGGGGCGAGTGCCTGACGCCGGAGACGATGGTGGGCCAGTGCCAGCGGATGGTGCGGGAGTACGGGTTCCGCGAGATCAAGTTGAAGGGCGGCGTGCTGGAGCCGGAGTTGGAGATTGAGACGATCCGGCAGTTGCGGGCGGCGTTCGGGCCGGCGTACCCGCTGAGGATCGATCCGAACTGCGCCTGGTCCGTGGAGACTTCAGTGCACGTCGGCGTGTCGCTGAAGGAGGAGTTGAGCGAGGGCGGGTACCTGGAAGATCCCACGGCGTCGATGGAGGGCATGGCGGAGGTGCGGCGGCGCCTGCTGGAGCTGGGCATCGACACTCCGATGGCCTCGAACGTGGCTACCACCGGTTTTGACGACATCAGTCCGGCGTGGCGGACGGGCGCGGTGCAGGTGGTGCTTTCCGATCCGCACTACTGGGGCGGCATCCGCAACGTGCAGCGGCTTTCGGCGCTGTGCGGGCAACTGGGGATGGGCGTTTCGATGCACTCCAACAACCATTTGGGCGTGAGCATGATGATCATGGCGCATGCCTGCTGCGTCTCTCCGGAGATGGAGTTTGCCTGCGACACGCACTATCCGTGGCAGACGGAGCAGGACGAAGTGCTGGCCGGCGGGCGGGTGAAGTTCGTGGACGGCGCGGTGGTGATCGGGGACAAGCCGGGGCTGGGGATTGAACTGGACATGGATCAGGTGGCGCGGCTGGAGGAGCGGTATCACAAGCTGCCGTTCCGGAAGAGGGACGACGCGGAGGAGATGCGGAAGCACGTGGATCCGGCGTGGCAAAGGATTCTGCCGCGCTGGTAGCGCGCGGGGCGGGCGGAGCGGCTAGAAGATGAAGCTGAGGCCGCCGCGGATGGCGCGGGGGAACTGGACGAAGTAGAGGCTGCGGCCGTCGGGGGAAGTGAAGGGCAGATAGCCCTGCGCGAGGAGGTTGCGCAGTTCAGCGTTCATTTCCAGGCGGCCGGGCATTCCGCCGACGGTGGGGAGGGGCTGGCGCAGGCTGACGTTGAGGCCCATGGCGGGTTGCCAGCGCTGGGTGAGATAGGAGTGGGAGGCGCCGAGCGAGCCGGAGGGGGTCCAGACGTAAGAGGTGACGATGCGTGTGCCGGAGCCGGGCACGATGCCGCTGACGCGGGCGGCGGCCCAGGGGCGGCGTTCCGGGGTCAAGGCGGGGCGGCTGGCGGACTCAGACAGGCCGGCGGTGAGCATGTCGGCGGCGCCGGCGGAGAGGCCGGCCGAGATGCCGGCGGGAAGGGACTGCAGGACGGCGGCCGAATAGCCGAAGGCGCGATAGTCGCCGAGATTGTAGATGAAGCTGTTGGAGGCGAAGTCCGGCAGGAGGTCCGGCAGGGCCTGGAGCGTGGCGCCGGAGACGAGCACGGCGGCTTCGCGCAGCGCATCCTGGTAGACCGTGGCAGCATAGGTGCGGGAGCCGATGGTGACGCGGTAGCCGGCTTCTAGAGTTTCGTTCTTCTGGACGCGGGCGTGGCCGTCGCGGAGGGAGACGCGGGGGAACATGGCCAGGCCGGTCAAGTCAGACTGGATGGAGGAGTCGGCTGAGATGAGATCGTAGGCCGGAGCGCCGCTGGAGAAGCCGACTTCCAAGGTGCCCTGGTTGCCGAGGTCGTAGCTGAGGCGGGCATAGGGGCTGAGCAGGTTGAGGCTTTCCAGAAAGACGACGGACTCCAGCATGGTGCCGTACTGGAGCGTGAGGTCGTCGGTGATCTGCAACTGGTCGCCGACCTTCACGGACATGGTGCGGAGCACGGGGGAGTCTACCGGGGCGGCAGGAGTGAAGAGGAAGCCCATGCCGGCGCGCTGGCGAAGAGAGGCCTGGCGGACGGTGAGTTCGACTTCGGGGCTCGAGAAGGCGTCCTGGTTGGCGCGCGAGTAGCTGGTGCGGAAGCCGGCGGTGGGAGTGCCGCCCGCCGAGGCATAGCCGAAATTGCCCGAGAAGCGCAGTTCGTTGGTGCCGAACAAGGAAGTGGCCACGGCGAAGGCGGTGCCGAGGTCGGGCTCCGAGCCGAGGGCGGTGGAGGAGGTTCCGTCACCGGCGGAGACCTTGATCACGCCGGAAGTGGAAGAGAAGATCGAAGAACCGGGGTGATCGGCAGGCGTGGGGACCCTCCAGCCCGGAGTGAGGCGCAGCACGGGCCGGGTGGCGGTGGAGCTGCGCAGGACCCATTTCCAGTCGTCGCTGAGCAGGCCGGTCTGGCCCGGGGAGGTGTAGACGAGTTCGATGGAGCTGAAGAGGTTGGCGAGCTGGATGTTGAGGTGGCTGTCCAGGCCGGCGCGGACGGGGATGGCATTGCGCAGGGCGGGGACGAAGCTGTTGAGGGAGACGCGGACGGAGTAGTTGTCGGGGGTGAGGGAGTCGAAGGTGAAGCGGCCGTCCGGGCTGGTGAGGACTTTCTGGACGAGCCGGTCGTAGCGGTTGTAGAGCTGGACGACGGCGCCCATCTGGCCGATGCCGGAGGCATTGCGGACGTTGCCGGAGATGGAACCGAAGAGTTTGAGGTCAGCCGCATACACCGCTGGCACGGCGCCGAAGATGGCGGCAACCATTGCGAGTGCGGCGGAACGGACCATGCCCGGAATCCGGCTATCTCCTTGTGCCGCAGGGGGTCGACATCGCCCCGGCAGCTACTTGATGGAAAACTGCGCGCTCTGGGTCAAGGTGGAATTCTTCAGCTTATCCGTCACCTTGACTCTCAAAGTATACTGCCCTGGCTCCATATTCGCCAAGGGAAGAAGTTTCTCGATGGTGAGCTGGGAAGCGGAGCCTTCCAGCCCGTTGGCATCTTCAGCGAACTCGAGGACGCGGGAGTTGTCGCTGGTGCGGACGATCTCGTATTCCACGGTGCCGTCCGGTTTGTTGGATTTCTCCGCCGGCTGGAAGTTATAGAGCTTCATGTAGATGCCCATCTTCTCGTTGCGGGCGAAGCTCTCACCCATGCGCGGGCGGACTTTGGAGGTGCCGATGACGAACTGGCCCATGCCGATGTCCTTGGTGGGGACCTTTTCGATGAGGTCGGCGAGGATGAGGGTGGAAGCGAAGAGCTTATCCTCTTCCATGCGGGGGACGTTCAAGGCCATCTCGTAGTTGTTGGTGTTGCCGCCGATGACGTCCTTGGCGACGACGTTGATCCGGTACATGCCGGGGGGCAGGGGGATGGACTTCTGATAGATGGACGCGCCCTGGGAGACCTGTTGGAGCATGGCGGTGGGGACGTCGATGGTGACCACGTCTTCAAAGACGTTGACGACGCGGCGGGCCATGGAGGTGATGCGGGCGTAGATGTTGACGACGGACTTGGACATCTCGCCGTCGGCCTTGAACTGGAGGTCCTTGCGATTGAACTGGAGGGTGATGTTGGACATCACGGTGGAGCTGGTGGCGGGGAAGAAGTCCGCGCGGGCCTGCATGGGGAGCAGGTTATAGAGGATGCGGGAATTGACCTGGGCTTCGAGGTCTTTGAATTTGATCTGGGGGGCTTTCTGAAGGTCGGCGTACTGCTGGAGCCGCTCGAACTGGTTCATGCGGGCGCCCATGGGCTGGGTGCCGACGCCGAGGCGGGTGCCGTCGGTGCGGCTGAAGCGGTCGGCCTTATCGGCCATACCCATCTGTTCCATCATGGTGAGGCCGGCGCCGGGGACCATGAGGAGGGCGTCCTTTTCGGACGGGTCCATGGTCATGCGGTATTCGCCGGTCATGGTCTTGTCGACGAACTCAATAATGATGTCGGTCTGCATGCCGACGTTGGCGAGGTAGCGGTAGCGCCATTTTTCAAAGGGGAAGGTGGAGGTGGTGCCGCCGCCTTCTTCCCAGGGCCGTTCGTAGGTGCCGCCGGAGGGATGCGATTCGACTTCGTCGGCCGGGCCGAAGGTGATGTAGATCATGCCGCGGTCTGTCTTCCAGCCGGGGATACCGGAGGCGAAGCGTTCATTGGCGTAGGCGATGCGGCGGTAGTGCTCTTCCTTGTACTCGTTTTCCTGAGTATCGGGGGAAGGATCGCGGCGGAGCCAGAACTGCTCGATGTAGGACTCGCGTTCTTCGTCGGTGGTGAGGTTCTTGAACGCCTTTTTCTCTTCGTCGGTGATGATGTAGAGGACGTCCTCGTTGAGCCACTTTTTGTAAGGAGTTTCCAGCTCCTTCTTGAGGCGCTCCTGCTGCCTGCGAATTTCCTTCTCGCTCATGGGCTTGGCGACGGTTTCGCGGGAGCCGGAGTCGGACTGTTTCTTTTTCTGGGCGGAAGCGGGCGAGGCCAGCAAGGCCAAGACCGTGAACAGGGAGAAGAAATCGTTTCTCGACATAGCGTTACGTGCGGCGCTCAGCCATTTGGACGACAGACGTTACCCAGAGGATGCACCATCCCCAGTGTAACCCAAATCCAAGAAATGGACGTATCGGAAGCGGGACCGGTTTCAATCCGCAGAGGAGGCTTCCGCGGAGGCGCTGAAGGGCACGAAATCCTCGCCGGAGGCGCCGGAGGCGAACGGCGAGAAGTTGGTATTGGTGTCGTAGACGTCCACGCCCTCGGCGCGTTTGAGCGAATTGACGACGAGGTAGGTGAGCGGCGTGGCGGCGGCCTCATAGAGGACCTTGGCGGTGTAGCCGCTGAGGATCAGGTTGGCGATGGTGGACCAGGATTCACGGCCGGCGAAGGCGAGGGTCATGATGACGACGGAATCGACCAACTGGCCGACGGCGGTGGAGCCGATGGTGCGGACCCAGAGGGCTTTGCCTTTGGTCCAGATCTTCATACGGGCCATGACGTAGGAGTTGGCGAACTCGCCCGCCCAGTAGGCGGCGAGGCTGGCGGCCACCATGCGGGGGACAAAGCCGAAGACGGTGGCGAAGGCGGCCTGATCCTTAAAATCGGGGGCCGGCGGCAGCCAGACCACCAGCATGCCGAAAGCGGCCATGAGGGCCGAGCCGAAAAAGCCGAGCCAGATGGCGCGGCGGGAGCCGGCGTAGCCATACACCTCAGTGAAGATGTCGCCAAAGATGTAAGTGATGGGAAAGAGCAGTTGAGCGCCGGAGACGCGGAAGGGGCCGATGGCGCAGATCTTGGGGCCGATCAGGTTGGAGACCAGGAGGACGGTGACGAAGATGACGATGAGGGTGTCGAAGAAGCGAAAGGCGTGAGAGGGACGTTCGAGGGGGGAGGCCGCGCCGACCTGAAAAGCCATGACGATTTGATTCCCGAGGGGCAGCCGGGGAGGCAGGAAAAACGAGTCCGGCCGCCCCGGGGGGTGTGAAGGGGCGTTACTGTTTGTCGAGGACGAACTTCATGGCGAAGTCGCCCTGGGGGGTGGAAAGCGAGGTTTGGACGGTGAGGACCTTGCCGTCGGGGGAGAGGGTCCATTTTTCAACGGACTTGATCTCCATGCCCTGCATCTCGCGTTTGGCGCTGACTTCGAGGATGTTGTCCTTCCAGGCGGGGATGGCTTTGTACTCGCCCATCTGGGTTTTGACGGTCTGTTCCTGGCCGTTGATGGTGTACTCGACGGTGACGGTGCGTTCATTGCCGCCCATGGACTGAACGGTGGTGATTTTGATGGCGGGGTCCTTGTGGTCGATAGTGCGTTCGAACTTATCGGGGCCCTGGGGCATGGGACCGAAGTCGCTCTTGGCGGCGTTGATCTTCCACAGGCCGGAGTAGTTGGGCTTGTCGGCAGCGAAGCAAAGCGTGGCGGCGAGGGCGGCCAGCGTAAGAAGGCGGCGGGTCATGTGAGGGCTCCTTCCTTTCAAGGAGGCCCCCTCAGGATAGCGCAAAGACCAGATTTGGCTGGAGGAGGAAGGGCGGGACCACGCCGCAGAGGTTGGACAGGGGGAGAACGTCGTCGTGAACGGGCAGGCCCAGGGTGTTGCGCATGAACTGGCGGCGCGCGAGGCAGCGCGAGTGCAGTTGGGGGAAGCGGGCCTGGAGATCGCGCTGGAGGCCGCTGGAGGCGAGCAGGTAGCCGTCTTCCATGCGCGAGGAGTAGAAGTGCGGGTGCGAAGGGATGACGTCGGACTGCATGACCATGCCGGATTGGAGTTCGACGGCAGAGCCTTCATAGGCGGGCGAGGAGACCCACTCATCGAGGTGGATGAGGTGGCCGGCGTTGAGGAAGACGTGAAAAGTGTCGTAGGGCAGGCGCGAGTGGATGGCGTGGTGGAGCGCGGCGCCGGTGTTGCCGATGCGGAGGGCTTCAAACCAGGCGGCCATGGCGGCGAAGTAAGGCGCGGCGAAGTGCTCGATGTAGCCGCGGGCTTCGGGCGGGAGGTCCGCGGGGCCGCGGGCGACCAAGCCGCAGCGGCAGCAGTTGGCGCCCCAGTAGACAATGCCGCAGGAGAAGCGGCCGCCGAGAGTGACGCGCTGGCCGCGGGCGCTGGCCAGGCTGACGCGATTGTCGCCGCACTTGAGAGTCATGTGGGCGCCGAGGGGGACGCCGGGATATTGCGCCTCGCGGAGCAGGTCGTAGTCGAGCGCGCCGGGCTGGATGGCGCGCAGGATGCGGGCCATGGCGCCGGAGGCGAGGGTGTTGGTCCACTCGAAGAAGGCGATCTCTTCGGCGGTAGCGGCCTGGCGGAATTCGATGAAAGGGGCGGAGAAGTTGGTGACGTTTTCGTAGCCGGCGGCGAAGCGGAAGGCGTCGGCGAGGTATGAGGGGGCGTCGATCTGCTCGGGCGAGGAGTAGGTCTTCCAGCCTGCGATGCCGACGCGGGAGTGCGCGGAGACGCCTTCGGAGCTGAGGATCCGGTCGAGCGGGCGGGACTCGTCCTTGGGCTGATCGGGGAGTGAGAAGAACTGGAAGCGCTCCGCGCGGACGAGGCCGGCGGCGACTGGAGGCGCGGCGGGCAGGTAGCCCATGCACTCATTGCCGGCGAGGAGGAGGGGCGGATTTTCGAGATCGATGAGGAGGAGCGCCTCTTCGAAGCGGGGATCGAAGCCGGTGAGCCAGGCGAGGGCGGCGAAGTGCTCGCGGTCGGCATAGACGGCCGCGTGGGTGAGGCCGGAACGCCGCATGCGATCGCGAAGGAGGGCGAAGCGGCGCTGGTATTCGTCCAGGGGGACGCGCCAGTCAGGGGGATCGGCGGCGGCGCCGAAGTCGGGGAGTTCGATGGCGGCGAGGCGCGGGGTCATGCGTCGAAGATCATGGCGAGGAGCGTACCCCAGGCATCCTGCGAGAAGCCCAACCTGCGTTGCAGTGCGAGCCACTCGGGCCGTTTGGCGGCGAGGCCGGCGAGGGCAGGGAAGTAGGCCCGGATCTTGGCGGGGTCTGAGATCTGTTCCTTTTTCCACTCCTCGGGATGTTCGAGGAAGCGGGCGGCGTAGGCGACGGAGGTTAGAACGCCGGAACCGTCTTTTGTTTTGAAGTTCCAGAGGTCCACGCCGCGCCTCTCGGCCAGGCGGCAGAGGACGGCGAAGCCGTCGAGGTTCATGGAGGTGTAGCCGAGGCTCTTGGTGCGGGCCTCCTCGGCGGGGGCGGAGCCGTCGGGGCGGAGTTGTTTGGGGACGAGGAATTCGCGGTGGAAGTTGTAGGCGAACTGTTCCGCTTTGGAGTCGCCGCAGTAGATGGAGTAAGCGGCCACCTGGGCGGCCCACCAGGTGGAGTGGTTGTTGCCGTTGTCGCGTTCGGCGATGCCCTTGCTGCTGGTGGTGAGCCACTGGACGTATTGCGAGAACCAGCGTTTGAGGCCGGCGGAGACGGCGGGGTTGGGGAACGACGCGTCGAGCAGGGCGGCGGCCTGGGCGCACCAGATGAGCGGGCGGGTGTCGATGATGCCGATGCCGCGGCCGGTGGTGACGCCGCGGATGGCCTGGCCGAACTCGAGGTTCGGATTCATAAACGTCTTGGGCGCGAGGAACCAGACGCCGATGAGGTGCCAGGCGCGGCGGGCGGCGGCCTGTTGCTTGAGGAAGCAGGCGGAGAGGGCGAGGAGGAGGACGGTATCGCAGAGCGCGGAGAGGTCGTTGTCGTTGGCGGTGAAGCGATCGGGATTGACGACGCCGTCGCGGCGGATGTAGGGGCCTTGGGGGTTCTTGGGGTCGGGCCACCAATAGGGGCCTTCGCTGAAGAAGTCGTGCGGACCGGCTTCGCTCAGCCCGGTGGGGCGATGGTAGGTGACGGACCACGGGCCGCGGGTGAGGGCGGATGAGGCGCGTTCGGCGAGGCGGGGCTGAGGCTTGATTCGCGCTGCCTCTTCCGGGGAGAGCATGAGCAGCGGAGCGGCGGGCGCGGCGGAGAGAGGAAGGGCCGCGCTGGAGAGCGCGGCCCGGGTGAGAAACGACCGGCGGTGCATGCTACTTCGCCAGAGAGCGCTGCAGGTGGCTGCGCGACTTGCTGTAGGAGAAGTAGACGACCAGCCCGATGGCCATCCAGATGACGAAGGAGATCTTCGTGAGGCGGTCGAGCGAGAACATCAGCAGGAGGTTGAAGAAGACGCCGAGGATGGGCACCAGCGGCACGAGCGGGGTGCGGAAGGGGCGCGGCAGATTGGGGTGGGACTTGCGCATGATGATAATGCCGATGCAGACCAGGACGAAGGCCCACAGCGTGCCGATGGAGGTGAGGTTGCCGAGCTGCTGAATGGGAGTGAACGCGCCCAGCAGAGAGACGAAGATCATGAGGAGGATATTGGACTTCCAGGGTGTGGAGAACCTGTCGTGGAGGTCAGAGAACATGCCGGGCAGCAGTCCGTCGCGGGACATGGAGAAGAACACGCGAGACTGGCCGAGGAGCATGACGAGCATGACGGAGGTGAGGCCGGCGAGCGAGCCGAGTTTCATGAGGAGGCCGAGCCAGGGGATGCTCTTCATGCGGTCGACGGCGACGGCGAGCGGGGCGGCGACGTTGAGGTCTTTGTAGTTGACGATGCCGGTGAGGACGAAGGCGTAGAGGATGTAGAGAACGGTGCAGACGATGAGGGAGCCGACGATGCCGATAGGCATGTCACGCTTAGGGTTCTTGGCTTCCTGGGCGGCGGTGGAGACGGCGTCGAAGCCGATGTAGGCGAAGAAGATCTGTCCGGCGGCGGCCATGACGCCGGTCCAGCCGAAGACGCCGAATTCGCCGGTGGTGTTTTCCGGCAGGAACGGCGTGAAGTTCTGGTAGTTGATGAAGAAGTAGCCGATGCCGATGAAGAGGACGACGACGGCGAGTTTGATGGCCACGATGGCGGCATTGAAGCGGGCGGACTCCTGGATGCCGATGATGAGGATCGTCGAGATCAGCAGAATGATGATGACGGAAGGGAGATTGAGGAGGCCGGGTGTGGCGTCCCATGGTGAGTGGATGAGGCTCTGAGGCAGTTCTATGCCGAAGGAGTGGAGGATGGAGACGAAGTAGCCGGACCAGGAGACGGAAACGGTGGCGGCGCCGATGGCGTATTCGAGGACGAGGGCCCAGCCGATGATCCAGGCGAGGATCTCACCCATGGTGGCGTAGGCGTAAGTGTACGCCGAGCCGGCGATGGGAATCATGGTGGAGAACTCGCTGTAGCAAAGGCCGGCGAAGGCGCAGCCGACGGCGGCGAGGATGAAGGAGTAGACGACGGCGGGGCCGGCGTGCTGCGCGGCGGCGACGCCGGTGAGAGAGAAGATGCCCGCGCCGATGATGGCGCCGATGCCGAGGGCGATCAACTGCCCCGCGCCCAGGGTCTTCTTCAGCGCGTGGCCGTGGGTGTCGCCACCGGATTCATTCAGGATCTTCTCGACGGATTTTCTTGCGAAGATACTCATGCCTCAGACCTCATTTCCTTGCGGCGCCACAGGAAGTAGATGGGGACGCCGATCAAAACCAGGATCAAGCCAGGCCAGGTATAGCTCGGCTTGTAGATCAACAACAGTCCCTCGATGACGCTGGCCACGGCGATGTAAATGGCGGGCAGAAGGGGGTAGCCAAACGCGCGATAAGGGCGGTCCATGGCGGGTTGCGTGCGACGGAGGACGAAGAGCCCGGCGATGGTGAGAATGTAGAAAAGCAAAACAGCAAAAATAACATAGTCGAGCAGGTCGTTGTAACGTCCGGTGAGGGTGAGCAGGCACGCCCAGAAGCACTGGACCCAGAGGGAGACGGTGGGGGTGTGGCGGACGGGATCGACGCGCTTGACCGCCTGGAAGAAGAGTCCGTCCTCGGCCATGGCGTAATAGACGCGGGCGCCGGAGAGGACCAGCCCGTTGATGCAGCCGAAGGTGGAGACCATGACGGCGGCGGCCATGACGGCAGTGGCGGCGGGGCCGAGAATCTGCGCGATGACGGCGGTGGCGACGCGGTCTTCCGGGGCGGCCATGATGCCGGAGAGAGGCAATGCCATGAGGTAGACGACGTTGCAGCCGAGGTAGAGGAGGCTGACGACGCCGACGCCGAGGGTGAGCGAGAGAGGGAGGTCGCGCTTGGGGTTCTTGATCTCTCCGGCGGCCAGGGTGACGGAGTGCCACGAGTCGGAAGAGAAGAGTGCGCCGACCATGGCCACGCCGGTGAGGCGGACGATGTCCCAAAGCGACCCGGGGGCGCGCCAGAAGTCAGTGAAGTTGGCCTGGATCGCCTCAGGGCGGCGGCCGAGGAAGATGCCCAGCGCGATGAGTCCCAGCAGGGCGCCGACTTTGGCGATGGTGAAGACGTTCTGAACGATGGCGCCGGTACGGACGCCGCGGGTGTTCACCCAGGTGAGAAGAACGATGACGGAGATGGCGACGGCCATCTGGGAGGTGACGGCGAAGGGGCCGATTTCGAGAAGGCGGACCTGGGTGGAGACGCCGGGGGCGAAGTGGCCGAGGAACTTGGCGAAGGCGACGGCGACGGCGGCGATGGTGCCGGTCTGGATGACGGTGAAAAAGGTCCAGCCGTAGAGGAAGCCGTAGAGCGGGCCGAAGGCTTCGCGG
>JACQZS010000172.1 GCA_016213725.1 Acidobacteriota bacterium | reverse complement strand
CAAGGATTTCGCCTTCGAGCGCGGCAAGGCCCTCATCGACCGCCTCCGCCGCCTCATCCCCCGCCAGCAGTTCGAGGTCGCCCTGCAGGCCGCCATCGGAGCCAAGATTATCGCCCGTGAAAACATCGCCGCGCTGCGCAAGAACGTCCTTGCCAAGTGCTACGGCGGCGATATCTCGCGCAAACGCAAGCTGCTCGAAAAGCAGAAGGAAGGCAAACGCCGCATGAAGCGAGTGGGCCGCGTGGAGATCCCGCAGGAAGCCTTCCTCGCCGTTCTCAAAGTCAGCCAGAGCGGACAGGAGGAATAGCCGTATGCCCGGCTGGGCATGGTTGATCGCCGCCGCCGCGGTGCTCTACGCGCTGCACCGCCTCGCCTGCTGGATGGAGGACCGCGGCTGGATCTACTGGACCCGCTCCCGCGGCTATGCCACCCGCGCCGGCAACGCCTTTCTCGAAGTCCAGCAACTTCTGGAGCCTTCCAAGAAGGTCGTATTGGAAGCCAAGCGCGACGAAAAAGCGCAGCAGGACGACGCAGGCGACGGCGAGTCCTGATCTACCGGTACGCTTCCGACCGCACGATCTTCAGCACCTGCCCGTCTTTCAGCGGCGCACCGTCCAGATCGTTCAGCGCCTCCGTCAGCGCCGGCTTCATCGTATTGCCGGTGCGCTTCGAGAACGCCTCCACGCTCTCCCCCGCCTTTGCCGCCACCAGCCTGAGCCGTGTCACCTTAACTGCCGCCCGCTCCCCCGCCGTCAGCGGCCGCAGTGAGCCGACGGACGTCTTCAGCGCCTGCATATACTCGTCCACGCCGATTCCAGCCATGCGGAACATCTTGCCCCCCATGGAGACCCACAGCATGTGCAGGTTCGATTTCTTGTGCACGAACAGCACATAGAACGCCGGATAGCCGTTCACCTCCAGCCGCCGCGCCTCCACCGGCTTCATCTTGGCCTTCACTTCAATCTGCCCGGCGGTCTCCCGCCCCGCCAGCTCCGGATCTCTGCCCTCCGCCAGCCCCACCAGCAACTGCCCCTTGCCCTTCTCGTGATAGGCGCCGAATGCCGACACGGTATTGAAGGTCTTCCATCCTTCCGGCATCTCCATGCGGAAGTTCAAATCGGCGTGGGTGAACACGTTCTTTTCAAACAAACCCTGCGCCGGATTCTTACCCACCACCAACCCGTCGATCAGCTTCAGGTAGGCTTCCCGGCTCGGCAGCACCGGATGCGCCGTTCCACGCTGCAGGCTGGCCGCAAGCTTCGCGATCTCGGCGTCCCGCTCCGGCGTCGAGGGGTGATCGGCGAAGAAGCCGCCCTTCTCTTTCTCGCCGGTGAACGCTTCCACCGTTTTCGACAGGCGCGTCAAACAGCGCCGGAGTGCCAGCGGGTCATAGCCCGCCTTTGCCGCCAGCGCAGTCCCCAAGCGGTCCGCCTCATCCTCGTTCTTCCGGCTGTACTTCGCCATCGCCATGCTCGACGGCGCCGACAGCACTTTCCCGGCCTCCTCGCTGAACACCCCGGCAAGCGCGCCCGGCACCGCCAGAATGCCCGGCAGAATGGAGTGCCTCATGGCCTTCACGGCGTGCCGCCGGTCCGAGTGGATCACCTCATGGCCCAGCACTCCGGCCAACTCGTCCTCGGAAGCCGCCACGGCAAAGATGCCTCGCGTGGCAAACACGAACCCTCCAGGCAGGGCGTAAGCGTTCGGATCCGCCTCGTCGCTTACCCGGAAGAGGTAGGTAAAGGGCTGCGTTCCCAACTGCTCCACCAGCCGCGCACCCAACCCCTGCAGGAACTTCTCCAACTGGGGGTCGTCGTAGACGCCTTTCGTCCGCAGCACTTGATCAGCGGCTTCAGCCCCAATCTTCTTGTCGTAGTCGGTGGACTGGCCCTCCGCCATCCACGCCATCGACGCAAACAGAAGCGCAAATGAAACTCGCGGGAAATGAGAGCCCATTCCCATATGCTACTCGCCGCCTAGGGCGCGTAGTAACCCGAGCGTGCGTGGACCTCCGCCTTCGGGTATCTCCTGCGCGCTTCCGCACTCAACTCCACCTCCAGCCGCCGGAAGGTGTCCGGAGGAGCCGGCGTCGGTTTTAGCAGCAGGCTGTAGCGCAGCCTGATCCGCTCCAGAAGCTCTTTGAACCTCGCCCCCGCGTCATCGCTCCGCAGCACCTCGCCGCCCGATGCCGCCGCCAGGTAGAAAACATTGGCCGGCGTGAAGTCCGGATTCACGCCCGGTCCCTTCAACTCCCTCGGCGGCTTTGCCTCCGAAGGCACTATTCCGTTCAACACCGTGTGCACATCCGACAGGCCGTGGATCACCATCTCATCCGGCACCTTGAAGTGGACGCCGCCGTTGTCCGTCAGTACGATCACCGCGCGCCTCCCGGCAAACGGCGGCTGCCTGCGGAAGTAGTTCGTTACGTCGAGAATCGCATCGTTCACAGACGTGCCGGCGCCCAGGCCCTTCTCCATCGGCGCGTCTTTCAGAGCCAGCTCCGCGACAGCCAGATCGGAAGACAGCTCTGCCGCCAGCCTGGTCTCGCGCGCGAACAGGAACACCGCCACCTGGTCCTGCGGCTTCAACTGCGCCAGCGCCTGCCGCCCCACTGCCGCCATCGCCCGCAGCATCTTCCCCATGCTCCCGGAGACGTCCAGCAGCAGCACCACCTGTAGCGGCTCAGACTCCACGCCGAAAGACACCGGCCGCCGCTCCACGCCTTCTTCCCGCACCACGAAATCGTTCGCCGTCAGCCCCGCCACCGGCCGCTTGCCATCCAACACCTGCACATCCACCCGCACCAGCGCCGCCCCCGCCTGGAACGTGGGGGTCGCCTGCTCCTGTGGTTGCTGCGCCACCGGGAATTGCGCGCGGAGCCCCGCGGCGGCGACCATGAATACGAGCGGCAGCGCACAGCTTCCCATGAAGAATATTATCGTCGGCACCGCCGGCCATATCGATCACGGCAAAACCACCCTGATCCGCGCCTTGACCGGCGTTGACACCGATCGCCTCGAAGAAGAGAAGCGCCGCGGCATCTCCATCGACCTCGGCTTCGCTCACCTGGACCACGCCGGCATCCGCTTCGGCTTCGTCGACGTCCCCGGCCACGAGCGCTTCGTCAAGAACATGCTCGCCGGTGTCGGCGGCATCGATGGCGTCCTCCTCGTCATCGCCGCGGACGAGTCCATCAAGCCCCAAACCCGCGAGCACTTTGAAATCTGCCGCCTGCTCGGCATCCGCCACGGCATGATCGCCCTCACGAAGGCGGACCTGGTCGATCCCGACATGCTCGAACTCGTCAAGCTCGAAGCCTCCGATCTCGCCGCTGGCTCTTTCCTCGAACATGCCCCCATCGTCCCCGTCAGCGCCGTCACCGGCCAGGGCCTGGAAGATCTCCGTGCCGCCCTGCTCGCCCTCGCCCAGCAGGCAGCGGGTCGCCGCCCCGACGGCCTGGCCCGCCTCCCCATCGACCGGGCCTTCTCCATGCGCGGCTTCGGCACCGTCGTCACCGGCACGCTCATCTCCGGCACTTTGCGCGTCGAAGATGAGGTCGAAATCTACCCCGGCGCGCGCCGCCTTCGCGTGCGCGGCCTGCAGGTGCATGGCGGAGCCGTCGGTGCCGCCTCCGCCGGACAGCGCACAGCCGTCAATCTCGCCGGCATCGAGACCTCCGATCTTCGCCGCGGCATGACGCTCGCCCCGGCAGGGCTGCTGCACACCACCCAGGCCATCGATTGCCAGCTCAATCTGCTCGCCTCGGCCCCGCCGCTCAAGCACGGCGCGCCCGTCCACTTCCACGCCGGGACAGCCGAAGTGGAGGCCGAGGTCCGCCTGCTGAAGGGCGCGGGCAACCTCGAGCCCGGCTCATCCGGTTTCCTCCGCCTCCTCCTCGGCGAGCCCCTCCTTCTGCTGCCCGGAGACCGCTTCATCGTCCGCATGTTCTCGCCCGTCTTCACCATCGGCGGCGGCATAGTCATCGACAACGCGCCTTCCCCGCAGTTCAGGAAACACCTGGCCCTCGAACGTCTCCCCGAGTTGCTGGACGCCCCGCTGGCGCGCCGCCTCTTTCTCTGGGCCTCAGAGCAGCCCGCGGGCGCCCGCGTCTCTCAGCTCGCCGCCCGCGCCGGCGCCCTCCCCGCTGAACTCCTCGCCGCCGCGGCGCAGTCCGGGTTGGCCGTTGTGAAAGATCCTGAGCCCCGCCTCGTGCCACTATCCGTTCTCGCCGCCACACACGAGGGGCTGAGGGCCGCACTCGCCGAATTTCATCGCCGGAATCCCCTCTTGCCGGGCATGCCTAAGTCCGCCGCCCCCGGCGAGAGTTTCCTCATTGATGCCATCCTGCCGGCCGCTCGCGACATTGTGGCCGAAGGCGAGCACCTTCGCCTGGCCGCCTTCCAGCCGCGCATGCAGCAGGATGAGGACGCCGCCGCCGCAAAGATGGAAGCCCTCTTTCGCGACGCCGCCCTCGCCGTGCCCGCCGTCAACGACGTGCTGGCCCAATCCGGCCTCGATCCCAATCGCGCCCGCACCGTCCTCCAGTTGCTGCTCCGCCAGGGCCGCCTCATCAAAGTCTCCACCGAACTCATCTACCACCAGTCCGCCATTCAGATGCTCCGTGAGATTCTCGCCGCCCGCAAGGGCCAGCGCTTCGCCGTCGCCGAGTTCAAGGACTGGACCGGCATCTCCCGCAAGTACGCCATCCCCCTGCTGGAGTGGCTCGACCGCGAGCGCGTCACTCGCCGCGAAGGCGACAAACGGCTGGTTCTCTAAAACCACCGCCCTCTTCTCCGATGAGGAGCAGTGGAGGGCCCAGCGGTGCCAAACTCGTTCACGTTCGTTTCGCTTCTACTCCTGGCCGTCGGTGCCTGGGGCCAAACCCTGAAATCGACCCCTGCATCGCTGACCTTCTCTCATGCACTCGGCAGCACCACGCTGCCCGCTTCGCAGACTCTCGCCGTGGCGCCCACCAGCGGGGCTGCTCTCAACTTCACCGCGGCTGTCGCAGGCGCAGGCTGGATGGTGGTATCCCCCACTTCCGCCAAGACCAACGCCAGCGTCAAGGTGACCGTCAATCCCACTGGCCTCGCCGTCGGGAACTACACCGCCACTGTCGTGCTCACGCCGGCAGGCGGAACGCCCCTGAATGTGCCTGTCACACTCACTGTCAAAGCGCCGCCCGCCACCCTGGTAGCCACGCCCAGCCCTGTCACCGTGAACTACACCCGCGGCGCGGCCGCGCCCTCGCCCGTGTCACTGAGCCTCATCGGCGGTGGAGCGCTGCTTTCCTATACCATCACCATCACGGGCGCCTCCTGGCTCTCCGCCACGCCCAAGACAGGCATCATCTTCCCCGCCTTCAGCGCCCAGGTCGCCTTGCTTGTCGATCCTACCGGCCTCACTCCCGGCACCTACCGCGGCACCGTCAAGATCGATGCCCCCTCCGCCGCCAACAAGACCTCCACAGTCAACGTAGACCTCATCGTCAATCCCGGCGCACCGCAGCTCAACTCCGTCTTTCCCGCCGGCGCGACGCAGGGTTCCGCACCGACCACCGTGACGCTCTCCGGCGACAATTTCTATTCAGGCACCGTCGTCAAAGCCGGCTCCACGATTCTCGCCACCACGCTATTGGGCCCCTCCGTCCTGCAGGCCACCATCCCGGCGTCCCAGCTCGGCGTGTCTGGCACACTGTCGCTCACCGCCACCAATCCGGATCCCGGCGGCGGCACTTCAGCCACCATCTTCTTTTCCGTATACCCGCCGGGCCCCCGCATCACCAGCGTCACCAACGGGGCCAGCTTCCAGAGCGGCGCCGTCGCCCCCTGCGAGTTCATCAACATCTTCGGCACCGGCCTCGGCCCCGACAGCATCGTGACTTTCCAGCCGCCCGCCGCTGGCAGCTCCATTGCCTCTGCGCTCGCCGGCACTCAGGCCACCATCAACTCCATCGATCTGCCGCTCATCTTCATCTCCTCCACCCAGATCGCAGCGATGGCGCCCTGTTCTCTGAGCGGCGCTTCAGCTTCCGTGACGGTCACCTACAACGGCACCACTTCGCAGGTCTTCCTCGCGGGCGTCAGCCCCACCGCACCGGGCCTCTTCGCCCTCGGGGCCTCCGGCAGCGGCGCAGGCGCCGTCTTCAACCTCAACGAAGCCTCCGGCGAACTCACGCTCAACACGGAGACCAACGCGGCCGTGCGAGGCTCCACCATCTGGCTTTACGCCACCGGCGCGGGGCAGACCACCCCTGCCAGCACGGACGGTCTGATTGCCACCGCGGAACTGGCGCTCTCCGCGCCGGCCGCCACTCTCACTGTCGGCGGGGTGGACGTCGCCCCGGATTACTTCGGACCCGCCCCAGGCCTCGTCCAAGGCCTTCTGCTTGTCAAAGCCAAAGTCCCCAGCACGGTCTCCGCCGGCCGCGCCGTGCCGGTCGCCCTCTCGCTCGGCGGCCTAACCAGCCAGAATGGTGTCACCATCACCGTGAAATAGCTGCGTTGAGCCGCGTCAGAATCTCAAGGGCCGCCTGTTTTGCTCCATGTCCCGTTTCGCCCGCGGGCCCCACGCAGCTCGGACAGCCGGACTCGCACGCACAGTTCCGGATCAATTCCTCGGCTCCGGCCAGCAATTGCGGTGTCATCCCGTGCAGCGGCGAACTCTGGCCGATGCCTCCGGGATAGGTGTCGTAGAGGTGCAGCTTCGGCTCAAAGCGCTCCACGCCTTCCGCAATCTCCTCAGTGAGCGCCACGCCCAGGTCCCGCGGGTCGCACATCAGCAGCAGGGAACCGACGGTCCTCAACGCGTTGCCCAGCCCGGTGAGGGCGTTCAAAAGATCGTCCTTCGAGAGATGCGCAAACTCCTGCAGAAAAGGTCCGGGGAAGTGCAGCCAGTACGACGTCGTGTGCATCTCCTGCTCAGGCAGCGACAGGTTTCCCGCGCCCACATTCTCATTCGTGTAGAACTTGATCTTCTTGAAGCCGACAATCTGGCGGTTCACACGCACCTCGCCGTGCGCCGCCGCGGCATCGCCCAGCGCGCGCCCGTCGAACTGCTCCAGGATCTTCACCTGCGTATAGTCGATGGCGTCCGTGTAGTAGTCGCACTCCACTTGCCGCACATACGCCTTCCGCCCGTCGTAGTCCATCCGCTCCACCTGGTATTGGCGCGCCTCGTGGAGATAGATCGCCTTCTCGTGCAACTCCGTCAGGGCGGCCGGGAACGCCACCTCGGCAATCACCTCTTCGCCGCGCGTGACGTCGATCACCACGAAGTTGTCGCTTGTCACCGAGCGGAGACTGATGGCGTCGGCCGGGTAGGAGTCGGCGGTCCAGTGCCACGCCGCCGCTGAATGGTGCACCACGCCCAGCTCCTGCAGGAACTGGCACAGCTCGGCCGTTTCGTGCGGTCCGAACAGTTCGCCATCCCGAACCGGCAGTTCAAACGCGGCGCATTTCAGGTGATTGACCAGGATCTCCAGGTTGTCCGGATTGATATAGGCGTGCTCCGGCGGGCTCTCGAAGAAATACTCGGGATGCTCCACCATGTACTGGTCCAGCGGCGCGCTGGAAGCGATCAGCAGCGCCAGCGAAGTCCCCAGCCGCCGGCCCGCGCGCCCGGAGCGCTGCCACGTCGACGCGATGGTGCCCGGATAGCCGGCCAACACCACCACATCCAGCGAGCCGATGTCGATGCCCAGTTCCAGCGCGTTGGTGGAGACCACGCAGCGGATGTCGCCATCGCGCAACCCGCGCTCGATCTCCCGCCGCTCCCGCGGCAGATAGCCGCCGCGGTAGCCGCGCACCGAATCCGGCCGCGCCGGAGGACGCGCGCAGGCGTCTTTCAGGTAAGTCAAAAGCACTTCCGTCGCCAGCCGGTTGTTGGCGAAAACCAGCGTCTGCTGGCCCCGTAGCACCAGCTCCGACGCGATTCGCCGCGTCTCGTTCAAGTAGCTCCGGCGGATGCCCAACTGCCGGTTCACCACGGGCGGGTTGTAGCAGACGAAGTATTTCTCGCCCGCCGGCGCGCCGTTCTGGCCGATCAGCTCAAAGGCCTCGCCGGTCAGCGCCTCCGCCAGCGGCTGCGGGTTGGCAATCGTCGCCGAGCAGCAGATGAACTGCGGCTTCGCGCCGTAAAACGCGCAGATCCTCTTCAGCCGCCGCAGCACGTTCGCCAGGTGGCTGCCGAAGACGCCGCGGTAAGTGTGCAGCTCGTCGATGACGATGTAGCGCAGGTTCTCAAACAGCTTCGTCCACTTCGTGTGGTGCGGCAGAATGCCGGCGTGCAGCATGTCCGGGTTCGTCAGCACCACGTTGGCCCGCTCCCGGATCTGCTTCCTCGCGTCCTGCGGCGTGTCGCCGTCGTAGGTGAAGGCGCGAATCCCGGAGCCCATCGCCTCCACGATCGAGTGGAACTCGTGCAGCTGATCTTCCGACAGCGCCTTGGTCGGAAACAGATACAATGCCCGCGCCTCGGGCTCGTGCGCCAACCGGTGCAGCACCGGCAGGTTTTAGCACAGCGTCTTTCCGCTGGCCGTGGGCGTCACTACCACCGCATTCCCGCCCGCAGCCACCGTGCGGAAGCTCGCCGCCTGGTGCGTGTAGAGCTGCCGGATGCCCTTTTCGTCCAGCACCTTCCGCAGCGCCGGCGCGATGTCTTCCGGCAGGTCTTCGAATTGCCCCGGCCGCGCCGGCTGATGGCGGATGGCCCGGATCGGGGAGTTCGGCTCCTCCAGCAGGGCGCGCAGCTTTGCAATGGTGGCGTCGAGGTCCGCGCGGCGCGACAAGCCGAGCGTTTCTTCTTGGTCCTTGGAGGATCGATGCGGGTCAGGAAAGTCCAGGCTGAGATTCATCCGACTTGGTTCGCCGTTTGTTTGCTAGCCTACACCACCCGAAGGCGGAGAGCAAGCACCTCCGGCCCCACCAGCCTATGCGCTGGTGCCGCGGGCGCGGACGAATTCGTAGCGTTCCAACGTTGCCGCCAGGGCCTGGCGCTCCGAATCGCGACGGATCACGGTCCCCATGCAGCGCAATCGCACCTCGCCAATGCTGCGCCCGGTCGGCAGGCTGATCAGGTATTCGATCGGCTGCCCAATCTCAATCGGCTCCGCGGGATCGGAGATCAGCACCCCACCCGAACTCAGGTTGTGCGTTTCGCCTTTGTGACTCATCCGCCGGGAACCCGCCCGCACCAGCTCGACGGGCAGCCTCAGTTCGAATCGTTTGGATCTGCGTTGGTCGGACACCGTAGTTCTATCTAAGCGGTTTCCACTAGGAACGTCAACCCTTCCCAAAACTGAAATTAGGCAAAGAGTCCTAGTACAACTACCCCCGGCGCCCCCTGGGCTCTAGTCGGTCAGCTCATCGCTCGATTCGAGCCTCACCAAGGTGGCATCGCCCGCCACTTCCCTGGTGTAGCGGACCTTGAGGACAATGTCAGCTTCCTTCCGGTCAGAGTAATGCCGGACCAGCTTCTCTTCAATCGGGTGTGAGGTAGAGGATGCCATAACGCCCCACACGCTCCAGCCGCGCTCCACCCCGCTTCTTAGCCATCGCCCGCAAACCGAACAAAACAAGCCGCAAATAGTTTTTCCTCCGGCGGCACCGCCGTGCCGCGCTCTGCCCGGCGTGATATAACGGAGCTTGAGCCCATACTTGGAAAGAGGAATTTGAATGTCCGATTTGTTCGATCTGAATGGCAAAGTGGCCGCCGTCATCGGCGGCGGTGGCGTTCTTGCCGGTGAGATGGCTCTCGGTCTCGCCAAGGCTGGCGCCGACATCGCAGTGCTTGACTTCAACCTCCAGGCCGCCGAAGCTCGCGCCGCCCAGGTGAAGGAACTCGGCCACCGCGGCATCGGCGTCCAGGTGGATGCCACCAGCAAGGCCGGCCTCCAGTCCGCCCTCGATCAGATCCTGGCGCAGTTGGGCCGCATCGACATCCTCATCAACGCGGCCGGCATCAACTCCGGCACCCCCTTCCTCGAGATCTCCGAGGACGAGTGGCACCGCATCATCGACGTGGACCTCAAGAGCGTCTTCCTCGCCTGCCAGGTCTTCGGTGCTCACATGACCCAACCCGGCAACGGTGGTTCCATCATCAACATCTCCTCCGCCTCCTCCGGCCCCCCGCTCTCCAAGGTCTTCACATATTCCGTAGCCAAGGGCGGCGTCAACCAGATCACCCAATTCCTCGCCCGCGAGTGGGCCACGCAGGGTGTCCGCGTCAACGCCATTCTCCCCGGCTTCTTCCCCGCCGAGCAGAATCGCAAGCTGCTCACCGACGATCGCGTCGCTTCCATCATGCGCCACACCCCGATGGGCCGCTTCGGCGAAGCCAGTGAACTCGTCGGCGCCACCGTCTTCCTCGCTTCCGACAAAGCCTCCAGCTTCGTCACCGGAACCATCCTCCGCGTGGACGGCGGCTACCTGGCCATGACCATCTAAGTCCAATGCTGTGCAAAATTTGCGCAGCGTGAACTTCCTCACCCTTGACGCAGATTTGAGCAATAACGCACACCCGGCGCTATGCAAAATCTGCGTCTTGTTCTAATTTTCGACAAAACAGTCCGATTCTCTCATTTGGATGCCAAATTGCTCGGCGGGTACAGGGCGTTGAAGTGCGCCCATGGAGTCATCCTCATGGAAACTTACGGCTGGCTGATCGATGAAAAGAAATGCATCGAATGCAGGGCCTGCGAAGCGGCCTGCAAACAGTGGAACAACGTGGAAATTGGAGTGGGCGTGCGGCGCCGGCAGGTCCGCGTCACCGAATCGGGCGCATTCCCGGCGGTGAAGCAGCAGGCGCTCACCGGCGGCTGCAACCACTGCGATAACGCCTACTGCATGAAGGTCTGCCCGGTGAAGGCGATCTCCCGCAGATCCGCCGACGGCACGGTCCAGATCGACCAGACTAAGTGCGTCGGCTGCCAGCAGTGTGCTGCATTCTGCCCTTACTCGGCGCCCCAGTTCAACACGCGCACGAAGAGGATGGACAAGTGCACCATGTGCACTGACCGCACGGATGCCGGCCTGCGGCCCGCCTGCGCTTCTCTGTGTCCCACCGGAGCGCTGCAGTGGGGCAAGTGGAGCGAAATCTCCGGCCAGGGCTCCAGCTCGACCGACAATTTCGCCAATCCGCAGCAGACGCTGCCGCGGATCCGGTTTATCAAAGACGCATTTCCGGTGGTGGGGTAAGGAGACGGCCATGGCACTCACGAGAAGAAATCTGCTGAAATACTCTGGCGCCGCAGGCGCCGGATTGATGACCGCGCCGGCCGCCCTCGCCGCCTTCGACGAGCACTTCAAGCCCGCCAGCGGCGCGTCGGCCGATGCCGCCAAGGTCGTTTCCTGCTGCGGCGTCTGCTCGCCCGCCTGTGGACTGCAAGCCACCGTCAAGGACGGCGTCGTGCAGTTCATCGAGGGCCTGCCCGGCGACGCCCACGGAGATGGACACCTCTGCGGGAAAGGGGCCGCCGGCGCCGGTTTCCTCTATGACCCGGACCGCCTCAAATACCCCATGAAGCGCACCAACCCCAACAAGGGCTTCAATGAAGACCCCGGTTGGGTGCGCATCACCTGGACCGAAGCGCTCGACACCATCGCGCTTCAGATGAAGAACACCATCGCCCAGTCGGGCGCCGAAGCCTGCCTCTTCGTCACCCTCCCCAGCCCCGATCTCTTCGCCCGCTTCATGAGCGCCATGGGCATCGTGAACCGCGTCGACCACCGCGACGAGTGCTTCCAGTCCGATACCGTCATCCAGAAATACACCACCGGCGGCAAATCCTGGTGCAATGACTTCGAGAACTCGAAGTACATCCTCCTTTTCGGCTGGGACATCGTGGCCAAAGCGAAGCTCGTCTACGCCAACGGCGTCGTCAAAGCGCGCTCCAACGGCGCCAAGGTGGTCCACTTCTCTCCCACCTATTCCGCCACGTCGCGCATGTCCAATGAGTGGTTCAACATCAACCCGGGCACTGACCTCGCCGTGGCCCTCGCCATGATCAACGTCATCGTCGGAGAGAGTATCTACAACAAGGACTTCGTCGACAAGTACTCCAACTTCACTCAGTACGAAAGCGAGATCCGCGCGCACTTCCAGCAGTACACCCCGGAGTGGGCGGAGAAGGAAAGCGGCGTGCCGGCCAACGACATCCGCCGCATCACCCGCGAATTCGCCGGCTCTGGCGCCTCCATCGCCCCGGCCCACAAGAAGACCCTCTGCGCCAACTACATGAACGCCTCCCAGTTGGTGCACGCCATCTCCATCCTCAACATCCTCGCCGGCACCATCGACCGCCCCGGCGGCCGCTACTTCGCCCGCACTCACGCCATCCCCGGTGTCGACGCCGTCTATCCGCCTCCGGCCTATCCCGCCAAGCAGGGCCGCCGCGTCGACGGCCGCGACAAGCTCCCCTTCGTCAACGAAATCGACCAGGGCATGTTCTCCACGCTGGCCGACGGCATGCTCAATAAGTTCCCGGGCATGATCAAGTTCGCCTTCTGGAACGCCTACACGATCCTCGCCCTGCCGAACCCCAAAACCATGGAGGAGGCCATGCGCCAGGTGAACTTCACCGTCGTCATGGACTTCATCCCCACCGACACCGTGTCCATGGCCGACATCGTCCTGCCCTCCGCCATGTACCTCGAACTCAACGACGCCGTGGCCCGCGACTATAACGCGAAGTTCCCTCAGTCCATCGCGCGTACCGCCATCACCAACCCGATCTTCGAGACCAAGTCCGCCGGCTACGTCGCCATCGAACTCGGCAAACGCCTCTGCCCGGATTACTTCAAACTCTCCGACGGCAGTTGGATCAACCCCAACACCCTGCTCGACGAGAAAGTGAAGCGCGCCGGCCTGGGCACGGACTTCGCCGACTTCAAGGCCAAGGGCATCGTCCAGAACCCCGCGGCGTTCACTCCCCGCACCACCTTCGCCACGCCCGCCGATGCCGGCGGCAAGTGCCAGATCTACGTCCCGCACTTCGCCGCGAAAGGCGCTGAGGCCCTGCCGAAGTGGCACACCAAGCGCGAGATCCCCAATCCGGACTTCCCGCTGTACTACATCACGTTCATCCCCGCCATCCACAAGCGCAACACCACGGAGAACAACCGGATCCTGAACGAGATCATGCCCACCAACCACGCCATTATCAATCCGGCGCTGGCGTCCAAAATGGGCATCAGGGAAGGCCAGTCCGTGCTGGTCCGCTCCCGCGCGGGCCAAATCGAACTCCCAGCCCATCTCAGCCAGACCGTCCGCCCCGACGCTGTGCTGGTGGCCCATGGCTTCGGCCATGCCTCCCGCTACCTCGGCGCAGCCGGCGGCAAGGGAGTGCGTGACGGCGACCTCATCCCCAACGCCGCCATCGAAGAGTTCGTCGCCGCTGGCAACTATGCCGGTGCTTCCTGCATCATGGACGCCGTCTGCAGCATCGAGCCTCTATGAGCGCTGATTCTGAATTCCTGGCCCAGCTCTACAACGGGCTGGGCCAGGCCCTCCTGACGCCCCCCGCTCAGGACCCCGACGCCGAGCGCGAATATTACCGTCTCTTCCTCAGCCCCGAAGGCGCGCCCTGCCCGCCCTGGCAGTCCGTCTACCTGGAGGCTGAAGGCGAGAAGCCGCGGCTGATGGGCCCTCCGCACCATTCCGCCCTCGACTGGTACCGCCGCTACGGCTTTGAGCCCGCCGCCGAGAACGAACCCGCCGACCACCTCGGCCTCCTGCTGCTCTTCTATGCCCATCTTCTGGCCGCCGAGGAGCCGGAATCCGTTCTCGCCAGCTTTGAGGATCAGCACCTCGCCTGGGCGCCGCGCTTCATCGAGAAGCTCCACGCCCATGCCCGCCACCCTCGCTATCTTCAACTCGCCGCGGATTTGGCCGGATCACTGTAGGCCCGGCGCGGGCCTATAATCCACCTATGGCCTCCCGAACCTCGTGGCTGTTTCTTCTTTGCGCGTGCGCCTCCGCTCAGTCCTCCTCGGATTGGACCCCCTGGAGCGCCCGTCCTGAGATCGCCCCCGCCACCTCCCGCGAAGGCACTACCCTGACCGTCTCCGGCGCCGGCAATCCTGCCGCCTATGGCGGCTGGACCCGCCGCATCGACGCCATCCAGCCCGGCGCCTGGTACCGCTTCTCCGCCTCCTACCGCGCCCAGGGCGTTGCTTCGGAGAACTGGCAGGTGGTGGCCCGCATCGATTGGCTCGACTCCGCCGGCCGCCGCGCCGGCCAGCCTGAATACGCCGCCTGGCGCCGCCACGAGAACGGCTGGTCTCACCTCGAAGCCACCGCCCCCGCACCCTCCCAGGCCATCTCCGCCCGCCTCGAACTCTTCCTGGCCAACGCCCCCAACGGCCGTCTCGACTGGCGCGACGTCCAGCTCACGCCCACCTCCGCGCCCCCCGAGCGCCGCATCCGCGTAGCCTCCATCAACCTCCGCCCCGACCGCGTTTCGTCCCCCGCCGAGAGCGTACGTCAGTTCGTGGAAGTCGCCCGCCGCCGCGTCTCCGGCAAAGCCGATCTCATTCTCTT
>JACQZS010000171.1 GCA_016213725.1 Acidobacteriota bacterium | reverse complement strand
TTGCGGTCACTGGGATCGGTTTCGCTGATCTTCAGCTGGGGCGCGGCGGAATCCACAGACCAGAGCCTGTCGCAGACGGTGGAGCGGGCGCGGGAGCAGATGCTGGAGACGCGGCAGAAGCGGCGTTTCTCGGCCACGAATCCGGGGCGGTTCCGCCGGGCGGCGAACGACTAAGGCAAGGGGCTAGCCGGCGAGGGCGTCGGCGACTACCTTCAGGACCTTGGCGAGCTGGAGCGGCTTGGCGAGTGTGCCGTGGGCGCCGAGGTAGCCGGCGATGCGCAGGTAATCTCCGCCGAATGCGCCGGACATCGCAATGACCTTGACCGAGGGATAGTCCCGAAGGACGAGCTTAATGGTCTCGATCCCTTCCTGCTCCGGCATCACCAAATCTGTAATCATGACGCGGAAGTCATGCGTCTTCAGTGCGGCGATGGCCTCGCGGCCATTCTGTGCGACCTGGACCACATAACCTTCTGCTTCGAGCATGGAACGGACTACGTCGCGCACTCCCGCGTCGTCGTCCACCACGAGTATGTCCGCGGATTCCCTGTCTTTGCCTAATTCCATGGCCTACTTCCAATATATATCCAGTTAATGATTTCAGGCAATTCAGTCTGAAACGGAGGATCCGAACTAGTGCAATGCGGGCGATAGGAATTACTCCTATCACAGAGCCGAGTGCGAGCGCTAGGGGCGCGTGTGGCGGCCGGTGCCGGCTGTCGTTTAGGACCACCGCCGCGGAGGATGAGTGGCCGGAGGCAAGCCGCCGCCAGCCAGCCGGCGGGGGCTCCGGAGTACAGTGAGGATGCGATCGGGGCGTGACAGGCCTGCGCAGAACTCCGGCAGCCAGGCCGAAGCAGAGGCGAATGCGCGGGGGCGCTGCTTGTAGATTCAGCGAGATGGAGAGTATGTGAGACGTTCGAGAGCCTCGATTTCCTTGCCGGCTTCAGAGAACTTTCCCTGGCCCATGAGTTCGCGGTAGCGGCGGAGACGATTGGCGATCTCCTGCAAGACACGCTGGGACTCATTCGGCGGCAGAGCGGGCTGGGCGCCAGCCTGCGGCGCCTGGGGAGAACTCTTTTCGGGGGCGGCGCTCTGGCCGGTGAGTTCCGAGAGCGCCTGCTCGTAGGTGTCGGCGTAGACCATGCGGTCGCCCATGGCGAGCACCACCTTCTTGAGCTGAGGCATGCGGGCCTCGGAAGCCTGGAGGTAGACGGGCTCGATGTAGAGCAGGGAGTTGTCCATGGGGAGGACCAGCATCTGGCCGCGGAGAACCTGGGAGCCCTGCTGGTTCCAAAGGGTGAGGTCTTTGCTGATGTTCTGGTCCTGGTTGATGCGGGCCTCGATCTGCATGGGGCCGAAGATGAGTTCCTGCTTGGAGAGCTGGAGGAAATGGAGTTCTCCCAGGGCTTCGCCGTCGCAGCGGGCCACCATGATGCCGATCAGGTTGTCTTTGTTGCGCGGCGTGAAGGTGGTCATCAGGAGGAACTCCGGCGTGGAGCTGCCGGGCAGAGTGGCGACGATGTAAGTGGGGTTGGCCGGCTCGGGGCGGCCTCCGGGGCCGTTGAGGTTTCGGGCGAGGTCCCACTGGTCCTCCTTGTTAAAGAAGGCCTCGGGGTTGGTCATATGGTAGGTGCGGTAGACCTCGGCCTGGAGGCGGAAGATGAGTTCGGGGTAGCGGGCGTGGGCGCGAAGGTCGGCGGGCATCTCCTCCTTAGGGGTGAAGAGACGGGGGAACAGGTGGCGGTAAGAGGCGAGGATGGGGTCCTGGGTATCGAAGACGTAGAGGCGGACGGTGCCGTCGTAGGCGTCGACGGCGGCTTTGACGGAATTGCGGAGGTAGTTGACGCTGCCGGCGTCGGGGATGCGGTAGGCGCGGGAGTAAGGGTGGGCGTCGGAGTAGGTGAAGCCGTCGACGAGCCAGACGAGCTTGCCGGCGGAAGTGATGACCAGATAGGGATCAGTGTCCCAGGTAATGAAGGGGGCGAGGGTGGAGAGGCGATCGCGCACCTTGCGGTGGAGCATCATGCGGCTCTCTGGGGAGAGGTAGGAGGTGAGGAGGATGTTCCAGTCTCCGGAGGAGACGGCGGCGGCGAAGCGGAGGAGGGGAGAAGAAATCAGGAAGCCGCCCGTGCCGGAATAGCGGGTTTCCACGTTGCCGGAGCCGGAGGGGTAGTTGAATTCGGGCTGCTGCGTGTGGACGAAGACCGGTTCGTGGGAGACCTCGCCGAAGTAGATCTCCGGGCGGGTGAGTTTGAGAGCGGGGTTCTTGATCTCGGGCGGGGCGTTCTGAATGAGGAGATGAGGCAGGCCGTCGGGGGTGATGCGGGCGGCCTCGGCGACGACGGCGCCGTAGCCGTGGGTGTAGATGAAGTGGGGGTTGATCCAGCGGGAGCGGGCGTCGCCGGGGAGTTGGGCCACATCGATTTCACGGGGGGTGATGAGGAGTTGGCGGAGCTGGCCGTCGATCTGGTAGCGGTCGACGTCGGAGTCGTTGAAGACGTAGTAGGGGCGGAGGGCCTGGATCTGGGTGACGGTGTCGTGGAAAGCGCGCCAATCCCAGAGGCGGACGTTGTCGAGGAGAGCTTTGTGGGCCTGGCGGTCGATGCGGATCTCGGGTTTGGCCTTGAAGTCGGTTTCAGTGACGCGGGAGGAGAGGCCGTAGGCGGCGCGGGTGGCCTGGATGTGACGGACGATGTAGGGTTTCTGGATGGTGATTTCGCTGGGGCGGACGTAGACGGCGGAGACGATGCCGGGCAGGATGGCCGCGAGGGCCATGGCGGCGGGGAGGATGAGGGCCCAGCGAATGCGGCCGGCCAGGAAGGCCGTGGCGGCGGCGAGGGCGCAGACGATTTTCAGGCCGATGAGGGGCAGGGTGACGTTTTCGGCGGTCCAATCGATGCCCACGAGCGAGCCGTGATCGTCGAACAGGAGATCGTAGCGTCCGAAGAAGAAAGAGACGGCGAGGGCGAGTAGGAAGATGGCGGCGACGGCGCGAAGGAAGAGAGACTGGAACGCGCCATCCAGCCCGAACATGCGGATGTCGACTTCGAGCCCGGCTTCCTGCCAATTGGAGAAGCGCTGGCGGAGCGACCAGCCGCGGGCGGTGAGCCAGTAGATGATGGCGGTGAAGAAGGTGAGGGAGAGGACGAAGCCGAGGAGCAGGCGGTAGAAGGGCAGCTGGAAGAAGTAAAAGGAGAGGGGGAGGGCGAAGACGGGATCGCGCCAGGGGCCGGGGTCGAGGCCGCGGCTGCCGGCCCAGCGGATGACGGTGGAGGCGTCGGTGGAGATGGTGGCGACAAACAGGGCGAGCAGGATGAGGGCGGCGGAGGACAGGCGGGCGTAGGCGGGATATTCGCGCAGGCTGGTGCCGGCGTGCTTCATGGCGCGGGCATGAGTGATCCAGAGGACGGGGTAGGTGATGAGCGCGGCGGCCAGGGCGGGCAGGAAGCTGTAGGTGATCATCTGGAGCCAGGTCTCCACCTGGCCCATCTCGCGCCACCAGTGATAGTCGATGACGTTGCCCGCGATCCAGCGCGCGCTGATCAGGACGAGGACGAAGATGGCAAGAGCAAGAATGCGGCCCATGAAATGCCTCCGTTCCCCAGTGTATGCTTCCGCGGCGAACGGGGGAGAAGAAAAGCGGAGTTGCGGTGCGAAAGGTGGTGTATGCTGCCTGGACGAGCACCATGACACGAAGAGAACTTTTGAACAGCGCGGCGGCGGCCTGGCAGAGCGGGAACGATGGCTGGTTTGACCGTCCGATGCGGTGGGTGCAACTGGCGTTTGTAGAGGACGATCCCGGGCGGTACGACCTGAAGTTCTGGCTGGACTATTTCAAGCGCGTGCACGCGGATGCGGCGTGCCTGTCGGCGGGCGGTTGCGTGGCGTTCTACCCGACGAAGGTACCGCTGCACTACAAGTCGAAGTTCATGGCGGAGGGCACGGATCCGTTTGGAGATCTGTTGAAGGGGTGTCGCGGATTGGGGATGAACGTGATCGCGCGGGTGGATCCGCATGCGGCGCACGACGACGTGTACCGCGCGCACCCGGACTGGATCGCCGTGGACGAGAAGGGCGAGCCGCGGCGGCACTGGGCGATGGCGTCGTACTGGGTGACGTGCTGCCTGGGTCCGTACAACTTCGAGTTCATGCGGGACGTGGTGCGGGAGATCATGACGACGTACGAGGTGGATGGGATCTTCGCGAACCGGTGGTCGGGGTCGGGGACGTGTTATTGCGAGCACTGCCGGAAGAACTTCCGGGCGTATTCGGGGATGGAACTGCCGCGGACGAACGACGTGCGGGACCCGGTGCGCAGGAAGTACAGCCAGTGGCACGACGCGCGGCTGTTCGAGCTGTGGGCGTTATGGGATGAGGAGATCCGGCGGGCGAACCCGAAGGCGCGGTTCATCCCGAATACGGGCGGCGGGGCGCAGGCGGAGATCGACATGAAGCGCGCCGGGGCGCTGGCGCCGACTTTGTTTGCGGACCGGCAGGCGCGCAGCGGCGTGCAACTGCCGTGGGCGAACGGGAAGAACGCGAAAGAGTACCGGGCGACGTTCGGGAACAAGCCGATTGGGGGGATCTTTTCGATCGGCCTGGAGGCGCCGTACCGCTGGAAAGACTCGGTGCAGAGCGCGGCGGAGATCCAGGTATGGGCGGCGGACGGGATCGCGCAAGGACTGCGGCCGTGGGTGACGAAGTTCAACGCCAAGCCGCTGGACCGGCGCTGGCTGGGGCCGGTGGAGCAGCTGTATACCTGGCACTGGAAGAACGAGCGCTACTTGCGGAACACGGAGAACCTGGCGCGGGTGGGCGTGGTGTACTCGCAGCAGACCGCGCGTTATGCGGTAAGCGATTCAGAGGAGTTCCTGCGAGGCGCGTACCACGCGCTGGTGGAAGCCCGGATCCCGTTTGAGATGGTGCACGACGGGCTGCTGGACGCAGCGGACCTGCGGCGGTTCAAGACGCTGGTGCTGCCGAACATCGCGGCGTTGTCAGAGCGGCAATGCGGGCAGCTGCGGGCGTTTGTGGAGGCGGGCGGGGGGCTGGTGGCGACGCATGAGACTTCGCTGTGCGACGAGTGGGGCGACCGGCGGGCGGATTTCGGCCTGGCAGACCTGTTCGGGGCCTCCTATGGGGGCAGGACGATCCAGCGCCAGCAGAATGCGTATGTGGACATCGCGGACCGCCAGCATGGCTTATTGAACGGGCTGCAGGATGCAGGGCGGATGATCCACGGCGTGCGCAGGGTGGAAGTGAAGCCGCTGGGGACGGCGCGGGTGCCGCTGACCACGATGCCGAGCTACCCGGACCTGCCGATGGAGGAGGTGTACCTGAGGCAGGGGCCGACCGACATTCCGGCGGCGCTCTGCCGGGAAGCGGGCAAAGGGAGAGTGGTCTATTTCCCATGGGACATTGACCGCGCGTTCTGGGAGGTTTTGGCGACGGATCACGGGCGGCTGCTGGCGAACGCGGTGGAGTGGGCGGGGCAGGAGGCGCGTCCGGCGGCGGTGGAGGGGCCGGGGCTGTTGGATGTGGCGTTGTGGCGGCAGGAGCGGTCGATGACGCTGCACCTGGTGAACCTGACGAACCCCTATGCCATGAAGGGGCCGTTCCGGGAGATTCTGCCGGTGGCCGGGCAGAAGGTGCGGGTGAAGACGCCGGCGCCGAAGCGGGCGCGCTGGCTGGTGGCCGGGGCGGAGGCGCAGTTCCGCTATGAGGGAGGGTGGCTGGCGGCGCGGTCGCCGGAGATCGGGCTGCATGAGGTGCTGGCGATCGACCTGTAGAAGAGACGGATTCTCCTGAAACCTCCCGGAGTGCGGTATCATCAAGTAAGTAGAAGACTATCCGCATATCTAGCCCGCCTGTTGCCGGCCTGCTGCTGATACTCCCTCCAAAACAAAACTGAATGAACAATTTCTCTGAGCTTTCTCTGTCTCCGGCACTTGGTGTGAACCTGGACCGGAACTGTTTTCGTACGCCGACGCCTGTGCAGGCGGAGGCAATTCCGCCGGCCATGACTGGCCGGGATGTTGTGGCGACGGCACAGACGGGCACCGGCAAGACGCTGGCGTTTGTGATTCCGATGATCGACCGGCTGCTGCGTGAGCCGATGGAGCCGGGCGTGTCGGCGGTGGTGTTGAGCCCGACGCGCGAGCTGGCGCTCCAGATTGATGAGACTTTCCAGAAGATGGCCGCGGGGACGCAGATCCGCTCAGCGGTAGTGGTTGGCGGCATGAACGAGCAGCGGCAGCTGCTGGCGATCAAGAAGGGCGCGCAGGTTCTGGTTGCGACGCCGGGCCGGCTGTGCGATTTTCTGCAGCGCCGGCTGGTGAAGCTGAAGAACGTTCGCGTGCTGGTGCTGGACGAAGCGGACCGGATGCTGGACATGGGCTTCCTGCCCTCGATCAAGCAGATTCTGGAGCCGATGCCGGCGACGAAGCAGACGCTGTTCTATTCCGCGACTATCGAGCCTTCGGTGGCGCGGCTGATCGGCGAGTACCTGAAGGACCCGGTGCGGATTTCGATCGGATCGACGACGAAGCCGGCCGAGCAAGTGGACCTGCACGCCTATGAAGTGGAGCAAGACCGTAAGCTGGGGCTGCTGGCGCACCTGCTGAAGCAGGAACAGGGTTCGTTCCTGGTGTTCGCGCGGACGAAGCACGGCACGGACCGGTTGGCGCGCAAGCTGACGCGGTACGGGATTCGGGCGGCCTGCATTCACGGCGACCGCACGCAGAACCAGCGCAACCAGGCCTTGAAGAGCTTTCAGAAGGGCGAGTACCGGGTGCTGGTGGCCACCGACGTGGCGGCGCGCGGGATTCACGTGGACGGCATCGCGCACGTGGTGAACTACGACCTGCCGCAGGCGCCGGAGGACTTCATCCACCGCGTGGGCCGGACCGGAAGGGCCGGAGCGCGGGGCGTGGCCTCGACATTTGCGACGCGGTCGGAGCGCGGCGAGATCCGCCGCATTGAGCGCGTGCTGAAACTCCGGCTGGCGACGCGCGAAGTGGACGCGGCCGTGCTGAGCGAGAAGGCGATGGAAGACATGGCTCCTCCCGCCCCGCAGTTCGCTCAGAAGGTGATTTCGATTCCAGTGGCGGCGAAGTCCGGCAAGCCGCAGAAGTCGGGCAAGCCTTTCGGTAAGCCGTTCGGCAGTGGCAACTGGAATAGCGGCGCGGGCGAGTTCAAGCCCAGGGGCTTCCGGCCGAAGCCGCGCGGCCGCCGGGCCGCGGGCTAGTCCGCACGCGACAATTCGGTGAAGTTATGCTGTCCGGTATGGGTGACCATACCGGACAGTTGCTTTTGGCGGCCGCGATCGACGAGGCGTTTGAGAAGAAGTCGTGGCACGGACCGAACCTGCGCGGGGCGCTGCGCGGGGTGACGGCGGCGGAGGCGCTGTGGCGGCCGGCAGCCGGGCGGCATAACATCTGGGAGCTTGCCGTGCATTGCGCGTATTGGAAGTACGTGGTGCGGCGGCGGCTGAGCGGGGCCAGGCGCGGATCGTTTCCGCTGAAGGGATCGAACTTCATCCCGGCGCCCGAGGGCGCGGGCGAACAAGGCTGGCGGGCGGCGGTGGAGCTGCTCTGCGAGCAGCACCGGCAGATGCGGGCGCTGGTTGCGGAGTTGCCGGCGGCGCGGTTTGCCGAGCAAAAAACAGTTCATCTGATTCGCGGCGCGGCGGCGCACGACCTCTATCATGCCGGCCAGATTCAACTGTTGAAACGGCTTCAAACAGGCGCGGTGTGATACGCTCGGCTGCGGACCCCTTTCGCAGTCATGAAGCTGAACACCTATCTTCTGAAGTCCGCCCTGGTGGCGGCGCTCGGCGGCCTGCTCTTTGGATTCGACACGGTGGTGATCGCCGGCGCGAACGACGCGCTGCGGAAGATCTACGACCTGACTCCGGCGATGCTGGGCTTCACCGTAGCCTCGGCCATTCTCGGCACGACGCTGGGCTCGATTCTGGCGGGCATGCCGGCGGACAAGTACGGGCGGCGGAAGTCGCTGTTCGCGCTGGCGCTGATGTACTTCGTGACGGCGCTGGGATGCGCGGTGGCGTGGAACTGGTGGGCGTTTCTGTTTTTCCGTTTTGTGGGCGGGCTGGCGATTGGCGGCTCTTCGGTGATCGGGCCGATGTACATTGCCGAGATCGCTCCGGCCAAGGCGCGCGGGCGGCTGGTGGGGATGTTCCAGTTCAATATCGTGTTCGGCATCCTGCTGGCCTACCTTTCGAATTACCTGGTGGGGGTGAGCGGAGTGGGCGGGGATGAGTGGCGCTGGAAGCTGGGCATTGCGGCGCTGCCGGCGGCGGCGTTTTTCGTGATGCTGTTCCCGATTCCGGAGTCGCCGCGGTGGCTGGTGAAGCGGCGGCGCGTGGAGGAGGCGCGAGAAGTACTTCGGTTGACGGGCGAGGAGAACTACGAGGCGGACCTGAAGGAGATCGTGACGTCGATCGACGCCGAGCACGGCCTGGCCGACGAGCCGCTGTTGAAGTGGAAGTACCGGCTGCCGATCTTCCTGGCGGTCTCCATCGGCATGTTCAACCAGCTGAGCGGGATCAACGCGATTCTGTATTACCTGAACACGATCTTCGAAAGCGCGGGCTTCTCGAAGTCTTCGGGCGATCTGCAGGCGGTGGCGATTGGGGCGACGAACCTGATCGCGACGATCATCGCGATGTCGGTGATCGACAAGATTGGGCGCAAGACGATGCTGCTGATCGGCAGTATCGGGACGGGGCTGTCGCTGGCCGGCGTGAGCTGGGTGTTTTCGACTCAGGCGCACCAGAGCATGCTGGTCTTGCTGCTGGTGTCGTTCATCGGTTTCTTTGCGTTCTCGCAGGGCGCGGTGATTTGGGTGTATCTGAGTGAAGTGTTCCCGACGCGCGTGCGGGCCAAGGGGCAGAGCCTGGGCAGCTTCACGCACTGGGCCATGAATGCGCTGATTTCGGGCACGTTCCCGGTGATTGCGGCATCGTCAGGAGCGGCGCCCTTCATGTTCTTCGCGGCGATGATGGTGGTGCAGTTCGGCGTGGTGCTGGCGTGGTACCCGGAGACGAAGGGGCACACCCTGGAAGAGATGCAGCACAAGCTGGGGATCAGCTAGCGCTCGACTACCGGTCGTCCTCATCGCCGTCGGCGTCGGGCACGGCGAGCGGGGCGAAGACGGCGTTCTTCGGCGCGGGATAGGGCGTGTTCCAACCCTTGATCTGGCCCCACACGATGCGGTTGAGGCGTTCGACGGGCGCGGCGTCGGGGACGTCCCAGTTCATGCGGGCGGAGTCTTTGGCGGCCTGGCGCGCGGGGCCGCGCAGGCCGTTGAGCGCCGGATTCATCTCGAAGAGAGAGTGTGTGGGCTGGAGGTGCGTGAACGGGGTGGCGTCGGGCTCATCGGTGAACGAGGCGCGCATGTCCGTGGCGATCAGATCGAACAGAGAGAGCGTGGGCAGTCCGAGAATGAGTTCGATGGTCTTGACGATGCTCTGGTTCGCGTAGAAGGTGGAGTCGACGTGCTGGCGGCGCGTGTAGGGGCTGATGGCGAGGGCGACGGTGCGGTGGCCGTCCACGTGATCGACGCCATTCTGCGCGTCGTCTTCCACGACGAAGATGGCCATCTTCTTCCAGAAGGGCGAGTGGGAGAGGGCGTCGACGACCTGGCCCAGGGCGTAGTCGTTATCGGCCACCATGGCCTGCGGAGTGTTGGTGCCGGGCGAAGCGCCGTTGGTGTGATTGCTGGGCAGGGACATGATGACCAGGTTCGGCATCTTGCCGGCGGCGGTCCATTGCTTCACCTCGCCGAGGAAGATCTGGGCGCGGACGACATCGGGGATGCCGGTGGTGTAGCTGGGGAAGTTGCGGGCCAGGATTTTATTGACCGGGGCGATGGGGGCGGTGACGTTCCAGCGGTTGGTGAAGTCGGCGCCGGCCTTCCATTCTTCCAGCAGGCGCTGGCGCTGCTGGCGCGGCACGCTGAGGCGGCCGGCGTACTCGCCGAAGATGCGGACGGTTTTGCCGCGGGCGAGAGCGGCGTCCCAGAGGAAGCCGCCGGAGGCGTAGGCGAGCGGATCGGAGCCATCGAAGGGATAGCTGCGCCCCTCGTAGCCGGGCCAGAGGCAGTAGGCGGTTTCACTGGCCTGCGTCACCCACTGGTGGCCGTCGGCGGAGTTGCCGCCGGTGGCGTAGAAGTTGTCGAGCAGGACGAAGTCCCGGGCGAGCTTGTGCTGATTGGGCGTGACCTTCTCGCCGAACATGGTGAGTGAGGGATCGCCGTTGCCGCGGGGCAGATCGCCGAGGACCTGGTCATAGGTGCGGTTTTCCTTGACGATGTAGACGACGTGCTCGATCAGCGAGGCGTCGCCGGCGCGGGCCGGGATGGCGACTGGCTTCGTGGCAGGGGCCGTGGGCACGGCGGGCAGCGTCATGCGGTTGTTCTCGGCGACGGCCGTGGTGTAGCTGGCGAGGAGGTTCCTATCGGGCACCGGGATCACGTTGACGGAGCCGCGGTAGGAGTGGACGAAGCGGCGTTTGGGTTCCGCGCTCCAGCCGGAGCCGGGG
>JACQZS010000170.1 GCA_016213725.1 Acidobacteriota bacterium | reverse complement strand
GACGCCGCCGTGGGTCATCTTCAATTTCTGCACGCCGGGTTCGGCGTGCAGAAACGGTCCGCCAAAGGCCGGCCACTTCTCGTAGTCCAGCGGTTTGCCGTCGATCCTGGCGCGCTCGCCGTACGTGCATGCCATCAGCTTGCCGCGCAGCGTCCGGAATCGGACGCTGGGCTTCGGTTCCAGCGTTGTCTCGAGCTTCAGCGCCAGGATGGCCTGTTGGAACGCGGCGGCCGTCGGATAATCATCCACGCTCGCCACCTGCACGATGGTGCCGTTCTTGAGGTACTGGCTGAACAGGCGCTTGCCGCCGCCGGCGATCGGCTTCCATTCGTACGGCGCCAATGGGCGGTAAGCGATGCGAGCCCTTCCGCCGCGGGCGAAAATCCAGCCCGAAGGGTGCTCCACAATCTCTTCCAGGTCCTTTGAGAAGAAGCCGTTGATGTGCGGGAAGCGCGTGCCGCGCGGGATGTCGTAGAGCGCGATCACGGCGTCCTCCGACTGTGCGAGTTGCTCATAAGGGCTGCCGCCCAGCAACTTGTCCGGCGAGTCGTAACTCTTCTTCGAACGGTAGACTTCCTCGGTGCCGAAGTCCGGTCCGAAGGTGAAGTAGGCCTGGAGTTCCAGCCCGCCCGAGTAGGGGTGGATCGAGAACAGCGTGTTGTGCTTGCCGCGCGGGTCGTCCAGATGCCAGGTGACATCCCAGGAGTGCTGTTGGACAGGTTGCAGCAGACCGCCCTGGTCGGAGCCCACGGCGTAGTCCTTTGTCATGTAGGTGGTCTTGAAGACCTCGCCGTGCCGTTCGTCGTGATAGCGCCAGCGGTTGCGAGTGCGTTTCTTCTCGAGATGCGTGTATGGCTGGCTGCGGTCAGTGGCGATGCGCTTCAGCACTTCGGGCGGCTCCTGGGCGGATGCCAGCGCGTAATAGAGCACGTAGCCGGCGTGCGGCTCTGTGGGTTTGCCCTGGCCGAAGAACAGCCAGCCGAAATCCGAGCTGACGCCGTTCCACTTCTCCAACACCTGGTGATCGTCGGTGCGTGCGTGCGCGCCCACGTAAATCCCACTCAGGCTCTCGGCGGCGAAGTCCGCCGTGATCCACTCGATCATCAGTTGCGCCTGCTTCTTCATGCGCGGATCTTCAGCCCAGGCTGCCAGATAGGAGAGCGGCAGCAGGTACACGCCGATGTAGTGAGTGCAGTCGTACTCGCCTTGGCCCTTGGTGGTGGTGAGCTTCACCCAACTGTCGATCCACTCGCGCGCTTCGCGCAGGTTTTCGTCGGAAGAGCGGCCGTTGAACCACTCGCTGCCGTTCAAGCCGGGATACTTCTGCGACATGAGATAGAGCGAGGTGTAGTAGAGGAGCCAGTGGTTTTCGGTATCGCCGCGGTACGGCATGTAGGTCTTCCAGGCGTTGCGCAGCGCGGCGCGCGAGGCGGCGGTGAGCTGGCCCTGGTCGGTGTAGGCCACTGCCGTCACGGGGAACATCCAGAACATGTCGCCCGAGGGGTCCTTCAGCAGTTCCTGCAGGCGCCGGTTGGCGGCCGCCGCGTCTTCCTTGAGCCATAGCTTTGCGGCGATGGTGGCGTAGCCGCTGTCATTCACGCTCTTCGGGTGGGCGTAGAATTCGATCACCTCCCGCACGCGCTTCTGAAAGTCCTGTGCCTGCGCTCCCATGGCAAGCAGCAATGCTGTTGCGATCAACCGTTTCACTTCGCACCTCCTTGGGGCACGAAGAACATCCGGTAGACGATGCTGCCCTCCAGTCCATCTTTTCGCCAGGTCTTGCCGGCGTCGTCGGAGACGAACAGCGCCTCCTCGTGCACGGCTGCGTAGAGCCGGCCCGAGTGATCGGGATCGAAGGCCACGCTCCAGACATCCGCCGTGGGCAGCCCGATGTTCCGCGCCGTCCACGTCTTGCCGCCGTCTTCGGAAATCTGCACGCCGGGGCCCCAGCCGCAGATCGCCACACGGCCCGGTTTGGTCGCGTCGAAGGAAATGTCGTAGAGGTTCCGTTGCACCCCGACGTTGCCCACATTCTCGAAGCTGAGACCGCCGTTCTCGGAACCGAACAGTCCGCCCAACTGCGTCACAGCCAGCCACTTGCCGGCATCGTGGGGCGATTGCTCGATATGCATGATCTGGAACCCGCCGGCGCCTGCCAGTTTCCAGTCCCGGCCGGCGTTGTCGGAGACGAAGACGCCTTCTTCGGTGCCGGCCAGCAGGCGCTGCGGCCGCGTCCGGTCGATGCGTACCGCGTTCATGTACTTGCGATGCAGGCCGCCGCTCAATTCCACCCAACTCTGGCCGCCATCGCGCGAAAGCCTCAGGCCGGCGGTGTGGCCGAAAAGCAGGCTGCCGTCGGAGCCGGCCGAAATGTCGCGCAGCTCCGTCACGTCGTAGCTGGTGAGAATGCGCCACTGGCCCTGCGGGTTGATCCGGATCACCCCGTTGCCGGCCGCCAAATAGACCGATCCCGGTTCGTTCGGGCGCCAGGCCAGGCCCATCATGTACGGGTGCCGGTGGCCCGGGTTCGCCCACGCACCGCTGTCGCTCTTCACAAAAAGGCCGCCTGGCAGCAGGGGCTTGCCCACCACCCAGTCGCGGGTGGTCACGCCGACGGCGTGCATCCGATGCTGGCCCCAACAGCTGACAGCCAGCCCAATCAGCAAAATAAACCGCATCCCGTGAATTTATCAGAGTCGAGGGGGGCTACAGCGCACCAAAATCGCGCACCGCCTCGTACAGCGCCACTACGTTGCGCGTCGGCGTGTTGGCCTGCAGGTTGTGGCAGGGCGCCACGACGTAGCCTTTGCACTCGGAGAAGATGGCGATGTTCTCCTCCACTTCCTTGCGCACCGCGTTCACGCTGCCAAACGGCAACGTGTGCTGGTTGTCCACGCCGCCGTGGAAAACGACGCTCGAGCCGAACTGGCGCGCCAGCCCTTCGCGCGCCATGCCCTTGGCACGCCACTGGATGGGGTTCAGCACATCGATGCCAATGTCGATCAGTTCAGGCAACAGCGGCGCGATGGCGCCGTCGTCGTGGTGGAAAGTGTGGGCGCCGTAGGCGCGGGCCAGGTCGATCATGCGCGCCAGCCACGGCTTGATGAAGCGGCGGAATGACCGCGGGCTCATCAACAGGGACTCCTGCGTGCCCAGGTCCTCGGCTACATAGATGAAATCGATGAGGCTGCCGGCGGTCTCCAGGCTGCGCTTCACAATCCCGGCGTGGATGTCGAAAATCCGCTCCATCATGGCGTCGGCGATGGCCGGGTTCTCAATCAGGTCTTCCAGCGCCTGTTCCATCCCGCGCAGGCGGCTGTAAAGGTAGAAAGGCTCGTAGGAAGCGCCCACAATCGGGTAGTCCGGCCATCTGAGGCACTCCTTCAGCAGTACCTCGTAGTCCCAGTCTTCGGCCTTGGGCCAGCGATACTTCTCGATGTCGGCTACCGACTGCGCTGCGGCCAGAGGCGGATCGATGGCCTCTTCGTAGTAGCCCGCGCCATCCAGATACTCTACCCGCCGCGTGGGAACGCCCCAGATGCTGAACAGGGAGGGAATGTGCCAGGTATCTTCCGTGGCCTGCGGATGCTTCGGGGCAAGGAACACGCACTTGTCCACGCCCAAGGCCCGCCAAACATCGGCGTCCGAATCGCAGCCGAGGTCAGCCCTCAGTCGCGACATCACCTCTTCAGTCGCCCAGAGATCGCACGGAACACGGTCCGGTTTCTCGCCTGCCAAAAGGCAGTTCCACCGTTCTTTCGGAGTCACTGCCTCTCATTCTACAGTGCGGCTGGGACTAGAGTCCGCTAATCTGAACGTCGAGTGTCACCTGCCCCACCGTGACTCGGAACGTATTTGTGCCCGCGACGGTACCCAGTTGGACACTGACGCCAAACAGCCCCGGCACCTCCGCATTGTAGTCCGTGACGCTGAGCACAGCGCCGCCGCCGGACACCGCCTTGACGGTGGGAGTCTCGGTGATGATGACCCCTGAGGAGTCGGTTACCCGGACAAAGAACGCGTCGCTCTGCGCAGTTCCTCGCCTTGCGCTGTCGATGGTGTACATCAGATTGATGCTGTGCGGATCTCCCTGCACGGCATGCCAGTAGGGAACGCGGATCACTTCGCCTGAGGTCAAGCCGGTCACCTGCAGTACTCCCTCGTAGTGTCCGCTGGCCAGCGATTGGGCCACCCAGCGCACAGGCACCTCCACCGACGCTCCGGCTGCCAGTTCCATCACTGGCTGTTCCACCAGTGGGGCCGGGAGGCCTTCCGTCGCGCCATCCGCCGTGACTGCCGAAGGCACTACCTTGATTTCGAAGCTCTCCGTTTCGGTCCCCGTGTTCTTCAGCCGGAAGGATCTTGCCGCGTCCAAAGTGCCGCTGCCCACGCCGAAACTCAGGGAGACGGGCGAAGCCGTGGCGGTGGATTGCAGCGCCGCCATCATGTCCAGCACGCCGGCGCCGGTCTGTTGCATGGTAGCCGCCTGCGCTTTCCAGGTCTGGGTCACGGGCACGCCGGTATTCACCAGCAGGGATCTGTAGTCCTCCATGGCCAGTCCGGGACGGGCGGCTTTGAGCAGCGCTGCCGCGCCGGCGATCATTGGGGTGGCAAAGCTGGTGCCGTCCACCAGAACATACCCGCTGGGGTTGTACATGTCGCCGTAGGAGTCCAGCTTCTGGGTGGCCGTGTAGATGTCCCCGCCCGTGGCCATCAGGTCGGGTTTGATGCCCAAGTCGACACTGGGGCCCACGGCCGAAAAGTCAGTGACGCGGTTTGCTGGCCGGTCTATCGCCTGAATGGTGAAGTTCATTGTCGCCGTCGCCGTGCCGGCGGCGATTTGCTGCTTGACCGCAACCCCATCGCCGTTACTCACCATCTGGGCAGGCAGCGTCGCCGCTCCCACGCTCATGGTGATCGGCTCTGGAGATTCCGCGGTGGCGTAGACCAGTGCGCCCACTGCGCCGGCTCTCTGCGCGTTGAGCAGCTTGGTCTCAAAAGTGCACGAACCGCGCAGGATGAGGGCGATCTTTCCTGAGGCCGCGCCGGACGAGAAGCCGGCGCAGGCCAAACCGTCCCCATCGAGGGTGGAGACGTCAACCAACTCGCCTTGTACGTTACTGCCCGGCGTCGGGCCGCTGCCCACATAAGCGACATAAGAACCCAGCCCGTCCACCGTGACGCCGGTTCCGAAGGTCCTGCCATTGGTAGTTGCCCCGATGGTAATGGCCGATGGCGCCGTGCCCGGCGAGGCGATTGTGTTCATGCCCGGCCCGTTGTTTCCGGCCGCCACCACGACAATGACGCCGGCTTGGGCAGCCTGTTCGATGGCCGCCACTTCGAAGTCGTCCGCCAGCCGGTAGGCAAAATCGTCGCCCAGGCTGAGGTTGATCACATCCATGCCGTCCAGCACGGCGTCCTCGATGGCAGTGATGATGGCGGCGTCGTTGGAGGAGTCGTTGTAGCCCGGCGTGCCGAATACTTTGTACACCCCGATCCAGGCGCGCGGCGAAACTCCCTGCATCTGCGCCAGCGGCGCGTCCACCTTTCCGCCGGCCGTGATCATGGCTAGCGCCGTGCCGTGGCCGACATGGTCGCGCACCGAGTTGTCCGGATCCCGGTAGCGCAGCAGCGGCACGTAACTGCGGGCCGCAATGATCTTACCGTTGGTGTTGGCTGAGTCGAGCGGGGAGCTGACCCGTGGAAAGCCCGCCGGAGCGCTGAGTTCGGAGTTGGCGAAAGCGGCGTGGGCTGGGTCGATGCCGCTGTCGATGATCGCTATCTTGATGCCTTCCCCGGCGCGGCTTGCCCCCACCTGCTCCCAGGCTTGGTTGATCTTGTGCAATTGCACGGCCCGATCCAGAACCATGTGGAATGTGCGCTCGGGCCGCACCCGCTTGACGCCCGGCTCCAAGGCCAATTTCGCGGCCTCTTCCGCCGGCATCTCGACGAACATCGCGTTCGCCACGGTGTCCACGCTGCCCAGAACCCTGCCGCTGTGTCTTTCCACACGGGCTCGCACCACCGATTGCTCGTCGCGGATCCTCTGCCGGTGGGCTAGCGCCGCCGTGCTCTCCAGGCGCGCCCGTCCTCGCAGACTCAATCGCGACGCCCGCTGCGCCACAGGCTCGGTGCTCATCTCCACTACGTAGCGGTTTGGAATCTCTTCGGCCTGCACCCAGGGCACAATCGCGGCCCACAACGTCAGCAGGCATCCCGCCTGACGGATCGTCTTCCTAATGACAATTGAAATCATCATGAGTCCCTTACAGATTGTACGATTCGCCCTGGGCCCCTCAGGTTCCGCTCCATCTCTACGAAATTTGGTATTTAACATTTCCTTACATGGTCATGTTTCCTTCTTTCAATCGGCATCGTCTATCCACTCAGGGTGATGAAATTGGACCGGTATCAGCGCCACACACGGCTCTCCTGGTTCTTCGTGGGCGCCATGCTCGTGCTCTGCGGAGTGCTGGGCGTGCTCCAATACCGCTGGATTGATGAAGCCAGCCGCGCGGAAAGTATGCGCTTGCGGGGCTCGCTGCAGGGTAGCCTGGCGCGTCTCAGCATCGATTTCAACACGACGGTGGTGAACGCGTGTTCATCGTTTCTCCCGCGCCCGTTCATGCCCGACGCCAGCCCGGTCCACCGGTCCCCTTCCGAACTCTACCGCCGCTGGCGGGAAACCACCCAGCACGAAGGACTCTTCTCCGCCATCGGGATCGTTACAGCGGAGGCTGACGCGCTGAAACTGCAGTTGCTCGATCTCCAGACGGGCGAGCCGCGCTCGGCCGATTGGCCCGAATCCTGGGTCCCGATGAAGGATTACCTCAATGAGCGCATCGCCATGATGCGGGAGGGCAGGGAAGGACCGGGCCGGCCTGGCGGCCGCTTCCGCCCACCGAATCTGGACGACGGATTTCTCCTGGAGTTCCCCGTGCGCGGCCGCATGGATCCGGATTCCCGTGCGCTTCCTGAGTGGTACGTATTCGAGGTCAGCGAACGCTACATCCGGCATACCCTTCTGCCGGACCTGCTCAACCACCACATTGGATCCGGCTTGGCGGACTACCAGGTGGAAGTTGTGCCGCGCCGGCATCCCCATCAGATTCTCTACCGGTCACCGGACCAGGATCTCCCCGAGATCGGTGAATCGGCGGACGCATCCACTCCGCTATTCGATGCCCCATGGGATCAGGTGTTCCGCCGCACTCCCCCGCCAGGCATTCGCGATGCCATGCGCGGCCGTCCCATGCCCCCCCCTTCGGGCCGCCTGGAACTGCGCATCCGCCACCGTTCCGGCTCGGTGGATACCATCGTCGCCAAAACACGCGCGCGCAACCTCGCCGTGACCTCCGCCGTCCTCCTGCTGATGCTGGGCGCCGCAGCCGCCCTGGCCTCGTTCGCGCGCCGCGCGCAACGCCTGGCAACCCTCCAGATGAACTTCGTCGCCGGCGTCTCCCATGAACTCCGCACGCCCTTGGCTGTGATCCGGACCGCCGCCTACAATCTGCGCGGCAAGCTCGCCCAGAATCCCGCCCAGGTGGAGAAGTACGGCGTGCTGATCCAGAGGGAGTCCGAGCGGCTCACCAGCATCGTCGAAGACGTGCTCAAGTTCGCCAGCCAAAACGCTGAACACGCCCGTTTTCAGTTTGAACCGCTCTCCGTGACGGAACTGATCGATTCCAGCCTCGCCGCCAGCCAGGCTGCCCTGGATTCGGCCCATGTCACCGTGGACCGCAAGATCCAGCCCGGGCTGCCGTTGGTGATGGGCGATCCCGTGGCTCTGCAGCACGCGCTCCAGAACCGGATCAGCAACGCCGTGAAGTACGGTGCCTCCGAACAGCCCTGGATCGGGATCAGCGCCGCCCCCGATGGAGCGGACTGCGTTGAGATCCGCGTGTCCGATCGCGGGCCCGGCATCCCATCGGAGGAGATCGCCTCCGTCTTCGATCCCTTCTTCCGCGGACAGCGCGCAGTTCAGGACCAGATTCACGGCACAGGTCTCGGCCTGGCGCTGGTGAAAGGAATTGTCGAAGCCCACTCCGGCTCTGTCGCCGTCTCATCCCTGCCCGGGCGGCTGACGGAATTCGCCCTCCGCATTCCCGCTGCCGATCCGGGCGTCTCTCAGGATTTTACTCAATGAGTCATCGAATCTTATTGGTCGAGGACGAACCCGGCCTCGTTCTCACTCTCTCCGACCTCTTATCGGCCGAAGGCTATCAAGTGGACTCCGCCACCGATGGCGTCTCCGGCTTGGCCCTGGCCTTGGCTGAGCCGTTTGATCTGCTCATCCTGGATGTCATGCTGCCCGGCAAGAACGGCTTCGAGGTTCTGCGGGAGCTTCGCCAGCAGGGCCGCGACTTAGCCGTTCTCATGCTCACCGCAAAGACCCAGGTGGTGGACCGCGTCGTCGGCCTCAAACTCGGCGCCGACGATTACCTCAGCAAGCCCTTCGAGCCTGCCGAACTCCTGGCTCGCATCGAGGCGCTGCTCCGCCGGACGCGCAAAGATGCCGCCGGAGCCACCAGCCAGTTCCGCTTCGCCGACGTCGAAGTGGACTTCGACCGCGGTACTGTCTCCAAGAACGGCCAGCCGCTGGCCATGGCTGGCAAGGAACTCCAGTTGCTCCGTTTCCTCATCGAGCATCGCGGCAACGTGGTCTCCCGGGACACCCTGCTCGAATCAGTCTGGCAGTATCATGCCGGCGTCAGTTCCCGTACCGTGGATGTCCACATCGCCTGGCTGCGCCAGAAGCTGGAAGACAATCCCCAATTGCCGCGCCACATTCACACCTTGCGCGGCGTCGGATACCGCTTCGTGCCGTGACGCTCCGTCCCGTTGACCGCGCCCGTGTATGATGGCGCGTATGTGGTCTCGCAGAGCATTCCTTTCCACCCCGGCTGCGGCAGCTTTCGCCCAGCAGCCCGCTTTTGAGTCCCGCCGGCCCGCTGCGGCCCAGCGCCGCTTTTCTAGCCCCGCGGTGGAAGAAGCCATCGTTTCCGCCAAGCGCGCCATCGCCGACCCCGAAATCGCCTGGCTCTTCGAGAACTGCTTTCCCAATACCCTCGACACCACCGTTGAATACACTGAGCCCAACGGCCGCCCCGACACCTTCGTGCTCACCGGCGACATCCATGCCATGTGGCTGCGCGACTCCACGGCCCAGGTCTGGCCCTACCTCCCTCTCGCCCGCCGCGACGACAAGCTCCGCAAACTCCTCCTCGGTGTCGTCAACCGGCAGACCAAGTGCGTCCTGATCGACCCCTACGCCAACGCCTTCAACGCCGGACCCACCGGCAGCGAATGGGCCAAAGACCGCACCCGCATGAAGCCCGAACTCCACGAGCGCAAGTGGGAGATCGACTCGCTCTGTTACGCTGTCCGTCTGGCCCATGGCTACTGGAAGGCCACCGGCGACACCCAGGGCTTTGACGCCGATTGGCGACAGGCCGCCGCCCTGATCGTCCAGACCTTCCGCGAACAGCAGCGCAAGAACGGTCCCGGACCCTATCGTTTCCAGCGCGTCACCGCCGTGCCCACAGACTCGCTTCCCAATGGAGGCTTCGGCAATCCGGCCAAGCCTTGCGGCCTCATCCAGTCCGGCTTCCGCCCCTCCGACGATGCCTGCATCTTTCCCTATCTCATTCCCTCGAATTTCTTCGCCGCCGCCACTCTGGATCAGCTCGCCGACATCCACTCAACCGTCACCAGGGACGCCGCCGCTGCGGCCTCCTGCCGCGAACTCGCCGCTGAAGTCCGCGCCGCGCTCTCCCGTTACGCCACCGCCAAACACCCCGTCCACGGCGAGATCTATGCCTTTGAAGTGGACGCCTACGGAAGCGCTCTCCTGATGGACGATTGCGGCATCCCCGGCCTCGTCTCCATGCCCTATCTCGGTTGCGTCTCGGCCGCCGATCCCACCTACCGCAACACCCGCGCCTTCGCCTTCAGCGAGGCCAATCCCTTCTACTACAAGGGAACCGCCGGGGAAGGACTGGGCAGCCCGCACTCCGGCCTCGACATGATCTGGCCCATGGGCATCATCGCTCGCGCGCTCACCTCAGACTCCGAAGACGAGATCCGCCGCTGCCTTGCCACCTTGAAGGCCACCCACGCCGGCACCGGTTTCATGCACGAAGCCTTTCATCGCAACGATGCCGCCAAGTTCACCCGCAAGTGGTTCGCCTGGGCCAATACGCTCTTCGGCGAACTCATCCTCAAGACGCTCGACCGGCATCCGCGCCTGCTGAGAGGCTGATCGTCTACACTGCTGGGATGGGATGCAAGCCACTCCTGGCGCTGCTGCTGTCGCTGGCCGCCCTCGCGCAGACCGGCCGTCCGCCTTACGACCCCAATGATCCTGAGGGCCTCGTGCTGTGGCCCAACGGCCAGGGCCGCTTCGCCTGGAAGCGTGCCGGCCACTGGAAAATTGAGCGCTTCCCCGCCGCGCCGGACCGCCAGCCGGCCGCCGCCACGCTCGACGCGCTCAGCGCCCTGCTACGCGCCACGCCGGAGGGCAGCCAGCCCGTCGGCTGGTGGATGCTCGAGTCTCGCCGCCTGGAAGCTCAGGACCCCGCCCTCGGCCGGGCGCCCTGGCGCTTCTCCAGCGGCTTCTACCCCTTCTACATCGAAGACATCCTCAGAAATGGAAAGTTCGTCCAGGCCACCGGTGGTGAAACGGAATCCGTCTACTTCGAATTCAACCTCCTCCCCGGCCGCATAGGCCGGCCTGTCATCGCCACGGAATCCGGCGGCGTGGAGTTCTACCTGCGCCCCCGCGCCACAGCCACCTTCGCCGGCTTTCCCCTCATCGAAGGCCAGGACCTCCTCATCGCCCGGTCCGGCCGCGATCCGTGGTCTCCCGTCTCCTACGGCCGGGCGCTCAAAGCCGCCCTGCCGCAGTATGAGAAGGATGCTGCCACGGCCGCTCAGCGCCTGGCCGGCCTCAAGAAAGAGAACGAGGAGACCCAGTCAGCGGCCTTTGAACAGAAGATGCGCGACCAGTTCGAGCGCAACTACGGTGCCCTGCGCACCTCCAATCCCAACCGCTACCAGACCCGCCTCGCCACTTTGGAAAAGGAGATCGTCTACTATCGCCAGCTCGGCGAACTGCGCGCCAACCCTCAGCGCGACAAGGACGGCAATTGGTATTGGAATCCCGTCGACGCGCTTGAGGACGCCCGCCGCCGCCTGGCATCGCTCTCTCCCCAGGACGCCGCCCGCCCGGCCTGCTTCACGCCCGCCCAGGGCCGCGACGGCCGCTACGCCATGCCCGGCGCCATCCAGATCTCCGGCGCTCCGAACTGCGAAGACCTTGCCGCCGACAACCTCGGCTACTTCGATCCGGCCCTCGGCCGCGCCTCCGCCCAACTCCTCCTGGTGCGCAGCATCGGCCGCTGCGCCACCGTTGCCGGCGGCCGGTTGGTCGGCAATCAGTACCCTCCACGCAGTTCGCCCCCACAGGGCTGCCTGCGCCATGTCCCCATTTGGGAAGCGATGGACTGGCAGCGCGTGGGGGCGCTTGTCGTTCACTAATCCGCTCTTCAGCCGGCCAGTTGCCGCAGCACGTACGGCAGAATGCCGCCCGAGCGGAAGTACTCGTGCTCCCGCGGCGTGTCGATGCGCACCTTCGCCTGGAACACTTTTTCTCCTGTCTTTGCGTCCCCGGCCTTCACCGTGGCCACCGGACCTGTGACGTTCTCGATCGAGTACGTCTCAAAACCCGTCAACCCCAGCGACTGCCGCGTGTCGCCGTTCATGAACTCCAGCGGCAGCACGCCCATGCCCACCAGGTTCGAGCGGTGGATGCGCTCGTACGATTCGGCGATCACCGCCTTCACGCCCAGCAGCGCTACGCCCTTCGCCGCCCAGTCGCGCGATGAGCCGGAGCCGTACTCCTTGCCGGCGATGATGATCAGCGGCGTGCCGGACTTCTGGTATTCCACGCTGGCGTCGAAGATCGAAACCGCTTCGCCGCCTTGCGCCGCCGTGGTCATGCCGCCTTCCACGCCCGGAACCAGTTCGTTCCGCAGCCGGATGTTGGCCAGCGTGCCGCGCACCATCACGTCGTCGTTGCCGCGCCGCGAACCGTAGGAGTTGAAGTCCCGCGGCTCCACGCCGCGCTCCATCAGAAAGCGCGCCGCCGGACTGGTCTTCGCAATGTTGCCTGCCGGCGAGATGTGGTCGGTCGTAATGGAGTCGCCGAGCATCGCCAGCACGCGCGCTCCGGCAATGTCTACCACCGGCTGTGCCGGATCGCGCATTGCTTCGAAATACGGCGGATGCTTGATGTAAGTGGAAGCCGCATCCCAGGCGAACGTGTCGCCCTCCGGCGTCTTCACGCCCTGCCACATCGCATCGCCTTCGAACACTCTCCCGTACTCGGCCTCGAACATCTCCGGCCGAACGCTCTTCTCCACCGTCTCCAGCACCTCGGCCGTCGTCGGCCAGATGTCGGCGAGATAGACCGGCTGGCCGTCCTTGCCCGTGCCCAGCGGCTCCGTGGTCAGATCGATGTCCACTTTTCCTGCAATGGCGTAGGCAACCACCAGCGGAGGCGAAGCCAGGTAGTTCGCCCGCACCTGCGGGTTCACGCGGCCTTCAAAGTTGCGGTTGCCGGAAAGCACGCTGGCCACCACCAGTTTGTTCTCCGCCACTGCTTTGGAAACTTCCTCGGGAAGCGGACCGGAGTTGCCGATGCACGTTGTGCAGCCATAACCTACCACGTGGAACCGGAGCTGTTCCAGATAGGGCAACAGCCCGGAATCCTTCAGATAATCCGTCACCACCTTCGAGCCCGGCGCCAGCGACGTCTTCACCCAGGGCTTCACCGTGAGGCCCTTCTCCACGGCTTTCTTCGCCACCAGCCCCGCGCCCAGCATCACCGAGGGGTTCGATGTGTTCGTGCACGAAGTGATCGCCGCAATCACCACTGCGCCATCGCTCACCACCGGCGTCTCGCGCTTCGGCTCGGTGAGTACGCCCGCGAAGTTGCCCTTCACCTCGTCCAGCGTCAAGCGGTCCTGTGGCCGCTTCGGCCCGGCCATCGACGGCTTCACCGAGGCCAGGTCCAGCTCCAACGTGTCCGTGTAGACCGGCTCCGGCGAGTCGGCCGTGAGGAACATGCCCTGTTCGCTGTAATAGGCTTCCACCAGGTCGATCTGATCCTTCGGACGGTTCGACATCCTCAGGTACGCCAGCGTCTGGCGGTCCACCGGGAATACGCCGATCGTTGCGCCGTACTCGGGGCCCATGTTGGCAATCGTCGCCCGGTCCGCCAGCGCCAGATCCAGCACGCCCGGCCCGTAGAACTCGACAAACTTGCCCACCACGCCCTTCTTGCGCAGCATCTGCACCACGGTCAGCACCAGGTCCGTCGCCGTAACGCCGTCCTTCAGCTTTCCGTGCAGCTTGAAACCCACTACCTGCGGCAGCAGCATCGAGATCGGCTGGCCCAGCATGCAGGCCTCTGCCTCAATACCGCCCACCCCCCAGCCCACCACGCCCAGGCCGTTGATCATCGTCGTGTGCGAGTCCGTGCCCACCACCGTGTCCGGATATGCCCAGCCTTCTTTGGAGAACACCACCGGTGCCAGGTACTCGAGATTCACCTGATGCACGATACCCGTCCCGGGCGGCACCGCCCGGAAATTGGCGAACGCCTTCTGCGCCCAGCGCAGCAGCGAGTACCGCTCGCTGTTCCGCTGGTACTCCAGCAGCACGTTCTGCCCGAAAGCCTGCGGAGTGCCGAACTCGTCCACCTGCACCGAGTGGTCGATCACCAGGTCCACCGGGATCAGCGGATTGGCCTTCTTCGGATCTTTGCCCATGCGCGACAGCGCATCGCGCATCGCCGCCAGGTCCACCACGCACGGCACACCCGTGAAATCCTGCAGGATGACGCGCGCCGGCATGAATTGGATCTCCTCGGCCTGCCCCGTGGGATCCCATTTGGCAACGTAATCTATGTCGCTTTTCTTCACCACCACGCCGTCTTCCTGGCGTAGCAGGTTCTCCAGCAAAACCTTGATGGAGTAAGGAATCCGCTTCAGGTCGTACCCTGCGGCGCCCAAGGCGGCCAGCTTGTGAATCTGGTAGTCGCGCCCCTGCACACGCAGCGTCGCGGCGGATTGGTAAGAGTTCGTGTTGCCCATGATACTGTTAAGATCCTGTACCGTTTGCTCTATTGTAACCGCTCGCGTCCCGTCCGGCCTTTCGCCAGGAAATCGTCGGATCTTTCCTGTTTCGGCGCTCCGTGTATGACAATTTGCATCCCCCACCCAACGTTAGGATTGATCCGGCCCCCAGAGTGATGTAGATTCCATAGACAGCGGGAACTTTGCACGTGGCACCGGCCCACCGGGGCGATCCATGCGTCTGGTTCCTTCAACGAGCCGCTTCGGTTTGCTTCTCCTCCGCAAGCTGAAGCTGCAGCCCGGGGAGGCGCAAGCTTCCCCGGGCCACGATCAGTCTTTCTTCCTTAATCTCTTCACCATTCGCAGCTCGTTCTTCTCGCCCGGCACAATCCGGTACTGCACGTCGTCCATGATGGTCCGGATCAACCTCAAACCCAGGCCCCCGCTCTTCCTCTGCCGGATCAGTTCCTCCACCTCCAGCGGCTGTGTCTGGGATGGATCGAACCCCCGCCCGGTATCGATCACTTCGAAGCGGATTTCGTCCTGGTCCACCACCACACGCACCGTCACCTCGTGAGTCTCCTCCAGTTGGTAGGCGTGTTCGATGACGTTCGCGCAGGCCTCGTCCACCGCTAGGGCCAGCCGGGCCGCTTCCTTGTCGTCGAAGCCCGCCTGGGCGCCGATGCCGGAGACAAAATCCCGGATAAGCGCCAGATTCCCCGTGGCTGAGGGAACTTTCAGAGAAAAGCTCTTCTCGAAGGACGGCATATTCAACCCTCCCTGGGCCCTTCGGCGAACTTGGCCACCGCTTCCGGCACCGTAGCCAGGATGTCGAACAGCGCCGGGAATCCGAGCACCTCAAACACCTGGTAGACCTTCGGCGTAATCGCCGCCAGCTTGATGTCTCCGCCCGCTTCCCGCAGTTCCTCGATGAAGCTCATGAAGACGCCCAACCCCGCCGAGGAGATATAGCTCAGCCGCGCGCAGTCCACTACCAGCCGCAGGTTGCCCGCCTCGGCCTCTTCTTGGATCGCACTCTCAAACTGCGGCGCCGTGTGCGCATCCAGGTAGCCTTCCAGCTCGAGGATGCGCACTTCACCCTCTGTCTTGTTCTCGATCTTGAAATTCGTCGCCACGGTTGATTCAGCTGCCTCCCGTCTATCGTATTGAATCGCGGCCGTCCGCGCCTGCCTTCACTACCAGCACCGTCAAATCGTCATGCGGGTCTGCCTTGCCCCGGAACACCCGCGCCGCTTCCACAATCCGGTCCTTCAATTCCGCCGCGCCGCACCGGCCCCACTTCTGCAATGTCTCCTCCAGCCGCTCCTCCCCAAACTGCTCCCACTCCTCATTCATGCATTCGACCAGCCCGTCGGAGTAGAACACCAGCGCGTCGCCCGCCTCCAGCTGCACCTCCTGCTCTTCCAGGTGTCGCTCGAATGCCCGTCCGGCCGTCAGGCCCAGCCCGATTCCTTTCGGCTTCAGGAACTCGCACGTGCCATTGCCACTGCGCCACAGTACCGGCGGATTGTGCCCGGCCCGTATGTGCCGCACCACTCTTCTTTCGCCGTCCAGCAGCCCGATCGACATCGTGACGAACACCCGTTTCTTGCCCGCTGCCGTCAATGCGCGGTTCAGCCGCAGAGCCATCGTGCGAAGGTCCGGCTTGCCGTGCTCGGCCGCCGCCAGCATCCCTTTCGTCAGTGTCATGTAGAGTGCCGCCGGCACCCCTTTCCCGGAGACGTCCGCCACGCAAACCCCAAACTGGCCGTCGCTGAATCTCAGATAGTCGAACAGGTCTCCCCCCACCTCCCGCGCCGGCTCGCAAACTGCGCTCAACTCGAATCCCTCAACCCACGGATCCTCGCCCGGCAGCATGCCCGCCTGCGCTCGCCGCGCCACCTGGAACTCCGCCTTCAACCGCTCCCTCTCAGACCTCGGCGGCGCCGAGGCGTTCTCCTCCATCTGCTCCAGCAGCCTGCGCCCATCGGTTGCCTTGCCCCACCGCGCCGCGGCCAGCGCCGCCACGGCGAGAACCCCATAGCCGGCCAGAATCTCCCAGCCCGCCTCACGCAGCGAGACCGGCGCCAAGTGCGCCAGCCTCACCCCTTGCACCGTCGCGTACGTCCCCAGCGGCGAGACCCACAATCCCAGGACACCGGCCCACTGGTAGATGGCCAGCCAGCCGGCAGCCAGCGCCAGGCCGGTCGCCAGATTCGCCGGCGATCCCGGCGGAAACGGCCCTTTGGCCACGCTCAACAGCACCCCGCATGCCAGCCAGAGCACCCCCCACCGCACAGCATGGCGCCTCACCCTCGCCGCCAGCCACGGCAGCAGGAACACGATCCCCAGGTACAGCTCCCACTGCAGCCCCAATCCGTCCAGCGGTTCCAGCTGCGGCCACGTCTCCGCCAGCAGGTTCGATCCTTCCAGAAACCGCACTCGCGTCCCCGGTCCCATGACTGCCGCCGCTACGTACGGAATGGCGGCCAGACCCACTCCCGCCATCACCCCGCTCCAGGCTTCCCAGCCCACCAGCTTCGTCCACAAACGGCCTTCCGCCACCATGCCCGCCCCGATCCAGCGCTTCCACTCCCACCTCGGCGCCGCGGCGTATCCGGCCGCCAGAATCAGTGCCGCCAGCACCGTCAACACCGCGGCAATCAGTACCGCCTGCGGCAGCCTCGGATCCACGCCCAAACCCTCTTCGAACGACTGAATGCGAGCCGTGTTCTGCAGCGATCCGCTCAGCAGTGCCAGCGCCTGCACCATCGCCGCCATCCAGACAAACCTCATCCCAAACCGCAACTGGTCCGATCTTCTCAGCAGACTCGTGAACAGGCTCCAAATCGCCAGCCCGACAATGCCTACTCCCAGCAGAAAGAAGACCATCAACGCCCCATCCCGCAGTACGCGGCGCCCGGCTTGCGCGCTGTCCATCATCTCTTCCGGCACGCTGCACTCCACGATCGAACGCACCACCTCGCCTTCCTTCAGCACCACTTCCACCCGCCCGACGATGCCCGGCCGCTCGGCGTCCACCCACTCCCACGCGCTTCGAATCCCCTCCTGCGTTTTCACACTCTCCGCCGTCCGCCGGTAGTTGGCCGCCGCCGCGCCAACCAGTCTCTCCATCTCCAGTTCCGCCTGGCGCTCTCCGCTTCCTTTCCGCCCCAGCCTGCTTCTGTCGGAAAACCCCAGTTCGTGGCCCGCGCCGGAGATCGTCACCATCACGGAACTGTGGCGGCCGTCGAACGCCATTACCTTGAATTGCAGCGCCTCGAACGCCTTCAGCAGCCGGTCGTCCTGAAATCTCCGTTTCGCCCGTCCCAGCGATCCGTTTACGTTCGTCTTCACCGCGAATCGCCAGCCTTCAATCTGCTCCCCGTGCGCCGACGCCACCTGGATCGCCTTTTGAATCGCCTCTTGCCGTCCCAGTTGCGGCGCCCATTCCGACACCGTCGCGTCCCGCGCCGGCAGCAGCGTCCACACCACGGCCGCCCCGGCCAGGCCCGCCGCCAGTGGCACCCAGCGCTTCAAGCGGCCACCTCCTCGCGCTCCACCGGGCCAAGCCGCCGGACAACCACCGCCGTCAGGTCGTCGCTCAAACCCTCATTCGGCCTGCTGCCCAATACCGCCTCTACCAGCGCGCCCTGAAGGCTCTTCGCGGTCCAGCCCTGCCCGAACCAGGCCGCTTTCTTGAGCAGCTCCGCCGGTGTCCCTACACCCCGCTCCGACATCAGCCGCGGCAGGCCATCGGTGTAGATCAACGCCGCTTCGCCATCGGCTAACTGCATCCGGCTCGTCTGCAACCCTTCGTGCTCGGTGATCTCCTCGTGCCGCACTGCCCCATTGCTGCCCACAATCAGCACCTCCGGATACTGGCCGGTCCGCACCAGGTCCAGTGCGCCGGTCTCGGTGTCCAGCAGGAACAGGCCCAGGCTGGTCCGGCCTCCCTCATGATTCAGGCTCGCTCCCAGCGCCGCTTCCAGCCTCACCACCGCGTCCTTCGTCGCCGTCCCCTCCGACGCCTCCCACATCAGAAATCCCTTGGCCAGCGCAATCGTTAGCGCCGACGCCAAACCCTCGTTGCCGCCTTCTGCCACAATCATGCCCACACGCCCGTCATCCATCCTGTAGAAGTCGTAGAAGTCCCCGCGTACCTCCTGCGCCGGAATGCACGCTGCCGCGATCTCCAAGCCATCCACGGCCGGAGGTTGATCCGGCAGAAGCCTCATCTGGGCCTCCCGCGCCGCGCTCAGCTCGGCCTGCAAGGAGAGCCTCTCAGCCAGATTGCTGGCGTGCTTCGGCCGTACGTCCCGCTCTTCCACCTTCCGACCCAGCCACGCCGCCGCCGCCAGCGGGCCCGCCATCGCCAGCACCACCAAGCCCATATCCAGCGCCCGGTCCTGCCAGTACGGCGCCACCAGCGATACATCGGCCGCCTTGCGCAGCAGGTTCATCGCCGCCACGGCGACCACCGACGCCAGATAGTCCTGCAGGTAAAACGGCCCCAGCACCGCCAGCGTGATCACCGACACGTTCGCCCAATACATCGCCGACCCCGGCTCCACCCTGTCCCCAAAACCTCCCACCAGCATCGACACCGCAATCAGCGCCAGCGCGATGGCCCACCCCCGGTCCGTGTGCCTTCTCAGAAACGCCAGCGGCGCCAGCAGCGACAGCACCGTCAACGTCACCGCGCTCAACGGCGCATTCGCCAGCATTTGCAGCATCGGCACACGTCCGAACGTGAACCCTACCGCATCCATCGTCTCCGGTCCGATCCTCTCGCCCAGCACCGCCTGCGTGATCGTGATCAGCCCGAACAACCATCCTGCCCACGCCATGCCCGCCACCACCGAAACGCCGAAGTTCGCTGACCAGACCTTCCCCGTCAGCAGCGCGTCCAGCGACGTCAGCTTGCCCTCCCAGCGCTCCCGCACCTCCCCCTCGCCCGCGCCATACGCCACACCCAGCACCAGGCCGAATAGCGCCGAAACCACTACCGAAAGCACGATTCGCAGCAGCAGCACCGGCCCCCGCACCGACACTGCGTTGAGTTCGGACAACTGCGCGTCCGGATTCGACGCCGTGAACAACGCCGACACCACCACGAACATCCCCATCAGCACCAGTACCCGCGCGTGCGGCGCCTCGCTCTCCATCGTCCTGCGCGCATACCGGTAAATGCTGTACATCACCAGCAATCCGATCAAAGCCACCCGCAACGTGCCTATCAAATCAGACCACGCCGCCGCATGCGCCACATCCCGCATCAGGAACCCCGGCCCGTACACCGGCTCGATCTCGCGCCCCACCACGCGGCCATTCAGCACGTCGATGCGCGCCGCCAATTCCAGCTCCGGAGCCTCCTTCGGTTCTACCCGCCAGGTGAAGCGCCGCGCTCCCACCGCCCCCTGCTCGTCCGTCGTCGATCTCTCCGGCTCACCCAGCGCCTTCACCGCCATCCCGCCCAGCCACTCTTCCAGTTCCCTCTGCGCCACCGCTCTGGCCGCGGCTTCATCCTGCTCGCCGTTCCCCTTTATCGCGCCCGCGCCGCCGCTCCGGAACTCCATGACGAATCCGCGCATGCCCATCGTCACCCGCACCCACCGCTGGTTGTCCGGGCTCATCAGCAACACCGACGCCGTGCCTTCCGGCAGAAATCTCCGCGCCCGCAGGTCCCTGGAGATCGAGTGCAGCTTTAAGTACCGGATCGCCAGCGGCTTCGCCTCGAACCGCAGATGTTCTTTCCATCCCGCCGTCTCAAAGCCCAGCCGCGACGCTGTCTCCCGTGCCACTCTTACCGCCTGCACCCGGTCGATCTCCACGCGGAAGCCCGGACCGCGCGACGAGTGTTCCTTCATCCAGAAGCCCAACATCGCAATCACCGGCGCGCCCAGCAGCAGCAGGCTCCAGCCCCGGCGCTTCCAGGCGCTCGTGCCCTCCGGGCAGAAAGGTCGCAGTATGGTGTCCAGGTCGCTCATCGCTTATTCGCGTTTCAGCACCATTACCGTAATATCATCGAATTGCGGAGCCCCCGCCACAAATTCATCAATCGACTCGAAGACTTTTTCCTCAATCTCCTTCGCCGGTTTTCCCGCGTGCGCCCGCAACACCTCCACCGTGCGCTCCACCCCGAACTCCTCCTCCTCCACCGTGCACGCGTCCGTGACGCCGTCCGAATACAGCATCAGCACGTCGCCGTGCCCCAGCTCAAAGCGCTTCGATTCGTACTCGCGTTTCGGAAACAGCCCCACCGGCAGCCCTGTCGTGCCCAGCATCTCCACCTCGCCGCCGGCCCGCAGCACGATCCCGTCCGAATGCCCGCCATTGACGTATTCGCATGCCCCCGTCGCCGCGTCATACCGCACCACGATTGCCGTCGCGTACTTGTTGCCCGGCGTCGAAGCCCACAACAGATCGTTCGTGCGCGCCGCCAGCTCCGGCAGCGACGTATAGGAGTAGATCAGCGCCCGCAGCGTCGCCTGCAGGTTCGCCATCAGCAGTGAAGCGTAGATCCCCTTCCCGGCCACGTCGGCCACGCACAGAAACTGCGCGCCGTCGGACCCAATCACGTCGTAGTAATCGCCGCCTACCTGCCGCGCCTGCCGGTTCCGCGCCGCCAGGTCCGCGCCTGCGATCTTCGGCAGGCTCTTCGGGAATAGATCCTGCTGGATCGAAGCCGCCAGAGTCAGTTCCTTCTCCAGTTGCTGCCGGTACAAGGTGTCCCGGAAGTGCCACGCATTGTCCAAGGCCACTGACGCCTGCGCCACCAGCCCCGAGCAGAACTCCAGGTCTCCGTCCGTGTAGGGCAGCTTCGTCAACCGCTCCCCCAATGCCACCAGCCCGTTGGTCTGCTCGCCGGATCGGATCGGAAACAGCACAAACTCGCTCGTCCGCACCGGCGCCGCCGATTCGCCCAGCGCCTCCTTCCACTCCTGCACGCGCGCCGCCTCCACACCCTTCAGCCGCTCGATCTCCGGCTGCCCCGCCTTCCACGTCACCAGTCCGTGGCGCCGCACCACCCATCGGCCGCTGATCGTCAACATCAGCAGTTGCGCCACTTCCTCCGCGTCGATGGTCGCCGAGACGCCCCGCACCAGGTCGATCAGCGCCCGCAACTCTTGAACTTTCTGGTCCAGCGCCCGGTTCGTGGAGATCACTTCTCCATGCGCTCGCGCATTGGCGATCGACACCTCAGCCAGCGACAGCAGCGCTTCCAGAAACTCCTTCTCCGCGTCGTCCGTGGCCCAGTCCGGCCGCATCGGCTGGCCCGCCGCGATGTAGCCCACCGGAGTCTCGCCCTCGCCCAAAGGCCGCACCAGCGCCAGGTTGAGCTGTGCCGCCTTTGAAGGATCAAACTCGTCGCCGGCCTTTACTCCGCTCAGCCCCCGGGCGATCGCGATCTTGAACCCCCCGCCCTCTGCCAGCGCAATCAGCCCCCGCGTAGCCAGCAGCCGGCCCATCACCGTCCGCATCAGGTGACGCAGCTGATCCTCCAGCTCGAGCGACGAACTGAGCAGCTTCGCCGACTCAAGCAGGCTCTCCAGCCTAGACGCATCCAGCCGCGTGTCCATGCCAGCCAGAATAGAACGCCGCTGCCCGCCGACTCAATCAGCCCGCCAGCACGGCCGCCCCTTCCCGCCCACTTTCGCCACAAACAGGCTGCCCGCCGAAGGCTCCTTGCTTAACGCCTCTTCGCTCAGCCCCCCGCGCGCAGAAGTAATGTACAGCTCATCGAGATCCTTGCCCCCGAACGCGCAGCTCGACGTCTGGCTCGCCGCCACCTTCACAACACCCAGCAGCTCGCCCGCCGGCGAATAACAACGCACGCTCCATCCGCCCCACAACGCCAACCAAACATTGCCTGCCGCATCCACCGTCATCCCATCCGGATAGCCCACGCCCTCTTCAATCGTCACAAACGGCCGCCGTCGGCTGATGCGCCCCGTCTCGCCGTCAAAATCAAACAAGTCCACCCGGCCCGTCATCGTGTCCACGTAGTACATGCCGCGGCCATCCGGCGTCCAGTCCAGCCCGTTCGAAATCGTCACCCCTTCCACCATCGTCTCCACGCTGCCCCCACTCATTCGGTATAACGCCCCGGCGCCCGGCCGCATGTCGAACGCCATCGTTCCTGCCCAGAACCGCCCTTGCGCATCTGCCTTCCCGTCGTTCATCCGGATCTTCGCACAGGCGCCCGCATACTCCGCCACTTTCACCTTCGCGCCCGTCGCCTCGTCCACGGTCCAGAATCCGCTTTGCGCCGCCGCCAGGAATCCGCCCCGCTTTCGCAGCACTGCCGCGCCCACCGGCTCGCCCATCTCCCAACTCCCCACCTCGCCCGCTCCAGGCCGGTAGGCCCTGATCCGGCCCGCCATGATGTCAACCCAGATCAGCCGCTCCTGCTCCCCGTCCCACACCGGACCTTCGCCTAGGTCCGCCCGCACATCGAAAGCCAGTTCCGCTTGCCACTCTTGCATCGCTCGTTCCTCTCCTATGCGTAGCGGGCGCTCAGTCCGTTGTCCACCACAACCTCCGCCCCGGTCATCGACGAAGCCTCGTCCGACGCCAGAAAACAGATCACGTTCGCCACTTCCGCGGGCGCCGCCATCCTCCGCAGAGGATGTACCTCCAGCACTTCCCGTTCCGCCTGCTCCGGATTCTCCAGCCCGTGCAGCCAGTTCTCTACCGCCTGCGTCCGCGTATATCCCGGCAGAATGACGTTCACCCGTACGCCCTTCTGTCCGTAGTCCACCGCCAGGCTCCGCGTCAGGCCCACCAGTCCGGCCTTCGCCGCCGCGTACGGGAACATCCCCGTAGTCGTCATCCGCGCATGCAGCGAACTCACCACCACAATCGATCCGCCTCCCTGCGCCACCATCGCCGGCAGCACGTGCTTCGAGCACAGCCACGCCGCTTTCAGGTTCAACCCCATCGACCCGTCCCACTCCGCCGCAGTCAATTCAGCCGCCAGGTGATACGCATTCCTCCCCGCGTTGTTCACCAGCACATCCACCTTTCCCTCCGCCGACAGCACCGTCTCCATCGCCGCCTGCACATCAGGTTCGCTGGCCACATTCGCTCTCACAAACCGCGCGCCCGTCGACTCCGCCGTCTCGTTTCCCATCGCCTCATCCACATCCAGAAACCACACCCGCGCTCCCTCCGCCGCGAACTTCTCCACCACTGCGCGGCCAATCCCCTGCGCTCCGCCCGTCACCACTGAAACCTTGCCTTCGAGTCTGCCCAAGTCCTCTGCCTCCTGACCAGCCATCCTACTATTTCCGGCTCCTGCTATCATCGCTGCGGAGCAGTTCCCATGCGCAGTTGTGCCTTTCTCCTCGCCCTTACTTCTCTCGCCCTCGCCGCCCCGCCCGCGGAAACCCTCACCCGCGGTCTCGTCGCCGTCCGTTCCTCCGGCACCGAGGTCTTTCTCTCCTGGCGCCTGTTCGCCACGGATCCCTCCTCCATTGCCTTCAACGTTTACCGCATCTCGCCGCCTGCGCCGGCCGTCCTGCTCACTCCGAAGCCCCTCGCCGGACCCACCCACTTCACCGACACTGCCGCTGATCCCGTGCAGGACAACTACTACATCGTTCACCCCGTTCTCAACGGCGCCGAGACTCTGGAAAATCCCTTCGTCTACCTGCCTGCCAACACTCCAGTCCGCCAGTACCTCTCCATCCCGCTCGTTCCGCCGGACCCCGGCACCACCCCCGACGGCGCCGCCTACACCTATTCCGCCAACGACGCCTCTGCCGCCGACCTCGACGGCGACGGCAACTACGAAGTCATCCTCAAGTGGGATCCCTCCAACTCAAAGGACAACTCCCAATCCGGTTACACCGGCGCCGTCTACCTCGACGCCTACAAACTCGACGGTACCCGCCTCTGGCGCCTTTCTCTCGGCCACAACATTCGCGCCGGCGCCCACTACACCCAGTTCATTGCCTACGATCTCGATGGCGATGGCCGCGCCGAGGTCGCCTGCAAGACCGCTCCCGGCACTCTGGATGGCAATGGCAAGCTCATCGGCTCAGCCCTCATGCCCATCAATCCCGAAGCCGACTACCGCAACTCCGCCGGCTACGTCCTCACCGGACCTGAGTTCTTCACCATCTTCGACGGCCTCACCGGCGCCGAACTCGTCTCCGCCTTCTACGACCCACCCCGCAACAACGACCCCAACTCCGCCAACGTCTCCGCCTGGGGCGACAACTACGGCAACCGTGTCGACCGCTTCCTCGCCGCCGCGGCCTACCTCGACGGCGAACGCCCTTCCCTCATCCTCGCTCGCGGCTACTACACCCGCGCCTACCTCGCCGCCTGGAACTGGCGCGACGGCCAGCTCACCCGCGTCTGGACCTTCGACTCCGACGACGGCAACCCCGCCAATCTCGCCTACAAAGGCATGGGCAACCATAACCTCTCCATCGCCGACGTCGACGGCGACGGCCGCGACGAGATCATCTACGGAGCCGCCGCCATCGACCACGACGGCCATGGCCTCTACTCCAGCGGACGCGGCCACGGCGACGCCCTTCACGTTGCCGACATGGACCCCTCCCGCCCCGGCATGGAGGCCTTCCAGCCCCATGAAACCCAGTCCCTCTACAAGTTCGCCGCCCTCGACTACAAGGACGCCCGCACCGGCGAAGCCATCTGCGGCGTCGAAGCCACCGGCGACATTGGCCGTGGCGTCGCCGCCGACATCGATCCCCGCTTCCCGGGCTTCGAGTTCTGGGGCGCAGGTTCCACCGGCGGCCTATACAACGTCCAACTCTGCGATCCCGATCCCGAAAAGGGTCCCCGCGCCCGCCAGGTCTCCAAGTCCAAGCCCAGGCAGATGAACTTCCTCCTCTACTGGGACGGCGATCTCCTGCGCGAACTCCTCGACGGCGCCACCGTCTCCAAATGGGACTGGGAAAAGGAAACCACCATCACCCTCTTCTCCCCGGAAGGTGTCACCTCCAGCAACGGCACCAAGGCCACGCCCACCCTCTCCGCCGACCTCATCGGCGATTGGCGCGAAGAATTCATCCTCCCCACCACTGACTCCACCGAACTCCGCATCTACACCACCACCATCCCCACCACCTACCGCATGCCTACGCTCATGCACGATCGCCAGTACCGCCTCGCCATCGCCTGGCAGAATGTCGCCTACAACCAGCCGCCCCACCCCGCCACCTGGCCCATTCCGCTGCTCGACGGCCAGCCCTGAGCCGCCCTCACTTCTGCGGCTGTTGCGCCTGCCAATTCACCGGCCCGCTTACCAGCCGCTTGTACATCCCTTCGAAGCTATGCCTGTTTCCTTTCAGAAAGAAGTTGTACGTCCAGTCCCACCCCGGCCCGTCCTTCCAGCCCACCATCGTTTCGCTCAGTTTCGTCTGCTTCGGCCCCAGCTCTTCCAACGTCAGCACCGCGAACAGCGTCCCTGCCTCGCGCGCCTCCTTCGGGAAAGTCTCCGTCAGCCCGATCTTCAGCGTCAGCATCTGTAGCGGGACATACGCCAGCACTGTGTTGTAGATCGTGCCCGGATCCCCTACCTTCGCCCCCAGCTTGTAGTTCGAGTAGAACTTCCCGCCCGTCCGCAGCTCCATCTCCACATGCGGCGACATCCAGCTCTCCCAGCCCTCGGCCGTCGAAACCAGGTCCCAGCACTCGCGCACAGATGCGGGCACAACAATCTCCAGCCGTTGCACCCGCTCCCCATTCGGTGCGGCGAAGGATGTATCCTTCACTTCCTGCCCCTGCGCCATCCCAGCCAGCAGGCACCCGAAGAGAATCCGAGTCGCTTTCACGCCGCTCTCCTATACCCGGTAGTGATCCGCCCGCCACTCCTTCACGGACTTCTTGATGGCGTCCGGCTCCATGCCCTCGTCCGCCGCCTTGCGCGCCAGTTCCACAAACTCGGCATCGGCTGCAAACCGCAATGCCACAATCTGCTTCGGCCCCAGCCTCGAATCCAGCAGTTTCCCCGTCAGTACGTAGTGCCGCAGATTCTCCTCCGCCCGGATCGCCCGGTCCTGCGCCTTCAACGAATAGATCCGGCAGATGAACGCCAACAGCAAAACCGCAAAGGTCAGCACAAACAGCAGCGCTGCGCTGTACAGCCGCGCGTGGTCGCCCATCGACTTCCACAAATTCACGCCCGCGCCAATCCACGTCAGCAGCAGCGTCAGGAACAGCACCCCATGGAACGCCGGATCGATCCGCGCATGATGTTCGTAATTCTGTGTCTTCACTGAAATCCCTCCTGTACAATACGCCTGATGTCTTCCCCAGGCTCCTCTGACCGATTGTACTCGCTCGACGCTTTCCGCGGCCTTACCATGATTTGGATGTTCTCTGAAGGCTTCGGGCTTCTGGTTTTCGACGGCAAGCCCGGACTTCTCGGCGCCTTGGCCGCCCAGTTCGAACACGCCGCATGGGTCGGATACAACGCCTGGGATCTCATCCAGCCGTTCTTCATGTTCATCGTCGGCGTCGCCATGCCCATCGCGTTCGCCAAACGCGATGCCGCCGGCGAACCATGGCTTCGCCAGCTCCTCCACGTTCTCCGCCGCGTTGTCCTCCTCATCGGATTCGGCCTCCTCGCCCGCTCCATCCAGGCCGGCAAGCCCACACTCGATATCATCAACGTCCTCGCGCAGGTCTCCGTCACCTACCTCATCGCATTCCTCCTCCTCCGCTTCCGCTGGACCATCCAACTCGCCGCCGCCTGCCTCATCCTCATCGCCACCTGGGCGATCTACACCTTTGCCGGCCTGCCCGATCCCTGGGCCTTCAACAACAACGCCGGCTGGTATCTCGACGAACTCATCCTCGGCAAACACTGGGGCCCCGGCTACGTCACCATCAACTTCCTGCCCTCCGCCTTCAGCACCATCCTCGGCGTCATCGCCGGCACCCTCCTCGCCTCCGCGCTCGAAATCCCCCGCAAAGCCCGCCTCCTCCTGCTTCCCGGCCTTTTCATGCTCCTGGCCGGCTACGCCCTCCACCCCTTCATCCCCGTCTGCAAACGCATCTGGACCCCGTCGTTCGCCATCCTCTCCACCGGCTGGTGCTTCCTCGCGCTGCTCGCCTTCTGGTATGTCTGCGACGTGCGCGGCAAACAGGCCTGGGCCAAGATCCTCGTCATGGTCGGCGCCAACAGCATCTTCATCTATCTCTTCCACGAGATCCTGAACCGCTGGCTCCACCAAACCGCCAACGGCCTCGCCAAACCCCTCCTCGATCTCGCCCCCACCGCCGGCACTCTGCTCATCGCCTGGGCTCTGGTCGCCTTCCAGATCTGGGTCTGCGTCTGGCTCTATCGCCGCCGCATCTTCTTTAAGCTGTAAGTGATGACCTTCGACCCGCCCGATTGGAGCGCCTTCGCCGCCCAGGCCCACGCCATGCTCGATGACATCCTCGGGCATCTCGCCGCCTTGCCCTCGCGCCCCGCCTGGCAACCCGTCCCGTCCGAGGTCCGCCAGGCTCTCAACGAACCTCTCCCCCGCCAACCCCAGGGCCTCGCCGCCGCCCACGCCGACTTCCAGCGCCTCATCCTCCCCTATACCAACGGCAACATCCATCCCCGCTTCTGGGCCTGGGTCCAGGGCGCCGGCGATCCCCACGCCATGCTCGCCACCATGCTCGCCGCCGGACTCAACCCCATGCTCGCCGGCTTCCACCAAAGCCCCGCGCTCGTCGAAGCCCAGGTCCTCCGCTGGCTCGCCCAACTCATGGGCTTCCCCGATTCCTCCTCCGGCCTCCTCTGCTCCTCCGGTACCGCCGCCAATCTCATCGGACTCGCCGTCGCCCGCCACGCCAAAGCCGGCTACGATCTCCGCGAGGAAGGGCTCTCCCGCCGCCCCCCGTTCGTCGTCTATTGCTCCACCGAAACCCACGGCTGGGCCCGCAAGGCCGTCGAGTTCCTCGGCATCGGCCACCGCCACCTCCGCCGCATCCCCGCCGACGATCACTTCCGCCTCCAACCCCACCTGCTCCGCAAAGCCATCCTCCAGGACCGCGCCGAAGGCCACCACCCCGTCGCCGTCATCGCCACCGCCGGCACCGTCAACACGGGCGCCATCGATCCCCTCCCAGCCATTGCCGGACTCTGCGCCGAAGAGCGCCTCTGGTTCCACGTCGACGGCGCTTTCGGCGCCCTCGCCCGCTGGTCGCCTGCCCTCGCCCCCCTCGTCGAAGGTCTGGAGCGTGCAGACTCCCTCGCCTTCGATCTCCACAAATGGGGCTCGCTGCCTTTCTCCTGCGCCTGCCTCCTTACCCGCCACCCCGAACTCCACCGCTCCGCCTTCGCCCTCACGCCGCCTTACATGACCCCCACCCAGCGCGGCATCCTCGCCGGCGGCGTCCCCTTCGCCGATCTCGGCATCGATCTCACCCGTCCCTTCACCGCCCTCCAGGCCTGGCTCTGCTTCAAAACCCACGGTCTCGCCGCCTACGCCGCCTCCATCGAGCAGAACGTCCGCCAGGTCCGCCGCTTCGAAGCCCTCCTCCGCCGCACCCCCGGCTTCGAAATCCTGGCTCCTTCCCCCCTCAACGTCCTCTGTTTCCGCTTCGCCCCGCCGTCCCTCTCCGATCTGGACGCCCTCAATCACGAACTCCTCCTCCGCCTCCAGGAGTCCGGCCGCGCCGTCGTCTCCTCCACTCTCATCCACGGCCGCTTCGCTCTCCGCCTGGCCCACGTCAACCATCGCAGTACCGACTCGGACTTTGACGAACTGCTCCAAGCCCTGCAGGATATTGCAAAGGACCTTCCATGAAATATTTCACCCTGGCAGTCTGCCTCGCCGTCACCGCCGCTGCCCAATCCGCACCCACTCTCCGCCTCGCCTACACCCACTCCGGCACCGCCACCGAGGAGCACTTCGCCCTCGACTCGCTCTCCCAGGAGGGCCCCTGGCCCGGCAACCCCGCCCGTCCCATCGACGATTCCAACCTCGGCAAGTACTTCTTTGAAGTCCGCGACGCCCAAACCAATCGCGTCCTCTATTCCCGCGGCTTCTGCTCCGTCTTCGGCGAATGGGAAACCACCGCCGAGGCCCAGTCCCGCCGCCGCGCCTTCCGCGAATCCCTCCGCTTCCCCATGCCCGCCGCCCCCGTCCAGGTCTCCCTCAAGAAGCGCGACCGCCAGAACCTCTTCCGCGAACTTTGGACCCTCCGCGTCGATCCCAAAGACCCCACCATCGACCGCTCCGCCCTCCCCGCCCATCACGTCTGGCCCGTCCTCCAAAGCGGCCCCTCCGCCACCAAAGTCGATCTCCTCCTGATCGGCGACGGCTACACCGCCGCCGAAATGGAAAAGTGGCACGCCGACGCCCGCCGTCTTGCCGATACCCTCTTCGCTGTCGAGCCCTTCAAGTCCCACCGCTCCGACTTCAACATCTGGGCCCTCGACCTCCCCGCCGCCGAGTCCGGCATCTCCCGCCCTTCAGAAAACGTCTGGCGCCGCTCCCCCCTCCGCGCCTCCTACGACGCCTTCGGCAGCGAACGCTACGTCCTCACCCTCGACGACCCCCTCCTCCGCGAAGCCGCCTCCGCCGCCCCCTACGACTTCATCGAGATCGTCGCCAACGGCCGCAAGTACGGCGGCGGCGGCATCCACAATCTCTACGCCACAGTCGCCAGCGACAACATGTGGACCCCTTACGTCTTCGTCCACGAGTTCGGCCACCACTTCGCCGGCCTCGCCGACGAATACTACACCTCCGATGTCGCCTACACCTCCTCCCCCGAACGCCTCGAACCCTGGGAACCCAACGTCACCGCCGACCCCAAATCCCCGAAGTGGAAAGACTTCATCCCGCCCGGCACCGCTCTCCCCACCCTCTGGCCCAAAGACGAGTTCGAGGCCATGCAGAAAGCCACCCAGGAGCGCCGCCGCCAGATCCGCGCCAAGAACCTCCCCGAGAAGGAGATGGAAGCCCTCTTCCGCGCCGAACAGGACCGCGTCACCGAACTGCTCTCCAAAGCGCCCGGAGTCGGTGCCTTCGAAGGCGCCAACTACGAGTCCAAAGGCTACTACCGGGCACAGGCCGACTGCATCATGTTCACCCGCAGCCAGGCCTTCTGCGCCGCCTGCCGGCGCGCCATCGAAAGGGTCGTCGCCCTCTACACCACCGCCCAGTGACTCAGGCTTTGCGAGGCTTCAGTCCCAGCCCCGGCCGGTCGCTCAAGATCAGCTTGCCCCGCTCCACCAGCACCCCCTCATAGGGGTCGTTCGAGATCAGCATCATCCCGTCCAGATCGCAGTAATCCACCATCGGAGTCAGCTGCGCCGCTCCGGTGATCGCCACCGACGACGACACCATGCACCCCAGCATCACCTTCAACCCCAGCGCGCGCGCCATCTGAATCATCCGCCACCCTTCCAGCAGCCCGCCGCACTTGTCGATCTTCACGTTCACCCCGTCAAAGTGCGGAGCCAGGCGCGGAATGTCCGCCGGGTGCAGGCAAGCCTCGTCGGCAATGATCGGAATGTGCACCCGCTTCCGGATCCAGTTCATGTCTTCGAGGTTCGCCGCCGGTAGCGGCTGCTCGATAAACTCCACGCCCTGCTTCTCCAGCCAGTTGATCTTCTCCACCGCCTGCTCTTTGCTCTTGAAGCCTTCGTTGGCGTCGGCCCGCAGCGGCTTCTTCGTCTCCGCCCGCACCGCCCCGATCACTTCCTCGTCGTTGTCCAACCCCACCTTCACTTTCAGCACCGGGAATGCCTCCGCCTCCCGCACCTTCTGCCGCACCACCTCGGCCTTGTCGATCCCGATCGAAAACACTGTCACCGGCGTGTCTGCCTTGTCCACCCCGAACAGCCGCCACACCGGCGTCTGCATCTTCTGCCCCACCCAATCCATCAGCGCGATGTCCACCGCCGCCTTCCCCGCCCAGTTCCCTTCGATCTTCTGAAATACCCCGGCCATTACCTTCTGAAACGCCCGCGGATCCTGCTGCTCCAGCCACGGCACAATCGCCTTCACCGCGGCGTCGCACGTCTCCGCGGACTCCTTGTACCGGATGATCGGAGCACCCTCCCCCACGCCCGTCAGCCCGTCCTTCGAAATCTCCACGTAAAACGTGTCCCGGTACTGGCTCGACGACATCACCGTCGTCCACGTGTGCTTCAAATTCAAACGCCGCGTCCGCGTCGCCACCTTCATGCCCGTCGACGCACCCGCCAGCACCTCCGCCTCCAGACCCATCATCAGCGGCGCCGCTGCGCCCGCTCGGAACCAATCTCTGCGCTTCATCGCTTCCATCTCCTTGCCGCCACAAACAGCTTCGTCCACGGCTGGTCGTCCAGCTTGCTCACCTGCAGCACCGGGTGCGTGTTCGTCGTCGAATGGATGAACTCCCCGCTGCCCAGATAGAAGCCCGTGTGCGTGATCCTCTTCGCCGACGACCCGAAATACAGCAGGTCGCCCGCCTTCAACTCGCCCCGCTCCACCTTCTGCATCTGCGCCCAGTCCGCCTGCGGCTGCGCGTCCCGCGGCATCAGCACGCCGCCCCGCCGCACCAGCATCTGCGTGAAGCCCGAGCAGTCGTATCCGAACGAACTCGTCCCGCCCCACGTGTACGGCAGTCCCAGAAACCGCTTCGACAGCGCCGCCAGTTCCTCAATCCCCAGCGTCTTCGCTTCCACGCTGACATCCCCCCGCTGAATCCAACCCATCTTGCCGTCCGCCAGCTTCACCTCCATCCACCGTCCGTTGTCTCCCGGCGGCTCGCTCACCACCTCCAGCCACGTCTCATAGGGCAGCGTCACCACCGGTGCATGTTTCGTCACCGAAGCCTCCCGGTAGACGTGGGCCCGCAGACTCTCCACCATCGCCACCTTGCCCCCGGTCGCATACGTCTCCCCTTGCGCTGCTTTCCTCACTCCAGCGGCTCGCACCCACCCCTTGTACTCATCGCCCGGCGTCCGGATCTGGACCCAATCTCCTTCTTCCTGCTCCCACTTCACCACCACTCCATACCGCGTCTGCGACACCACATCGGCATCGGCCGTCGGCTTCGACATCATGTCCAACACCGGCGCCACCACCACTCCCTGCGTCTGGGCCATTGCGCTTGCCATCAGCAGCACCGCCACCATCGTCATTCGGACCATGTTGTCAGTATAGAACCCCACCTGCCCCCGCCGAATGTTGTAACCTGCCCCTTGTGATCCACCTCTCCCCGAGACGCTGGGCCCTCGCTTTCTTCTTTGCTCTCCTCCTCGCTGCCGGTCTCGCCTTCTACCTCCTCCGTACCCCTTCCTCGGATCAGCTCCTTTCCTTCCTCCCCCCATCCAACCGCACCACCCTCTACGCCGACCTCTCCCTCCTCCGCCGCGCCGGTGTGCTCCAGAAACTGGCCGGCCAGGCCGGAGCCGAAGAGCCGGACTACCTGAAATTCGTCTCCGCCACCGCCTTCGACTACCGCAAGGATCTCGATCGCCTCGTCCTCCAGTTCACCCCCACCCAAACTCACGTCATCGCCGCCGGCCGGTTCCAGTTCGACCGCCTCCGCGCCTATGCTCTCGCCTCCGGCGGACGCTGCTCCTCCGACCTCTGCTCCCTCCAGGGTTCCGCTCCCGACCGTCAAATCTCCTGGCAGCCGCTGGCGCGCAACATCCTCGGGCTCTCCAGCGGCCCCGATCCTCTCGCCGCCACCACCTTGACCAGGCAATCCAGCCGCGCTCTTTTCCCCATCCCCCAGGCCGCGCTCTGGCTCTACCTGCCGGCATCCGAACTCCACCCCCGCGAAGGTCTCCCGCCCGGTGCCAGCGCCTTTCTTTCCGCCCTCGAAGGCGCTAGCTGGGCACTCCTCAGCGTCGAGGCTGGCTCCGATGGCAAGTCTTATTCCCTGAAGCTCGACGCCCCGGCGGCCAGCCGGGAGCAGGCAGGCCAAATCGTGGCAAGACTATCAGATGCCACGCAAATGCTGAAGCGTTTGTTGAGCCGTGAGGGCCATCACCCCGACCCCGCCGATCTCAGCGGCATTCTCGCCGCCGGCAACTTCTGGGCGGAATCCACCACCGTCCGCGGACAGTGGCCCATCCCTCCCGCCTTCCTCGACCGCCTCGGCCGCTGACTACACCCCTAACAGCGGTTGCACCAGCTTCTCGAGATCTTCATCTTCCACCAGCTGGCTGTACTTCTCCACCAGCCGTCCTTCCCGGTCTAGCACCAGCACCGCCGGCCGCTCCTTGGGCAGCTCGGCTGCCTGGCTCGATTCAATCGCTCCCTGCAGAATCGTCACGCCCGCCATCGTGAACGTCTGCCCCAAATCGTATAGCCCGACACACACCAGCCCCGCGCTCGAATACTTGTCGTGCAGCCGCGAGAGAATCGCCAGTTGCTGGTCGCACATCGTGCAGCCTGCGGTCCAGAAGCCCACCAGGATCACGCGTCCTCGAAAGCTCGAAAACGACCGCGGAACCGGCTCGTCCGGCACGTGAAATGAGACTTCGAGCACCGGGCCCGGCTCCCGGCTTCGGCCGCACGCCGCGCCCGCCGCCATACCGGCCAGAACACTCAGAACCGTTCGCCGGTTCCATCTGAGGGGAAGGGAAGACTCCACAACCAGACTCCTACTGCAGGCGCGCCTTCAATCGCTCCTGGTCCACTAGTTCATCGAAAACCGCTAGCACTTTTCGTCGGAAGTGATAGACTCGCTTGACGTTTTCCCGGAACGCCCCGTCATAGTGCGGGTGCGCCAGCCACTTCTCGAAGGTCTCCTTCGGTATTGCGATGTCCCGCCGGAGTTCCTCAGGCGAGTGCCCGCGCAGAAACAGCCCGTAGAACATCGCCGCCTCACGCTGAATCGTGATGGGGTCGTAGTCCTCGGCAATTGCGCTGGCCACCGGTGGCTGGATGGGAGTGTGCCCCACGGTTCCCTCTATGAATCCCGAGTATAAATGGCTCCCCGCTCTTTCGGCAACCTGCCATTTCCCCTAAGCGGTGCCATAATCGGGGCAGGTGATCCTAGCCGCCTTTCTCTTCTTTCTGGCTCAGAACTTCGACCTTCGAGGCACCCTGCTGCCCGCCACCCAGGCGTCGGTCTCCCTGCACGGTTCCACTTCACCCTTCAACTCCTCCACTCTGGCTGGCCCCGACGGCCGGTTCCGCTTCAAAAAGCTCGAACCGGGCACCTACACACTCATCGTCTTCGTGCCCGGTCGAGGTGAACTCCGCAAGACCATCGAGGTCACCTCCGCCGTGAGCAGTTCCAAAGGCCGCATCGAGATTGCCGTCAGGCTCGACGATGCCAAGTTCGCCCCAGACCGCTCCTCCGTCGTAACCATGCGCGAACTCGCCATCCCCGATTCCGCTCGCAATGAGTTCCGCCGCGCCATGGAGAAACTCGAATCCCGCGACGTGGAAGCTGCCATCGAACACCTCAACCGCGCCGTCGAACTCGCCCCCCAGTTCGTCGCAGCCTGGAACCATCTCGGCACCATCGCCTATCAGACCCGCCGCTACACCGACGCCGAAACGTTCTTCCGCCGCTCCCTCGAGGCCGATCCCAACGCCTATGAGCCCCTCGTCAATCTCGGCGGCGTTCTGGTCACGCTCGGCCGCTTCGAGGAGGCCTGGACCTGCAACCTCCACGCCACCCTCCAGAAGCCCACCGATGCGCTCGCCCACTCCCAGATGGGCATGACCTACGCCGGCCTCAACCGCCCCGACCTCGCCGAGAAATACCTCCTGGAGGCCATCCGCCTCGACCCCGCCCACTTCTCACACCCCCAACTCCTCCTGGCCGAGATCTATGCCGGCCGCGGACAGCGCATCAAAGCCGCCAATGCCCTCGAAGACTTCCTCCGCCATCACCCCGGCTACTCCGGCGAATCCCGCCTCCGTGAAGCCATCTCGAAGCTCAGAGGCAGCCCCGGTACCTGACCGCTACTTCACCCACCGGTAGATCCACTGCTTTTCCAGCTGCTGCGTCGAGCCGATCGTGCACGAAATCACCAGGCTCGGACAGCCCGCCGCCGAACAATGCGGCGCCGCCACAATCACCTCTCCCGACGACCGCGCGCCCTGGTTTGCGCCCGTCTCCGCCGACATGCTCGGGATGATCGTCAATGCTCCCACGGAGCAGCCGCCCCCCCAATTCCCGCTCTGCGCGGCCAGCCGCCCCTGGCCTGTCATCTTCATCCCCGGCTTCATCGGACTCGGGATCGAAAACTCATAGTCGAGATTCCCGGCATACCGCAGTGTCCGTCCCGTGGGCAGGTCATGGCAAGAATATTCCAGCCGCATCCCGCGCTCCCGCGCATCCGCCGACACCAATACGCAGTGCGACCCCAGTTGCTCCGCCGTCGGCGGGATCATCTGCGTCTTCTCCAGCATCCAGTAGCCCCCGCCGCCGGCCGCCGGCGCCATCCCCGCGCCTGCCTTTGCGGCAACAGCGCCCGCTTGCGCCCCCTCGCTCACCCGCGTTCCGTTCCACTCTCCATCGTGCGCCACCGGTGCATCGCAGTAGTTCCACGCACCCCGGAACGTCGAGCCCTGAATCCAGAACCGCACGTGCCCCCAGTAATACCTGCCGTCCGCCGCCGGCCGGCTGCACCGCTGCGCCGACCCATCCTCAATCCACACACCCTCCAGCACGCTCCCGTTCATCACGCCCAGAATCTTCCCGTTGTCCGTGGTGTAGCGCCCTTCCACCGTCTTGCCGTTTTGCTGCAGCGTCATTCGGCCCTGTGGCGTATCCCACGTCCCTGCCGCCTGGCCCCAAACGCACGCCGAACCCAGACACACCCACACCCCAACGAGGTGGTTCCTCATGAAATCCTCCGATTATTTCAGTCTGGTCTGTCCTGTTCTTATCAGATCTCCTTGGCGAAGGAAAGCCTCATTCCGGTTCCGTCGCAAGCCGGCGACTCTGCTGAAACCTGGCCCGCCCTGGCAGACGTCTCATTCTCCGGATTGGCATTCACCATCCACACCATCGGATACTATGATCGGATTTGAAAAAGAATTCGCCTGCTGACGGCCCTACTCTTTTCTGCATGCTTAAATAGTCCTGCCGCCGAACCGTCAGGTTCCGCACCCGCCCGGCCCCTGCCTCTCAACCCATCGGCGGCGCCGCCATCGTCCTCTGATGCCTACACCGGCCCCGCCGGGATCCTCATCGCCGACGATCTCCAGCGCCACCTCAGTCGCCGTCGCGCCGGCGTCGTCCAGCGCTCCAGGGAGGCGGACCCCTGTTCCTCCGCCGGAGGCCGCGACTTCTTCG
>JACQZS010000169.1 GCA_016213725.1 Acidobacteriota bacterium | reverse complement strand
GCCGGCGGCGAACTGGACCGTGGAGAGCGTCACGGCGCCGGCGCGAGTGCGCGCCGGCCGCGGCGCGCGAATTCAGGCGACGGTGGCGGGTTTTCATACCGAGGCGGCGCGGAAGAGCGTTTCGCTGGAAGTGAATGGCAGGTTGGCGGCCACGAAGACGGTGGAGGTGCCGCCGGCCGGAAGGGCGAAGGTGGAGTTCGAGGGGCCAGATATTCCTTATGGCTTCTCACGCTGCGCCGTGATTCTCGAAGGCGGGGACGCGCTGGCCGCGGATGACCGGCATTGGTTCGCCATCGAGCGGACGGACCCGCGGCGTGTGGTGTTTTTCGGCTCACCGCGCTCGGAGCTGTATGCGCAGAGCGCTTTGGAGTCTGCCGCGGCCGGCGCGTATACGGTGGTGCGGTCAGAGAGTCTCAACGACGCAGCGTTCGTGATTGCGGCCGATGCGCTGCCGCCGGAGCCGGCGGCGACGGACTATGTGAGGCGGGGCGGGGCCGTGCTGATTGCGGTGGGTCCGGTGGTGTCCGCGGCTGGCCGCGTGCCCGTGACAGGGCAGAGGATTCTCGGTTCCCGCTTCGCTTCGAGGGACGGCGAGAGGTTTCTGGCATTGGGCGCGACGGATGCGTCGTATCCGCCGCTGGCGCGCTCTTCGCAGTGGGAGGGCGTGCGCTTCTACCAGGTGTTCGAAGTGGAGCCGGGGCAGGCGAGCGTGCATGCGCGGCTGGCCGCGTCCACGCCAGTGTTGATGGAGCAGAGCGTGGGAGCGGGGCGGGTGATGGTGCTGGCGTCGACGCTGGACAATCTGGGCAACGACCTGCCGGTGAATCCGTCCTTCGTGCCGTTTATGGAACAAGCCGCGCACCGGCTGAGCGGCTGGCAGCAGGCGGCGTTGGATGTGACGGTGGATAGCGCCATCGATTTTCCCGCCGGCGCGTCGAGGTCATTTGAGGCGCTGGATCCGGACGGGCAGCGGGCGCTGTCGCTGGAGGAGTCGGCCAAGGGAGTGCCGCTGACGATGACGCGGGCGGGGTTCTGGGAGGTGCGCCGCGGAGCGGGCAAGTCCCAGATGATCGCGGCGAACATCGATCCGCGGGAATCCGATCTGGAGCCGATGCCCAAGGACTCCGCCGAATTGTGGGCAGGCGGAGCGCCGGCGCAGGGCGGGCCGGGCGGCGCGGCGCAGGATCAGGCGAAGTCATCACTGGCGTTGTGGCTATTGGCCGCGGCGCTGGCGGCAGCGGCCGTGGAAGCCTACATCGCTTCCCAACATCTATCGCAGGAGACAGTATGACCGCACTCGAGCTGTTCTACCAATACCTCCAGGCCATCGAACGGCGCTTGCGCTGGCACGCCGCCGCGCGGGGCATCGCCATTACGGCCGCAGCGCTGCTGGCCGCCACCGTTCTGCTGGCCCTGGCGGCGGATCGTTCGGCATTCGCAGACCAGGTGCTGTTCTGGGCGCGGCTGGCACTGTTTGTCGTGCTGGGGTTGGCGCTGGCTTTGGCGGTGGCACTGCCGGTGCTGCGCATCAACCGCTTGCGGGCGGCGCGGCTGGCGGAAAGAAACAGTCCCGAGTTTTCACACCGGGCGATTACGCTTTCCAGCACGGACGAGTCCTCGCCATTTGCAGAGCTGGTGGCGAGGCAGGCGCTGGATTCGGCGCAGGCGGCTCCGCCGGAGTCAGTGGTCCGCCCAGTGGCGCTGGCGGCTCTGAGCCTGGCGTCGGTGGCTGGTGTGGGGTTGTTGCTGTGGCTGACGCTGGCCGGTCCGGGCAGCCTGGGTTATGGCGCACGGCTGTTGTGGGCGGGCGCTCCGCGGGCGGGGCAGGGGCCGATCTATGGGTTGACGGTGAAGCCGGGAGACGCGCGGATCCGGCGCGGCGGGGATCAGATTGTGGAGGCGGTGCTAAAGGGCTTCGAGTCTCCAGCGGTGAGCTTGCGCGCCCGCAAGAAGGGCGACACGCAGTGGCAGAACCTGCGCATGGAGCCGCGGCCGGGCGGCGGCGGGTATGCGTTTCTCTTCGCGGCGCTGGCGGAGGATGTGGAGTACCAGGTGGAGGCGGGTCGGCTGCGGTCTCCCATCCACCACTTGACGGTATTGGATATGCCGGCGGTGAAGAAGATCCGGGTGACGTATCATTACCCGGCGTATCTGGGGCTGAAGGAGGTAACGGAGGATCCGGGCGGCGATGTGCGGGCGGTGGAAGGCACGGAGGCCGAGTTGTTCATCCAGACCGACCGGCCGCTGTCGTCGGGAGCGCTGATCCTGGACGACTCCACGCGAGTGCCGCTGGAGCCGTGGGACGGCCTTTGGTCCCGCGCGCGCCTGTCCGTGAAGAAGGACGGGGCGTATCACATCGCTGCGATCGACCAGGGCTTGCCAGTCCGGCTGACGGAGGACTACTTCATCGAAGCGCGCGCTGAGAAGCCGCCCGTGATTCGCATCTCCAGGCCCGGGCGCGACGCCAAGGTGAGCCCCATTGAGGAAGTAACGATCGACGTGGAGGCTTCCGACGACTTCGGCCTGCAGCAGGTGGAACTGAAGTACTCCGTGAATGGCGGAGCCGAGAAGACGATCAACCTGCCGGCGGCGAAGGGATCGAAGGAAGCCCGCGGGTCGGCGACCATCGCGCTGGAAGAGTTCGGGCTGGTTCCGGGAGACGTGGTGGCGGTTTCGGCAGGGGCGCGCGACGCGCGTGCGGCCACGCAGACGGACATCTACTTCCTGGAGGCGCAGCCCTTCGAGAAGGAGTACCAGCAGTCGCAGGCATCGGGTGGAGGCGGCGGTGGAGGGGAGGGCGATCAGCAGGCCGACATCGCGCAGCGGCAGAAGGAGATTATCGCCGCAACCTGGAACCAGATCAAAGCGCCGAAGCCGAGGGCGCAATCGGAAGAAGACGCGAAGTTCCTGGAGGGCGTGCAGCAGAAGCTCTCAGCGCAGGCGAAGTCCCTGGCGCAGCGCATGCGCAGCCGGCAGCTGGCGGCGACGAATGAAGAGTTCAAGAAGTTCTCCGCCGAAATGGACCAGGCGGCGCAGAACATGACGGACGCGGCGGGCCGCTTGAAGTCCCAGCAGTGGAAAGACGCGCTGGCGCCGGAGCAGAAGGCGCTGCAACACCTGCTGAGGGCGGAGAGCATGTTCCGCCAGATCCAGGTGGCCTTCGGGCAGCGCGGCGGCGGCGGGGGCGGCGGCGGCGGCCAGATGCGGGATCTGGAGAGCCTCTTTGACCTGGAACTCGACACGGAGAAGAACCAGTACGAGACGGCGCAATCCGGCGGCGGTTCAGCCGAGGACCGGGAGCGCCAGGTGGACGAGGCGCTGAAGAAACTGGAAGATCTGGCGCGGAGGCAGCAGCAGGCTGCCCAACAGCGGCAGAACCAGCAGCAGAATTTTCAGCAGCGCTGGGCGCAGGAGATGCTGCGCCGCGAAGCCGAAGAGCTGCGGCGGAGGATGGAGGAGCTGCAGCAGGGGCAGCAGTCAGGGCAGCAGTCAGGGCAGCAGTCCGGGCAGCAATCCGGGCAGCAGTCCGGGCAGCAGTCGGGGCAGCAATCTGGACAGCAGTCCGGGCAACAATCCAGCCAGCAACAGTCGGGCCAGCAGTCCGGGGCGGGCCGGCAGCAGTCCAACGACTCGCGGATGGCGCGGACGCAGCAGCAACTGGAGCGCGCCATCGACGACATGCGGCGGGCGCAATCCGAACAAGGCCAATCGAGCGCGGATAGCGCGCGGCGAGCGGCGGAGCGCATGGCGGAGGCGCGTGAGTCGATGGCCGGCATGCGGCGGCAGCAGGCGGGGGACAGGATGGAGGATTTGTCTCAGCAGGCGGCTGATCTTGCGGCCCGGCAGAAGCAGTACGAGGACCAGGTCCGCAAGGCATTCCCTGGAGAGCCGCAGGGTGCCGCGGCTCAGCGGCCCGGGCAGGCTCAAGCCAATACGGAGCAGATGGCGCGTCAGAAGGAGGCGATGGAGCGCGACTACCGCAAGTTGGAGCAGGGCATGCGGGATGCGACGCGGGCGCTTTCGGGGTCGCAGAAGGGCGCCGCGAACCGGTTGAGAGAAGCTCTGGGCGAGGCGCAGCAGAATGAGCTGGGGATTCGGTTGAAGTTCGGGTCGGATTGGATCCGGCGCGGGCTGGGTCCGTATCTGGCTCCGCGGGAGAAGGTGGTGACGGAGATGTTGGACCGCCTGAGCCAGCAAGTGTCCGAGGCGAAGCAGATGGCGGGGCGGGAGGGCTCTTCGCCGGAGCGCGATAACACAGAGCGGGCACTGAACCAGATCGAGAGCCTGCGGAGCCAGGTGGCGCGCGAGTTGCAGCGGCAACAGGGCCAGCAAGGGCAGCAGGGTCAGCAAGGGCAACAAGGACAGCAAGGGCAACAAGGACAGCAGGGTCAGCAGGGTCAGCAGGGTCAACAAGGCCAGCAGGGCCAGCGCGGGCAACAGGGCCAGATGGGCCGGCAAGGGCAGTCACAGAATCCGGGCGGCCAGCAGGGCGGGTTCGGCAATTCGTTTCAGCGCGGGGAGTACAGCGCGATGAACGACGGCACGCGGCGGGATCTAGACAATGCCGGCGGCGGCGGACAGCGCGGGTTGGAGCAGAGCTACGACAATGCGCTGCGCCAGTTGCAGCAATTGCGCTCAGAGTCGGCCGGTGACGAGTCGCCGGCGGAGTTGGAGAGGCTGATCCGTCAGATGCAGCGTCTGGACCCGAGGCAATTTCCCGGCAATCCCGCGCTGCTGTCGCAAATCGAGAGAGAGATCATGCCGCAGCTCGAGCAACTGGAGCTGCGGTTGAGGCGGCAACTGGATTCCGCCGCCGGCGCGCCGGCGCGTGTCACGAATCCGGCCAAGGCGCCGCCTGGGTATTCAGAGGCCGTGGCCGAATATTACCGCCGATTGAGCCGCTCACGATAAGCAGAGATCCGCAGCATGCGCAGACTGGGGCAGCGCCGCCTGTGGTTGGCCGGTCTACTCGGCACGCTACTGGCGTGGGCGGCGGCGGGGCAGTACCGGCAACGAATCTGGGCGAAGTATGAAGCCGAGATGCAGGACCCGGTGGAGGACCCGACGGATGCGCACGAGGCGGCGGAGTTTGCGCTGGGGCGGCTGCGCTACCGATCGCCGATGGACCGGCCGTTCCGCTATTCGCGCTGGGGGATCGATGTGAATAAGGGCGACCGGACGTTCATCTCGCTGTGGAGGAGATTGACGCGGGTGCAGGCGCGGTCGATCGAGACGATTCTGGATGCGTCGAGCGACGAGATGTTCGCCCATCCGTGGATGATGGCGGGATCAGTAGGAGATTGGCGGATTTCACCGGACGAGGCGCGGCGGATGCGCGAGTATTTCCTGCGCGGGGGCTTTCTGCTGGTGGACGACTTCCACAACGAGCGCGAGTGGGCGAATTTCATGGCCGGGGTGCAGATGATTCTGCCGGGGGCGCAAGCGGAGGAACTGGAGGACGGGGACGCGATCTTTCACACGGTCTACGACATGAAGGAGCGCGTGCGGGTGCCGGGGGCGAACGTGGTGCATGGCTCGCAGATCGAGCGCGGCGGCGTGGTGCCGCACTGGCGGGGGATCCGTGACGCGCAGGGGCGGATCGTGATCGCCATCTGCTTCAACATGGACGTGGGCGACGGCTGGGAGTTTGCCGATGATCCGCACTATCCGGAGCGGTTCGCGTCAGAGGCGATGCGGCTGGGCGTGAATTACGTGCTGTACGCGATGACTCACTGAGCGACGGCGGCCTTGCGGTAGCGCAGGACGACGGCGGCGGGGGCTTGGGCGATCTTCACGTCGAGGCCGTCGTCCATGAGTTGCGCTCCGGTGGCCGTAACGGCGGCGTTGGTATCGATGTCGGTGAACTGGTAGCGGGCGGCGCGCTCCAGCCCGCGGAGGCGGAAGCGGCTGGAGGTGTAGGGGCTCGACTCGCGGCGGAAGGCCTGCACCATGCCTTCGTTGCGGCCGGGCGAGTGAAACTGCCAGGCCATCCACTCGGTCTGCTCGATGCGGTAGGGCGTGAGGGGGTAGAAGTCGGAGTAGTAGAGAGGAGCAAATTCGCGCCACTGGGCGACGAGTTTCCGGAAGCGGGCATAGCCGTTCTCGAGGCGGCCAGGTTCGAGGCCGATGCCGATGGCGGGCGTCATCTGGCTGCGGAAGAGGTAGGGCTCCACGGAGTTGACGCCGGTGCCGAAGTAGGGGACCCAGAGGGCGAGGCCGTAGGTTTGGGCCTGCATGGAGGCGGGTTCGTAGGGGTGATCGCTGCGCCAGAGTGGGACGGAGCGGCGCAGGGTTTCGAGATCGTCGCGGCGGCCGCCGGAGGCGCAGGTGTCGATGGCGAGGGCAGGGAAGCGGAGGCGGAGTTCATCCCAGAAGGCGAGGTAGCCGGTGATGTGCTGGATTTCGGTGATGCCCTGGCGGTCTTCGGAGTCGTTGTTGCGCCACAGTGCGAGGGGTTCGAAGTTGAAGTCCTGGCGGTAAAGGTCGATACCCTGTTCGCGGATGAGGGTGCTGACGCGTTCGATGAGCCATTTGTAGGCTTCGGGGTTGCCGAGGAAGAGAAGCTTGTTGCGGCCGTCGGGGCCGAGGAGCCATTCCGGGTGCTTTTCGTAGAGCCAGGAGCCGGGGGCGACGCGCTCCGGCTCAAACCAGACGATGGTCTTGACCCCGCGGGCGTGGGCGGCGGCAGCGACGGGGGCGAGGCCGCGTGGGAAGCGTACAGGATCTGGCTCCCAGGTGCCGGTTTGCGGCCAGCCTTTGGGGGAGGGATACCAGCCGGCGTCCATCCACCAGTAGTCGAGTTTGAGGCCGGCGTCGAGGTCGCGGGCGAGGAAGGACTTCTGGTTCTCCTCGTTGGCATCCTGCATTTCGACGGTGTGGCGGTTGCTGCCGCCGGCGAGCTGCGGGGGTGGAAGCCGGCCGCCGGGGCGGGGCAGGTTGTGAGCGACCATCCAGCGGCGCCAGAGGTTCTGGCCGTCGATCCAATCGCCGTCGTAGAACAGGAGGGCAACGAGAGGCGAGCGGACCTCTTCGCCGGCGAGGAGGCGGAAATGGGTGAGTTCCTGCCCGGCGCGGACGCGCAGGGTGCGGTCCCTATCGCGGATGAAGCGGGCGGCCCATTGGCCGGGCCAGCCGAGAGCGGCGATGATGCCGCCTTCGGCGCGGGCGATGTTGAAGTAGGAGAAGTCGGTGTCGGTGGAGCGTCCGCCGCGGGTGGAGATGCGCTTCTCCTCGCCGGGGAGAAGAGGCGATTCGATCGGCATGAAGTCAGTGGCGGAGTTGGGGCTGCCCTTGGAGTGGTGGAGGAGGAACTCCGTACCGCCGCCGCGTTCGAAGGTCGTGTCGAGCGCCTGGATGTCTTCGAGGATGGCCGTGGGGGCGGCGCCGCGGTTCTTCAGGAAGAGCGTCCATTCGACGACAGGGAATTGATCATAGACGACGGCTTCGAGGCGGAGCTGGAGGGGCCCGTTGGGCTCCGAGTAAGTGAGCGTGTGGCGGGTGCGGGCGGAATCGAGGCGCTGCGCAGAGCGGGCGAGCTGCCAGGTATCGAGGAACTCGGCCGAGGGGCGCCCCTGGTAGCGGAAGGAGAAGGGGGCGGAGGTGGGATAGGCGCCGGGGAGGGGGCCGGAGGGGAGGTCTGCGATCTTCACAGTGGCGCCATCGGCGAGGGTGACGCGGGCGTCGACCCAATCAGCCTGGTCCCATTCGGATTGATAGGTGCGGGTGCGTTCGCCGGTGGCGGTGAGTTTTAGGGTGAACTCGCGGGCGCCGGCGAGGTCGACGGAGACGGGGACAGCGGCCATGCCTTCTTTCAAGACGGGAGAGCGGAAGCGCTCTGCGCCATTGACCTCAACGCTGGCGATGACCATGCCGCGGCCTGCGTTGGCGTAGTAGCCGAGGTCGTTGCTGTCGACACCGACCAGGGCCTGGAAGCGCGCTGCGGGTGCGGGCAGGACGATGTGAGCATGGCCTGGAGCGCGCTGGGCGATGCCGCCGGCATACTGCTGCTCAACGATGCGGAAGGCGCGGCCGGCGATGCGATTGCGGGCCAGCGAAGAGGGCTTCGGGGTGACGACGATCTGCGCGCCGGCGGCCCGGGTGGCGGGCCGGCCGAGGAGCTTGGCGGAGATGAAATCGCGGGCCTCGGTATCGCCGGCGCTGGCGGGGAGCCAAACAGCGGCCAGCGCTGCCAGGAGGATCGCGGGCTTTGGATGTGTGATCGAAGGATTGGCTGCCACGATGACAGCTTATCTAGAACGCGATGAGCTTTTTCCTCACGGCATAGAGGACCAGGTCTACTGAGCTGTGCAGGTCCAGCTTCTGCATGATGTGAGTCCGGTGGGTTTCTACGGTGTAGGGGCTGAGATTGAGGAGGCTGGCGATGTCTTTGGCGGACCTGCCTTCGGCGAGAAGCTGGAAGACTTCTTTCTCGCGTTCGGTGAGGAGGGCGTAGGAATCCTGCAGGCCGCGCTGCTTGAGTTGGAGCACGAAGTCGTCGAGCAGCATTTTGGCGACCTGCGGGCTGAAGAAAGATTTCTTCTGGGCGACGGCCTGAACGGCGCGGAAGAGATCGACGTCGGCGGTCTCTTTAAGCAGATAGGCCCGAGCGCCGGCGGTGAGGGCGCGGAGGATGTACTCTTCGTCGGAGTAAACGGAGAGGATGATGACACCGATGTCGGGGTTCTGTTTGGTGATCTTCGCGGTGGCCTCGATGCCATTGAGGTTCGGCATGCCGATGTCCAGGATGGCGAGGTCCGGGCGAAGTTCGGCGGCGAGTTGAACGGCCTGACGGCCGTCGACGGCTTCACCCACTACCTCGAGCCCTTCGTGCTGCTCGAGTTGGAGGCGCAGTCCTTTGCGCATCACGCCATGGTCGTCCGCAATGAGAATACGAATCATACCGCTGGCACTTCCCGGCGCATTGGCAGTTCCACTTCCAGGATAGTGCCCTTCTGGGGCCGTGAGGCGACAGTTAACCGCCCGTCGAGTTCACGGACGCGCTCCTGAATGCCGATGAGACCAAGGCCGCGCGTGGCGGAAACACCGGGTTCGAAGCCCACACCGTCGTCCTGGATGGCGAGTTGGACTTGATCGGGCCGGCCATAGACTGAGACCCGGATGGAATGGGCCTGTGCGTGGCGGGCGCAGTTGGTGAGAGCCTCCTGGACGATCCGGTAGATGGCGGTACGGTGAGATTCGGGGAGACCTTCGAGATCGCCATCGAGTTGTACGGTGACGGGAACTCCGCTGCGTCGCAGGAACTCGCGGCCCTGCCAGCGGAGGGCGGGACCGAGCCCGAGTTCGTCGAGCATGGCGGGACGAAGGCCCATGGCAAGATCGCGGACCTCCCGGATGGTTTCGGCATTGAGGCGCCGGGCCTCTTCCAGGCGTTCGTGAATCTTGTCCGGGGCATGGAGAGCGGCCTCGACGTTGCCGAGTTCCAGTGTCATGGCGGAGAGCATCTGGCCGATGGCATCGTGGAGTTCCCGGGAGAGCGAGCGGCGCTCTTCTTCCTGTGTGCGCACGAGGTTGCGCGAGAGGCGGCGCAGTTCCTCCTCGGCGGTCTCGGCACGGTCGCGCTGCTGCTCGCTCTGGCGCTCCAGCGAAGCGACGCGCGCGATGCTGATGAGCGCGACGGCGAAGCCGAACAAGAGAGAAAGGGTAAGGGTGCGTTCGAGAAAGGAGCGGAACGCCTGCTGGCTCTGTTGAAGGCGCTGCTGCTCACTGCGCAGGTTGGATTCGTTGATCCCGCCGATCTCTCGCGCGAGCGCGACGACGGCCTGGCGGCGGGGGAGAACCTGCTGGCGGAGGAAGGCGCGGCTGTTCAACGCTTTCTCTTCGGGGGACCATTCGAGGATAGGGGTCATGGAGTCCCAGTAGGCGTGAAGTTCGGTGCGGAGCTGCTGAATGCGGGCCGGCTCGTTGTCACCGAAGCGGCGGGAGAGCTGGTCCAGTTGCTGTTGCAAAAGATTTCGGCGCTCGAGGAGTTGGGCCTGGTAGGCGTCCACGGCTTGGTAGTCGGGGTCGAGCAGGTAGTCGCGGATGAGAATGCCGCCGAGATAGAGGTCAGCCGGGATTTCGCGGAGGACGGTGTCCGCGCGCAGGTAAGCATCGTGGGCGGCGAGGGTTTCGCTATGCAGAGCCTGGGCGCGATTGACGGCGCCGAGTCCGAGCAGGGCGATGAGAACCAACAGCGTTCCAAATCCGATCGAGAGCACCAGCCAGGTTTTCGACTTCATGTTGTTGCGGCCCTCATACAGCCATTCTGTGCTGAAAATAGTCCGATGGGACGATCGTTGCGGCTGGCGGCACAGAGTAACCTGTGAGCGGAGCCTGATGGTGCTGATTCTTACCGACCTGGATGGAACGCTGCTGGACCAGGAGACTTATGAGTGGAGCCCGGCGCGCCCGGCATTGGAACGATTGCGCAGGAAGGGCATTCCCTGGATTCCGATCACGAGCAAGACTCGGGCCGAGGTGGAGGTATGGCGTCGTCGATTGGGGCACTCGCATCCGTTCATCGTGGAGAACGGCGGAGCGGCGTTCATTCCGGAGGGCTACTTCCCTGGCGGCGTAGCCGGGGCCAGGCAGCGAGACGGGTATGAAGTGCTGGAGTGGGGCGAGCCCTATCAGCAACTGGTGGCGGACCTGGAAATAGCTGCGGAGGAGTGCGGGTGCCGGGTGCTGGGCTTCCAGGCAATGACGCCCGACGTAGTTGCGTCCGAGTGCGGCATGCAGCGGGAAGACGCGCTGCTGGCGAAGCAGCGCGAATATGATGAGCCGTTTGTGGTGCTGGACGAGGGGAAGGACGAGGTTCTCAAAGCGGCCATCGTGCGCCGGGGAAGAAAGTGGACGCGCGGCGGGCGGTTCTGGCACATCCTGGGCGAAAACGACAAGGCTACGGCGGCGTTGGCGCTGATCGCGCTGTACAGGAGGCAGTGGCACGAGGTACAGACCATCGGACTGGGAGACGGGCTGAACGATGTGCCGTTTCTGTTGCGAGTGGATCATCCGGTGTTGATTCGATCTTCGCGTGTGCAGGAGTTGCAAGCGGCAGTACCGCAGGGATTCGTCACGACTCAGCCCGGCCCGGCGGGTTGGAACGAAGCTGTGCTGAGATTCACCTGAGGGGCGGTGGAACGCGGTAGCCGCCCCTCAGGTGGCAGGGCAGCAGTTTACAGATGGCTCCAGAGGGAGCGTTCGGCGCTCCCGTCCAGCGGGCCGTTCTGATCGCCGAGCAGGCGCGACACGCCGCGTGCGCTCAGACCGATCGCCAGGCTAGCTGCTAGCACTGCTCCACCGACCAGAATGATGAAAGCCGCCAGGAAGACGCTGCGGGCGAAGTCGAGCTGGTCGGCCGCGACAACGACAGCCACGAAGATGATGAGAACGCGTACGAGGACCGCAAGCCGGCGCGGTGTCGGGAGGTTTTCATTCACCGCCCAAACCAGCATGCTGCGGCCCAGGTAGTGGCCCAGCCAGGCACCGCCCAGGAGGATCAGTCCTGCGACGATCAGCTTAGGCAGAAGAAACACGAAGCTCTGCACGATGCGTGTGGTGAGGTCCGTGCCGAAGACATCCAGGCCTAGGAGGATTCCGACCAGGATGAGGCACCAATAGGCGCTTTCCGCCGCCAGACGCGTGGCGCGCAGACGGCCGGACGGATCGACCAGAAAGGCGACGCCGCTCTGGCGCAGGAACTTGTCGATGGTGAGGCCTTTGAAGATCCGATAGACCAGCCATCGCACGGAAACAGCCGCCAGGTAGGCGACCAGAGTTAGGGCGACTGCCGCGAGCAGCGAGGGTAGATATGTAGCGATCTGGTAGTTCAGCCGTTGCAGCGTATCTTCCAAAATCCGCTTCAAGATTTCAATCATGGTTCACCTCCAATTGGGCTGCCGTTAAGGGACGAGGGGCGTCTTGGGAGCGCGCCGCCGCGTAGTGTTTTCCCGCTTTGCCGCTTGCCTCCCATTTCGTCAAGAACTGCGGTTTGGCGTTCTCAAACGTGCGGCAGAGCTGCTCGATTCTGTCTTCCACCTCCGGCGCCATGAGTTTCTCCGTTTCCAGGACGAAAGAGGCGACGCGGGCGAGGTAGAGCGGAGTCATCGACCGCAGAATGGTGCCGCGAGCGATGGGGTGCTTGCGAAACGCACAAGCGAATTGAAGTACCACATCGGTCCAGAGTTGATCGTCGAAATGGAAGAGCCGTCGATCGCGGCCGCTCTCGGAGGCGAGGTTCCGCACCTCGGCGAGCGTGGGCCGCTCGAGCGCGGATTCCCAGATCTCACCTAGGTCCGCGGTGCTGCGGCGGAAGGAGTTCACCATGCGTTCCACATTCACGGCGATGGGATCGAGCCCGACATCGAAGCGGAAACCGAAGAGCTCCGCGGGTGACGAGCCGGTGCGTTGCCGCCAGATGCTGTCGTACTCCTCCATCAGGGCGAATACGCTGCCGACGACCTGCTGGAGCATAGCCGATAGGTCTGAGCCTGGATCCTTGGCGTCGTGCAACTTGGCGCCAAGGAAGCTCTGGCAGACGCGGTAGCCCTCGGCTAGCGCGATGGTTGTCATCCAGATATCGATGCCGAAGCGGGCGACGTCGGTTTCCCAGTCCTGGCGCTGGAGGTAGCGTTGGATGAGGCGGGCGGAGATGCCGAACTCGCCGCCGATGGGCTGGCGGACGGAGACCCCGTAAAGCATGCGCGTGAGCGGGTAGACGATGCTGTTGGTGATGGTGCCGTCGTACTTGTGGCGCTGGTAGTAGGGGGCGACGAAGTCGAAGCCGGCGAATAGAATGGGGCGGATGAGGAGATCGATCCACTCGGGCGTGATGGAGCGCAGGTCGGAGTCGACGACGGCGCAGGCCTTGGCGTCGAGCTGGCGGGCGAGTTGGAAAACCATGCGAAAGGCGCTGCCTTTGCCAGGCACGCCATGATAGGGGAAAGAGAGGCGATGGGCGGCCAGCAGCGGGGTTGAGAGCAGCATGAGGTGGCTGTCCTCCACGCGCGCGGAGAGGACGGCATCGCAGGTTCCGTCGCTGGAGCCCCCGTCGGAGTTGATGACGACGGCGGTGAGCTGGGGGAAATACTTGGCTAGCCCGGCGTTGGCCGCGCGAACGACATGACCAATGGTCCGGGCATTGTTGTAGCTCGGAATACCGATAACGATATCTGCCCGGCGGATGACTTCCGCGGCCCGGAGAGCCTCCAGCGGCAAAGTAGGTTGCGCCATGGGCTCTCCTTCAGACGAGGCGTGCGGCGAACTGCCGCGAGTCTTTCTCCACCGCGTCTTCAAAGAGATCAAAGAACTCCGGCATGGCGGCGCCCACCCGATTCCAATTGGGGATTAGCGGCAGTCCGCGAGGATCGCGCACGAACTCCGCGGCGGCGCCGCTGAGGCTCCTGGCGAAGACGGAGACGGCCTGCTCTTCAGCGTGGCGGTCAAATTTGAGGCCGTTCAACATCGCATCGGCGTAATACCGGGCGATGGTGTCCTGGGCCATGCGGACGTAGCGGACTTCGAGGCTGCGGAAGTGGTCGGCGGTGAAGACGAGGCCTTCGGCGGCGAGGGTGACGAAGAGGGACTTCGAGATGTCCATGGCCATGCGAGACAGTCCCTTGGATTGGTCATCAGGCGAGAGCACCTGGTGTTTGTGCTCGTAGTTGTCCATGAGGTCCACCTGGCAGGTGCGCGCCACGGTGCAGTTGCGGAAGACTTCGGCGAGGACTCCGACTTCGAGGCCCCAATCGGCCGGGATGCGATTGACGCGGGCGAGGTCAATGTCCATGGCGAACTCGCCGGCCAGCGGGTAGCGGAAGCTGTCCAAGAAGCGCAAGTAGGGGTTTCCGGACGCCATGCCTTCGAGGGCGCGGATGAGGGGCGTCATGAAGAGGCGGGTGACGCGGCCGTGCATGCGGTCAGTGACGCGGGCGTAGTAGCCTTTGCAGAAATCGAAGGTGAGGTGGGGGTGCGCGACGGGGTAGCAGAGGCGGGCCAGCAGCTGACGGTCGTAGTTGACGATATCGCAATCGTGCAGAGCAATTACCTGGCAGTCCCGCTTGGCCAGCAGGTAGCCATAGGCCATCCAGCAGGAGCGGCCTTTGCCGTCGGGGCCGGGCGGCAGCCCCTTCTCCTCAAGCATCTGGAGCAGGGCTTGAACTCTCTCGCTATCCACCCAGATGATGGTGACGGGCGTGTAGAAGTTGTCGAAAAAGCTGCGCGCGCGGTCGTACTGTTCACGGTTGGCACGTGCCAGCACCAGGACGATGCGTTGCAGGTAGCGTACCTGTTGCAGTTCGCGCACGATGCGCTGCATGGCTGGGGTTTCGAACTCGGAGTAGAGGGCGGGCAGGACTAGTCCGATGGGCTTGTTGCGGGCGAATTTCTCCAGGTCCGCTTCCAGCCTGTCGACGTGATTCGATGTCAGGCGGTGCAGGGTTGTTACCGCTCCTGTTTGGTAGAAATCCGCCATGGCAGTGTGCCTCCACTTTTCAGGCTACGGAGCGTGGGGCAATTTCCCAATACACGGCGGACTGTATCTGAGCAACGAAAAGGCTGTACTGAGCGTAGCGAGGCGATCCGCAATGAGCGGGCGGGGCCGTTACGATATGATGCCCGTGTCCGCCTCTACTCGTGAGCACCGTCATGTCTTCCGCATCATTTCCTCGCCGTCATTTCTTCTTCGGATCCCTGCTGGCCGGGGCCGTGCCGCTGAGCGGCTACGGCAGCGTGCCTTCCCTGAAAGCGCTTGGCTACAAGCCTTACTACGACAAGCTCAATGTCGCAGCGATCGGTGTGGGCGGCCAGGGCGGCGGAATCCTGAACCAGGCGGCCGCGACGGAGAACATCGTGGCGCTCTGCGAGGTGGACGCCAAACGCGGCGCCGCCAATCTGGCCAGGTACAAGGTTCCGCACTACAAAGACTTCCGCGTCATGCTCGACAAGGAAGGAAAAAACATCGACGCCTGCACCATCGGCATCCCGGACTTCATGCACGCCACCGTGGCGCTGGCCTGCATGCAGCACGGCAAGCACGTCTACGTGGAAAAGCCGCTGACGCGCACGCCGTGGGAAGCCCGGCTGCTGCAGCAGGCGGCGGTGAAGTACAACGTGGCCACGCAGATGGGGAACCAGGGCTTCTCGCACGAGTGCAACCGGGTGGCGGCGGAGATTATCTGGTCCGGCGAGATCGGCGATGTGACGGAAGCGCATTTCGTCACCACGCCGGGCACGCATCCCACGGGGCTGGAGGCGCCTCCCGCGGAAGCAAAGGTGCCCGACACGCTCGACTGGAAACTGTGGCTGGGCGGTGCGGCTGAGCGGCCGTTCAGCGACGCATATGTGCCGTACAACTGGCGCGGCTTCCTGGATTTCGGCACCGGCCAGGTGGGCAACTGGGCCACGCACACGGCCGGGCCCGTGCACACGGCGCTGCAGTTGGGCGCGCCCACCAGCATTGAGTGCTTGCGGCAGGAGGGTAAGTCCTCGATCACGGTGCCGCATCGCGGCGTGGTGAGGTTGGACTTCCCCGCGCGCGGCAAGATGCCGGCTGTCGCCGTGTACTATCACGACTCGGCGCGGCCTGGAGATCCGGAGGCGTTCCGCGTGCCGGGCATGGAAAATGAAGTGATTCTGCCGCCGGTTAACAACCTGGGCGAGAAGGGCCGCGGGCCGCGGCAGGAGCGCTCCACCGGGGCGCCGGCGCAGCGCGCGGCGCGTCCGGCGAATGCACCGGTGATGGGCGCGGGCGGTCCGGGCGTGGCGGTCTACCTGCCGCCCGGCGGACGCGGCTCCGGATCGCAGCCGGGCGTGCTGACGGGCAACGGCTCGCTCTTCATCGGCACGAAAGGAATGCTGGCTACGTCGTCGCGCGGCGAGGGCGTGTGGCTGCTGCCGGGCGCGCGTTGGAGAGAATACCAGCTGCCGCCGCCGCTGCTGACGCGTTCGCCCGGCCACATGCTGGACTGGATCCGCGCCTGCAAGGGCGGGGAACGGTCGTGCTCCGACTTCTCGATCACGGGGCCCTACGCAGAATGGCTCGCCCTGGCCGTAATTGCGTGGCGAGTGTCCGGCAAGCTGGAATGGGATGCGGCCAACATGCGCTTCAAGAACAACGCCGCCGCCAACAAATTCGTCCGCCCCGAATTCAAGAAGGGCTGGGAACTCAAGCTCTAGTTCAGGAGAACACCATGGATATCAATCGCCGCGACCTAGGACGCCTGGCACTGGCCGGACTATCCGCCTCTTCGCTGCCCGCCGCACCCACGGCGCCCGCCACGAAACCGAACTCGCTGATCGGCGGCGTGCAGGTGGGCATCAACATCCCGTACAGCTACCACGGGCTGCCAAGTAACGCCGATCAGATTCTCGGCTACATGGCGCAGACCGGTGTGAGCGCAGCCGAGCTTCGCACGCAGCCCATCGAGGCGTTCCTCGGAGCGCCGGCCATCGCTTCGCGCGGCGTGGGCATGGGCCCGCGCGGTAAGGAGACGATCTCTCCCGCCGACAAAGCCGCGCTGGAAGAGTTGCGCAAGTGGCGCCTCTCGCGCTCCATGGCGGAGTTCAAGAACTTTCGAAAGAAGTACGAGGATGCCGGCGTAAAGATCCAGATCGTGAAGATGGACGGCATCAATACCGCACCGGACGACGTGCTGGATTACTGCTTCCAGATGGCCAAGGCGCTGGGCGCGCATGCCATCTCCTGCGAGATTCCGGTGAGCCAGACGAAGCGCATCGGCCAGTTCGCTACCAAGCACAAGCTGATGGTGGGCTACCATGGCCACGGCAATCTGACGAACCCGGAGGCGTTCGGCCGCCTGGGCGCGTGGGAGCAGGCCTTCTGGTACTCGAAGTACAACGGGGCCAACGTGGATATAGGGCACTTCTTCGCTTCCAACGGATTCTCGCCGGCGGAGTGGATCAAGGAGAACCACACCCGTATCACGCATGTCCACCTGAAAGACCGCAAGAAGGACAACGGCCCCGGCATGCCTTGGGGCCAGGGCGACACGCCGCTGAAGGACTTCCTGCTCCTCATGCAGCGCGAGAAGTGGAAGTTCCAGGCCACCATCGAGCTGGAGTACAAGATTCCGCAGGGCTCCGACGTGCTGGCCGAGATCAGGAAGTGCGTGGAATACTGCCGCAAAGTGCTGACCCCGTAATGAAGATCTACTTTGGTTTTACGGTGGCGGGCGACCGAGGTTCGCTGGCCACCGCGCGGCTGCTGGTTGAACGCATGGAGATGCTGGGCCACACCGTGCTCACGCGCCATCTGATCGACGACAATGCGCGCGAAGCCGACCGCCGTCTGGCCGCGCACGAGGTTTATGAGCGCGATATGCGCTGGCTGGAGGAGTGCGATCTCTTCCTGGGAGAAGTGAGCGGCTCGTCGTTCGGTATCGGCTTTGAAGCGGGGTACCTGTTGGGCGGAACGCAGAAGCCGGTGATCCTCTTCTACCGCCGTGATCTGGCGCGCGCGATTTCGCTGCTCATCACCGGCAACCGCCATCCGCGTTGCGCATTGGCGCCGTATGATTCCGCAGAGGATGCCCTCACGCAATTGGAGGCGATACTCCGTAGTAGCCTGTAACAACAAGGGCTGCAATTGTGACTCGCGCTACGGGATTGCTTCTTTTGTTGGCCATTGTGCCGGCGCACGCGGCGTCCAAGCACCACCGCAGCTCCGTGCACCGTCAGAGTTCCGGCGTTTCACTGCGCAAAAAGCTGCACGTGAATGATCTGATCACCGAACCCGGCACCGTGGAATTGGACTTCGGCGGCCTCTACTCCTACACGACTTCGACCTTCACGCTGCCTTCGGCGCTCAAATGGACCCCCGACGGCGATTCGCTCTTCTGGGGCCGCACCGAGTACAGCGCGTCGTTCGACTCCGTCGCCAGCGGGGTGAGCGCCGGCGGACGCAACACGCAGTTCAGCGACAGGTTGACTTTCGCCGCCACGTCGATTCTGTTCGACAGCGAACACTTCGACATCGCCGTGGCTCCGACGATCACCGCCATGCTGCGAAACGACTCCGGGGTGCGGCTGGGCGCCACGGCCGTCGGCCGCCTCGACAAGTCCGGCAACAGCCTGGGCGTCGCGCTCTCCTGGAGCGCTGCCACGGTGCCGTCCGATACCAATCCTGCGGGCGTGTGGGATTTGGATATTGGTTATGGGCGCCAGCTGGGGCGAAAACTGAGACGCTTCACGCCGCACGCCGATGCGGTGTTGGAGCACGCTACAGGGTTCGAGAGAACTCTGGCGGTCTTCGGTGGCGTTGCCTACGAGATCACCGGCCGCGCTTCCATCGACGCGGTGTGGCAGCGCTATGGCCTGGTGGGCGGCGAGCCCGACCGGCAGTTCCTGGTCAGTTTTACGTACAACTTTGGCAAGCGGCCGTGAGTCACTGAGCTGACCGCATCACGAACTTCTTCAGTTCCACGCCCTCCAACTTGAAACGGACAACCTGCGACACCCTCTGCCGGATCGGCGCCAATTCCAACTTCAGGCCCTGGAGTTTCTCTCTTGGCACCTCCCACACGCTCTGGTAGCCTCCCATCACTTGCACGACTGGCAGCAGGGACTGCTTCCGCTTCACCGGCGAGAGCCAGCTCAACCGGGGCCACGACATGTTGTTCCATGCCTGATCCAGCCTGAACCGCAACTCCCAGGGGTCGTCCTGCCTCCAGAACCGGCCTTGAACATACTCCACGCCTCGGCCGGCAGATTCGCAGAGGACACTCACTGCGTCCCCCCGCAGTGTCGCCTCCCGCAACTCCGCCACGCAAATCCCGACGCCTGCGACATCCGTGCGAGTGAACGGATCCATCGGAGTGGCACGGCCCTTCTTGTAGTCCAACGCCACCACCTCTCCAGAGAGCTTCAGGGGGCCGGAGCCGATCTTCTCTTCCCCGTTCCCGTCCGGCACCAGCTGGAGCCAGCCTTTGCCGGCTTCCGGCGAAGAGACCATCATCGCAAGGAGCGACGGGCGGCGCCCAGACCAGTTCTGTTCAGGAGCAGAACTTGTGAGCGTCTCTCCGCGGCGGTTGGTCAGGGTGACTTGCAGCGGGGCGTACAGCAGGTGTTCTTCCCTGGACGAGCAGGCTATCTGATAGGGAATCCAGTATCCGCTCCCCACTCCGCCCCTCCTTTTCATCAGCATCTCGTTTGAGATGACAGGCGCCTCCGGCTTCAGTGCGAAGCTGTCAATGTGGATTTCACTGCCTCTGAGCCAGGTCAGCGTCCGCAGATTTGTCTCAAAAGTCCAGGTATGGAGTACGCCACCGGTGAGCAGCAACGCCAGGGAGCCGGCAAGCCGTGCCGCCGGAATGCGCCGCGCGCCGTAGGTAAGCCCCAGCACGAGGATGGCAGTCAGCCCGAGCGCGCACATGATGAACATGGCCTGCTCCGCATACCAGCGGATGAAGAAGGGGATGGCTCTCATCATGAGGGGGCCGGTGAAGCCCTCCACTGCGACAACCACCAAGGCGATGATCGTGAAATGCGCCGCATTGCCTACCACCGACGCCAACGCCATGGCCGGCAACGTCACCATCAGCAGGACGGCTGCCTGCTGTTCGAGTAGCGCGCCGGGATGCGCCCACGGCGAGAATCCCCGTGCCGCCAGCACAATGATGCAACCCACCAGGTACGGGGCATGAATCCAACAGAGTGCGAACAGCGCTTTCGCTCCGAAGATCTCGCGGCTTGTCGCCGGCGTAGTCAGCCAGAACTGCCGCCGGCCGCTGAGCGGGTCTTCGAGCACAGCCAGCGCCATCAGCAGCGCCCACAGGAAGGGGACTACCAGGTTGCCCCATCCCGTCACCGGGTCGGGCTGCGAATCCCTGCGCCAGCAGTCCGTCCAAACGAGCACGCCATACATCGCTGTGGCCGCCAGGATGGCCCACCACAGATGGCGGCTGTCTTTCCGGAAGTAGAGAAGTGACGTTCGCATTGTGATTCTCTCCGTGCTATTCCTCAGGCGGAACTCCCAGCGCGTAGCGGCTCAGGTACAGCCCCTCGGCCCGGAATCGCACCAACTCGCTTCGCTCATGGATGGACGGTTTGAATTCCACCGTCCAGTCCCGTGATTCCCCTTCTGCGTGCATGCTCGCGCCCTGGCGTGATTCCACTCTGTACAGGGGCGACAGCCAGGTTCTGGCTGGCCCTTGCAGGGATGCGGCGTAGTCCACCAAGTGCTTGGTTCTGCTCCAGCCGGGCTCTGTCTTCCAGTACCGAACCTCTGAGAAGGGTGACAACGGCTTCGTTGATTCGCAAGTCACCGAGCGTTCCAGGGCGGCTCCGGATCCCCGGAATGGCGTGCAGAGAGAGACGGAACAGAAGCCTAACTCTGGAATCCAAGTCCTGGTGTCCTCTCTCATCAGCCGCCGTTCCGCCAGCGAATTGCTTGAAACGCGCACAGACCCTTCCACGGAGACCTTGCCCAGCCGGACGCGCCTGAATTCGCTCTCTGGAAGACTCAGCAAAATCGCAAAGGACAACTGAGGGGCTGGCAGGCCGACCACATCTCCCCATGCTCCGGCTTTCTCCTGCTTCGTATACCGGGGCGCCCGGCTCACTTCCACGGACTCGCCCCGCTCACCCACAATCGTCCCCTTCAGTAGATCGAAGTCCTGGTTGATCTCCTCCTGCTGGAATCCGATCACCTCCGCCGGAAGCAATACGTCCACGCGGCCAGGCTTCTGCCATGAGGCTGATTTCCACTCCGCCGGCAGCGACGTCAAGTCAGGTTTCGATGGCGCTCGGATCTGAATGCGGGGCAACGGCTCGGTGCGAAGGAGATCTTCCAGGCGCACGGAGTCCGCCAACGACCAAGCTGCCGCCGCCACCACCACTCCTGCCACAGTCGCGGCTCCGAACAGGCGGGCTGCTTGCGCCCGGTTCAGTTCGTAGACCAGCAGCAGCACTAGTGCTGAACCCAACGTCAGAAGCAGCATCAGCACGGCCGTCTCGGTCAGTTCCTCCTCAAACGGGCTTCTCTGCAGCGTGACGAGGTTGGACATGATGTACGGCAACAGCCCCATCGCCGCGAGTCCCAGCACCAGGAACTCAGCGACGCTCGTGACCAGGGCTGCCGCCGCCATGGCCGGAATCGTCACCGCCACCAGCACCAACGCCTGTTTCCAAAGCAGATGCGGCACATACTCCCAGGGGGCAAAGCCCCGTGCCCACAGAATGACGCTGCAGCCGATCAGGTAGGGCACGTGCACCCAACACAGCGCGAACAGAGCCTTGGCGGCGAGCAGCGTTCGCGCGAGGCACGGCGTGGTCCGCCAGAACTGCCGCCGCTGCGTGGGCGAGTCTTCCAGCACCGTCAATCCCAATAGAATCACCCACGCCAGTGGAACCACGATATGGCCCCAGCCTTCCGCCATCCCCGGCATTGAACTCCGCCGCTGGCTGTCCATCCAAACCAGCGCGGCCCACAGCCCCTGACACAGCGCAATCGCCCACCACAGCGCGCGGCTGTCCTTGCGTACGAACGCCAGTACAGTCTTCATGGCTTACTGCTCCAGATCCTGCCTGCCCGCCGCTACCGCCAATAGGATTCCGCGCAAATCCAGCCCCCGCCAAGTGACATCCTGAGCACCTGGAACCAGGGCCCTGATTCGCTCGACGGCGCCTTCCTCCATCCAGGCGGAATCAGTGAAACGCACCAGCCCTCTGCCGCGCTGCACCCGCAGCCACGTTTCCGGCCAGCTTTGCGGCTCCACCTCGCCATCCGTCGTTACTTCCACTTCCCGGAAGCGCGCCGACAGCGCCGAAGTCTCCTCGCAGAACCGCAGCCGCCCCTCTTCGAGATAGGCGATGTGCGTGGCGAAACTCTCGATCTCCGCCATGTCGTGAGAGGCCAGCACCACGGTCGCCTCGGGCGTGCGGTCCAGCACGCTGCGGATCAACTGCTCGCGCACCAGCACGTCCAGTCCGCCGAAAGGTTCATCCAGCAGGATCAGTTTCGGCCGGTGCGCCAGCGCCGCCGTCAGCATCGCCTTCACTCTCTGTCCACGCGAGAGCGCGCTGAGCTTGCGGTCCAGCGGCAGGCCGAACTGCTTCACCAGCGCCGCTGCGTCCGCATCGCTCCAGGCCGGGTACATCGGCTGGCAGAAGGCCAGGAATCGCGCCACGGTCATGCCGCTGGGCAGCTTCTGGCCCTCCGAAACGAAGCCGATCTGCTCCAGTTCGCGCGGCCCTAGCCGCCGCGAGTCCTTTCCCAGAACTTCACACCGTCCCGACGTAGGGCGGAGCATGTTCATGGCGCATTCCAGCGTCGTGGTCTTGCCCGCGCCGTTGGGGCCGGTGAGGGCGAACACCGCTCCTTCCGGCACCTCCAGGTCCACGTGATCCAAGGCCGTCAGCCTTCGGAACCTCATCGTCAATTGTTCGGACTTGAGAATCGAGCTCACTTCTCGGACTCCTTGCCGCTTACCACTTCCGCGCCAGGCTGCAACCTGCGCCAGCGCTCCTCCACCACCTTCTGAAACTCTTCCAGCGAAAGCCCCATCTTCATCGCCTCCACCGCCACCTGGTCGATCTCCGGCCCCAGCGCGCGGCTGCGCTCGGCGCGCCGCGCCGGAGGCGGCTGGCACACTACCGTGCCAATGCCCGGGCGCACTTCCAGCAGCCCTTCCTGCGTGAGCGCTGCCACCACGCGCATGGCCGTGTTGACGTGGATCTTCAGTTCCCGGCTCAACGCCCGCACACTGGGGAATGCGTCGCCCGGCTTCAGCCTGCCCGACATCATGGCCTTCTTGGCCTCAAACGCAACCTGCTCGTGAATGGGAACGCCGGGTTGCAGAGTGAGCCGGAATGGGATCACAAGTGTACTATGTCACTTGTGACACCTCGATGCAAGAGTTTCTTATTCCCCCGCGATCTCCACCCAGTGCGCCTTGCCGGCTTTGGCGGCGCGTGCATCCACCACCACCAGGCCCTGGAGGCCCGGCCGGCACTGCCAGCAGCGGAATTTCTCCTCCTCCGCCGCCGGCTGTACCGGTTCGCCGTTCACGCGCACTTCACTGAGTTCCAGGTCCTCACACTGCAGCCGCAGCTTAGCCTTCGACAACCGCGGCCCCACATGCAGACGGAACGCCGCCCACTCGCCCGCTTGCAGCGTCTTGGGCAATTGAGCGCCGGAAGGCTCGCCCGGCGCGTAGGTGTCGGAGTAGGTCACCACGTGCCTGCGCGGCTTGCCGGCCAGCGTCTTCAGGCTGCCGCACTCGCGCAGCAGCGTGGGGTAGTTCGGCAGGTCCGGCATGGCTGTTTGCGAGTCCATGTAGTTGAACAGGTAGATGCGGTCCGCTCCGCGGCTCAGCAGCGACGCCGCCGCGCCGCGCACCGTTTCCAGCGTGTTGTAGCCAAGAGGCCGGTAGGCGTGATACGGCCGCAGCAACAGTTCGAGGCCAGCGCAGAGCGTCACCTCCTTGCCCGCCAGTTGGCGCCATAGCTCGATGGGCATATCCGTTTCGATGCTGGCCCAGAACGGCGTGACCACGAGCATTTGCACCAGCCCCTCGCGCGCCCATTTCGCTCCGTCCATCCCGAGATCGATGGCCGTCTGCGGCCGCGACGGAACACGCACGCCCAGCTTGATGCGGTGGCCGCGCCGTTTTTCCCAATCGTCCAGCAGCCGCCGCGTGGCGCGCACGAACTCAGTGATCTTCGGGCCGTCGGCCAGCTCGTAGCCTGGCCGCAGGTGAAAGCCGAAGCGCATCCAATCCAGTTCCAGCCCGTCGAAGTCGTAGCGCTCGCAGTATTCGCGCACCAGCCGGAAGTGATATTCGCGTACCTCCTGCCGGCCGTAGTCGAAGGCGCGGTCGCGCCAGTCCACTGCGCGCCACGGTATGCGGCGGAACTCGGGATGCTCGCGCCAGAAGGTCGAGTGCATGTAGCTGTCGGGATCGTCCACGTTATGCAGGTCGTTCATGCGCATGGAAATCCACGGGGAAAGACCCTCTCGGCGCGCCCGCGCAATCCACAGGGCATATGGATCGATGCCCTTCTGGGCCAGCGCCCAGGCCGTGTGCACCCACTTGCGCGCTCCGGCGCGCCCCTCGGCCGGCGTCGAGCGGAACAGCGGCTGGTCGTCCGGGCCCTGCGGATCGTAGCCTTTCCAGATCGGGTCCCACACGTTGCTGGCGAAGCTCGTGCGCTGCGAATTGGCGCTCAGCAGGATCTCGCGCACCTCGGTGCCGCCGTACTGGTCGATGAACGACGCCACGGACTCCGGCGTGTACGTCTGCCCGGCCCGGGAGAAGAACCAGTGACTGTTGTCCTCATTCATGCAAAGGGCCGTGGCACCGGCCTGTTGCACGCCGGGCGCCGCCGCGGCCGCGGGCAAGGTCAGCATCTCCCGTCGTCTCAATTTCATGTCAGCGAGTCTATCAATCCGCCTCTCGCCATAACACATCCGCAATTCCTGCCGGTAGCTGCTCCGCCGCGCCTGCTGCTACAAAGGTATGGATGGATACGCGCACCAAGATCCAGCCGCCCGGCGCTGCCAGCGCTCTGCCGCCTGGCGCGCTGGTGGTCAGCGGCAGTTTCGATCCGCTGCTGGCCGCTCACGCCGAGGAGCTGGTCCGCTTGAGCCAGGGTGCTTGCGCGCTGGCCGTTGTCATCGAGGAACCCCCGCAGCCCATCCTTCCGGCCCGCGCCCGCGCTGAACTGGTTGCCGCGCTGGCCTGTGTGACTCAGGTCTATCTTGCCGGCGACGGTGCTCCTGCGCCGGCTGTTTCGCTGGGCCAGGAGCACCTCCGGCGGCGCGGCGAGTTTGTCGAGCATCTGCGCTCCCGCCAGATCTGACGCCATGCCACCGCAACGCATCCTCGTGGTCCGCCTCAGCGCCCTCGGCGACATCCTCCATACCCTGCCTGCCGTGGCCGCGCTGAAGCGCACCTGGCCGGGATGCCGCGTAGCCTGGGCGGTGAAGCCGCGTTTCGCGGAACTTCTGGAGGGCGGCGGCGCGGCAGACGAGATCATTCCCATCGATCGCGCCACATATGCCGGCGTCCGCGATGCCATCCGCTCCCTTCGCGCCGAGCCCTTCGACCTGGCTCTCGACTTCCAGGGCCTCATCCAATCCGCGCTCGTCGCCATCGCAGCCAGAGCCTCCCGCGTCATTGGCTTCCATGCCTCGCTGGTGCGCGAGCGGCCGGCCGCCCTGCTCTACTCCGACACCGTCCAAACCCAGGCCGCCCACGTCGTCGATATGAACCTCGACCTGGTCCGCGCCGCCGGCGCGCATGTCGGCGCCGCCACCGAGTTCCCCTTGCCGGAAGGCCAGGCCGAAGGCGAACTGCCGCCCGGACCCTTCGTCCTCGCCGCGCCGCTGGCCGGATGGACGTCGAAGCAGTGGCCGCTGGAGTTCTACGGCGAACTGGCCCGCCTGCTCCGCGAAGAACTCGGCGTGCCGCTGGTTCTCAATGGCGCCCCATTCCAGGCCGGTCACCTCAGCCGGATTCCGGGCGCCATCCTGCATCTCTCCAGCATCCGCGGCTTGATCGATGCCACGCGCCGCGCCCAGGCCACCGTTGGCGTCGATAGCGGCCCCATGCACCTTGCCGCCGCGCTCAACCGGCCCGGCGTCGCCATCTTTGGCCCCACTGATCCTGCCCGGAACGGTCCTTATTCCGAGCGCGTTCGAGTCCTGCGCGCGCCCGGAGCGCAAACCACCTACCGGCGCGGCACGGAGATCGATCCATCCATGCGCGCCATGACACCGCTACGAGTGTTCACCGAATTGAAGGCCCTTCTCTGATGCCCCTGTTCCCCAAACGCTACGCCGATACGGTCCAACGCCTCCGCGTGCCTTCCGGCCTCCTCCTGGCCGGCGCCTTCGTCTGGCTTGCAGATCCGGTTTTGCCCACCCTGATTCTCGGACTGCCCTTCGCCGCCGCCGGACTTGCCATCCGCGCCTGGGCCGCCGGGCACCTGCGCAAGAATCAGCAGCTCACCGTCTCCGGTCCTTACGCCATGGTCCGCAATCCTCTCTACATCGGCTCCCTCCTCACCGCCCTCGGCTGCACGCTTGCCGCCGCACGTCCCGAACTCACCCTCCTCGCCGGCGTCATCTTTCTCTTCGTTTATCTCCCCGTCATGGAGCAGGAAGAGCAGCACCTGGCCAAGCTCTTTCCCGACTATCAGGAGTACGCTTCGCGCGTTCCCCAGCTTCTGCCGCGCCTTCCGCATGCCTTTCCCGCCCAATCCTTCTCCTGGCAGGTCTTCAAAATGAACAAGGAACAGAAGGCGCTTTACGGCTTTCTGGCCGTCTACGGTTTTCTGATCCTCAAGGCGTTCCGGCCCCTCTACTGACTTCACCGCAGGGCACTGTCAACTGTGAGATGCTTTCTGCATGAAGCTAACCTTCCACGGCGCGGCGCAGACCGTCACCGGCTCCATGCACGAGCTGGCGGTCAACGGCAGAAGGTACTTGATGGACTGCGGCCTCTATCAGGGCCGGAGGAAGGAAGCGCAGGAGCGGAATGCCAATTTCGCCTTCGCGCCCAAGAACATCGATGCCGTGGTGGTGTCCCACGCCCATACCGATCACACCGGCAACTTGCCTACGCTCGTGAAGCAGGGCTTCTCCGGCCCCATCTACGCCACCCCGGCTACCATCGATCTCTGCCACAGCATGCTGCCCGATTCCGCCTTCATTCAGGAGAAGGATGCGCAGTTCATCGCCAAGCGCCACTCCCGCCGGCGCGCCGTCGGCCAGCTCGATGAGCACGAGCCCGTCGAGCCGCTCTACAACATCGCCGACGCTGAGCGCACCCTGGAACTCTTCCAGCCCGTGCTCGAAAACACCCCCAAGGAGATCGGTCCAGGCGTCAGCTACCGCCCCACCGACGCCGGCCATATGCTCGGCTCCTCGTCCGTGGTCTTCGACGTCGTCGAAGACGGCAAGCTGCATCGCCTCGCCTACTCCGGCGATGTCGGCCGGATGAACCTGCCGATCACCCGCGATCCGGACCCCATGCCGCCAGCCGACTACCTCATCATGGAATCGACCTACGGCGACCGCTTCCACGATGACATCGGCGCCGTCAAGGATAAGCTCGCCGATGCCGTCGTCCGTGCCGCCGCCCGCGGCGGCCGCATCGTCGCCCCCGCCTTCGCCGTCGGCCGCACCCAGCAGATCGTCCTCCTGCTCCACGAACTCATGCGCGAGCAGCGCATCCCCGTCATTCCGATGTTCGTGGACAGCCCGCTGGCCGTCAACATCACCGAGGTGTTCCGCCGCCATACCTATCTGTTCGACGAAGAGACCCGCGAGTTCTTGCTGCGCGGCGACGATCCTTTCGGCTTCGGCCTGCTTCGGTATGTTCGGGAAGTTTCTGAATCCAAAGCGCTAAACGACCTCCGAGGGCCCTTCCTCGTGCTCTCGGCGTCGGGTATGTGTGAAGCCGGCCGCGTGCTGCACCACTTGCGCAACAGCATTGAAAACCCCAGGAACATGGTGTTGATCACCGGCTTCCAGGCAGAGCATACTTTGGGCCGAAAAATCGTCGAAAAGTGGCCCGAAGTGCCTATTTTCGGTGAACCTACGCAACTTCGCGCTGAAGTGGTGAAGATCAACGAACTCTCCGGCCACGCTGATCAAAGAGAGCTGTTGGAATGGATGAAGCCGATGGTTCCCACTCTCAAGCGCGTCTTCCTGGTGCACGGCGAAGCGTCGCAATCCGCGGCGCTGGCCAAGGCCATCGAAGCCAAGTACGGACTCCAGGTAAGCATCCCCGCCCGCGGCGAATCCGTGGTGCTCCACTAGCCCTTTCCCTGCCGGCCAGCCCCCTCACTGGTACTGCCCTGGTACCTTCAGAAGGCCCGCTACGCCCTAATTTATGGGCGAATATCAAGTGTACACATGGCTGAAGGCTGGTTGGCGCGCCACTTCGGTCCTATGGTCGTACCAGAACTTCTATACCCATCAAAATAGGAATGTTAGGCCTTTATCAACCGCGCAGAGTGGATTTCAATGGTAGACGAGATGAACGTCACCGTCCCGATTCCGCGGTCCATCCCAAGCGTCACAGTCTCCGGAGCCCGCCTCTTCGCGCACTTCAGTTACCTCCAGGTCTTGGATGTCCTGACCACCTTGGCCTTCCTGTTGGCGGGGGTGCAGGAGGCCAATCCGCTGGTGCGCTGGTCCATGCTGGCCTTTGGCACTCCGTTGCAGGGGTTGGTGGCGGTGAAGATGGGCGCTTTGCTGCTGGCGCTGCTCTGCTGGTGGCGGGGAAGGTATGCGCTGCTTCGGAAGGCGAACGTCTTCTTTTCGTTCTTGGTCGCTTGGAATCTATTCTGTCTGATCCTTGGTCTGGCGTCTCGCGTCAGGCCGTAGCCGCGGTTGCTAGTTTGCCCCGTTGCGGATCAGGTGTCCCTGGATCTTGCTGAAAATGTTGGATATGGGTGTCGTGATCTGGTAGGGAATTGTGGCCGCCACGCTGACGGCAATGAAACCAACAAGCAGGGCGAACTCTACCAGTTCCTGAGCCTTTGTGTTCTGTGGCGAACCCTTGGTGAACAGTGCTGCCAAGAGAATGGAGGCTGAGGCCAGTCGGTCTTTCAATTTGGAGTTCATGGTAGCCCTCACACGTCTCTAGTACTAGATCTATAGTGCTGGAGGAAGCAAATCGGAACAACCCAAGGAAAAGCGTAGAACGTCCCCCAAAGTCCCTTAGGACCCAGGCAAGCCCGGCTACCATCCAGGCTCGCCGTTTCTCCTTTCCGGCCATCCCGCGACAGAGCATAATATACTGTCAACTTGGCACCCAAAGTCAGCATCCTGATTCCCGTCTACAACGAACGCACTGTGGTGGAAGCCAGCCTGGACCAGGTGCTGGCGGCGCCGCTGCCCGAGGGGTTGGACCGGGAACTCGTCATTGTCGATGACCGGTCGACGGACGGAACCTGGGACATCCTCCAGCGCCTGGCGGCGGAACACCCCGAGATCCACTTGTTCCGGCACGACAAGAACCAGGGAAAGGGCGCCGCGGTGCGCACGGCGATCTCCAAGGCGGAGGGAGACTTCTGCCTCATCCAGGACGCAGATTTGGAATACGATCCGCAGGAGTACCCCCTGCTGATGAAACCGCTGTTGACCGGCCACGCCGACGCCGTATTTGGATCGCGTTATCTGGCCGGCGAGTCCCGGCGGGTGCTGCCGTTTTGGCATACGGTGATCAACCAGACTCTGACGCTGATCTCCAACGTCTTTTCCAATATCCACGTGACCGACATGGAGACCTGTTATAAGGTCTTCCGGACGGACCTGCTGAAGTCGATTCCGATCCGCTCCGACCGTTTCGGTTTCGAGCCGGAAATTACGATGAAATGCGCGAAACGCAAATTGCGCATCTATGAAGTGCCGATCAGCTATCACGGCCGGACGTACGAAGAGGGCAAGAAGATCGGCTGGAAGGACGGACTGCAGGCGCTCGGCGTCATCCTGAAGTTCTGGCTGATCGACGATCTCTATGCCGAGCCGAAAGGCCGCGGCGCGCTGATCAACCTCACCCGGACGCCGGGCTATATCGACTGGATCAGCCGCCTGCTGCGGCCCCAGTTGGGAGATACCGTGCTGGAAATCGGCGCGGGCATCGGGACGTTTTCGGCGCGGCTGATGGGACGCCGGTTGCGATACGTGGCTTCCGATGGGGACCAGTTGCACCTGCACGCGCTGCGCAACCGTTTCCTGCGCACGCCCAGCGTCGAAGTCTGCGAGTGCCTGGCCGGTGAGAAGCGTTCCTACGATCGTTGGGAAAGCGAATTCGACACTGCCCTGGCGGTGAATGTGCTCGAAGGCCTGGATGACCCAAAGGTGGCGCTGACGGGATTGCACAGGGCGTTGAAGCCCGGAGGAAAGCTGCTTCTGCTCGCCCCGCAAGGGAAGTCACTCTACGGCACCATCGACGCGGCAATGGGACAGAAATGCCGTTTCGACCGCGCTGAACTGGAGGCTTTGCTGCGCGCCTCCGGATTTGAGGTGCTGGAAGTCCGTCAGATCAACCGGGCCGGGGTGCTGGGTTGGTGGTTCGGCGGAAAGGTCCTGCGCCGTTCCTATCTCTCGAAATTCCCCTTGAAGGTCTTCGACAAGACTGTTTGGTTCTGGCGCTTCCTCGACAAACTGCTGCCCTGGAAGGGGCTTTCCATGGTGGTAGTGGCGCGAAAAGCCGGCTAAGCCGCCATGCGCGCGCTCTGCCTCGATTTTGAACGGAAGACCGTCCGGGAGGCCCGGATTGCGGACGCCCCTGCGCCTGGGCCGGGCGAGGTTCGCCTGCGCCTTTACGAGCTGGGTGTCTGCGCCACGGACCGGGAGCTGAGCCAGTTCCATTTCGGCGAGCCTCCGCCCGGCGAGTCGCTGCTGGCGTTGGGCCATGAAGCGCTGGCGCAGGTTGTCGAAACCGGGCCGGGCGTGGAGCAGCTGCAGAGCGGGGATTGGGTGGTGCCCATGATCCGCCGCGCCTGCGTGCCGGCCTGTGATCACTGCCGGCAGGGCCGGCTGGACCTCTGCCAGACCGATGGTTATACGGAGCGCGGCATCTTTCGCAGCCACGGTTACTTCGCACCCTTTGCCACCGATCCCGCCGGGGCGCTCATCCGCGTTCCGGACGGCCTACTCGACATCGCCGTGCTGGCCGAACCGCTCAGCGTGGCGGAGAAGGCCGTGGAGACGGGGTTCCGCTGCCACCCGCTGCGGCCGCGCACCGCCTGCATCCTGGGCGCGGGGCCGCTGGGCCTGCTGAGCGCCATGATCCTGTCCGCGCGCGGCCTCGAAGTGGAGGTGGTCTCGCTGGAGGATGAGGACGACCGCCGCGTGAAACTACTGCGCACCATGGGCGTCCGCTACCGCCGCGGCACGGCCTCCGGACGGTTCGACCTGGTGTTGGAAGCCGCCGGCGCGCCGCGCGCGGCCGAGGCGGCTCTGAATTGGCTGGCGCCCTGCGGCGTGCTGGTGCTGATCGGCGCGCCGGATGCCGCCATCGCGCTCCCAGGCGTTCGGACCATTGTCGACAACCTCAGCGTGGCGGGCATCGTCAACGCCGCGCGGTGCCATTTCGAACTCGCGCTCGCAGATCTTTCGAGCCTTCCCCGGCCTTGGCTGGAAGCGCTCATCGAACGCCGTCCGGCCCACGCCTGGCGTGAATCGCTGACCACCCCCTCCGCGTCGCCCAAGCTGGTTCACCGGCTCGACGAGCTTTGATTCAAGTACACTAGGAGGAAAATCCATTTATGGGCTCAAGTTTCCGTCATTCCATCTGCAACGAGGTTTATCAGGGGTGGGACTTCACTGAAGCCTGCCGCCATATCAGGGCCACCGGATATGAAGGCATCGAGATCGCGCCCTTCACTCTCTCTGAGGACCCCTGCAACGTCCCTGCGGGAGACCGCAAGAACTACGCCTCCATCATTCAGCAGGAGGGCCTGAAGTTCGTGGGCCTGCACTGGCTGATGGTGGCGCCCAAAGGGCTGCACGTCACCACGCCGGATGCCGACCTCCGCGAGCGCGGTTGGGCGCACATCCGCGGCCTGGTGGACCTCTGCGCCGACCTGGGTCCGGACGGGGTAATGATCTTCGGATCGCCTCTGCAGCGCGGCACCACCGGCGGCGCCACCCGCGAAGAGGCCACGCGCCGTTTCGTGGATGGGCTGGCTTCGGTGGCTTCTCATGCCGAACAGCGCGGCGTGAAGATTCTGGTAGAGGCGCTGCCGGCCAACCAGACCGACGTCATCGGCTCGCTCGACGAAGCCGCGTCCATCGTCGCCGAAGTGGGCAGCCCCGCCATCCAGACGATGTTCGACACGCACAACGCCGTGGATGAAACGGAGCCGCATGCAGCGCTGGTGGAGAAGCACTTCGGCATCATACGGCACGTGCATGTGAACGAGACCGACGGCGGCCACTGCGGTACCGGCGACTACGAATTCGCGCCCGTGCTGGCCACGCTGAAGCGGCTGAACTACCAGGGTTGGATCTCCTTGGAGGCCTTCGACTTCTCGCCGGGCCCCGAACGCATCGCCACCGAGAGCCTGCGCTACCTGAATTCGATCATCGAGAAACTATGAGCTATCCCATCGTGACCGGCGGCGCCGGATTCATCGGCTCCGCCATCGTACGTGCCCTGCTCGCACAGGGCGCTGAACGCGTTTCCGTGGTGGATAACCTCCTCTCGGGCAAGACGGAGAATCTGGCCGAGATTGCGGACCGCGTAGATCTCCATCGAGTCGACATTCGCGACTACAACGCCATCGCCCCGCTGCTGGCGGGCGCGCCGGTGGTCTTCCATCTGGCGGCGATCCCCTCCGTGCCGCGCTCCATCACTGATCCGGTGCCGTCGCACCAATCCAACATCGACGGCACCTTCAACGTCATGCGCGCCGCGCAGGAAGGCGGCGTGGGCCGCGTGATCTTTGCCTCCTCCTCCTCTGCTTATGGCGACACGGAAGTGCTGCCGAAGGTGGAGACGATGCTGCCGAATCCGAAATCGCCCTACGCGCTGCAGAAGGTGGCCGGAGAATACTACGGTTCGGTGTTCCACTCCTGCTACGGGCTGGAGACGGTGTCGCTGCGCTACTTCAACGTCTATGGGCCGCGGCAGGATCCGTCCAGCCCCTATTCGGGCGTCCTCAGCATCTTCATGACGAAGCTGCTGGAACGCACCCCGCCCACCATCTTCGGCGACGGCGAGCAATCGCGCGACTTCACGTATGTGGAAGACGTGGCCGGGCTTTGCATCAAGGCCTGGAAAGCCCCGGCCTCGGTGGTGTCCGGCAAAGTCTACAACGCGGGCAATGGCGGGCGGTTCACGCTCAACGAGATTTGGCGCACGCTGTGCAAAATTGAGGGCGTGGACATCAAACCCCTATACGGGCCGGAACGCGCCGGCGACGTGAAGCACTCGCAGGCCGACACCACCGCCGCAGTCCGCGACCTCGGCCATGCTCCGCAGATCAGCTTCGAGGAAGGCTTGCGGCGGACGTTGGAGTGGTACCGGGCTTCCCTCCGGTAGCGGCCGTCTCTTACTGAAAGCGGCCCCGGTAGGCCCACAGGCCCAGCGCCGGGTTCGAGATGTAGAACACCTCTTCGCCGCCCACGCTGTTGTAGCCATCCTTGAGCTTGGCGGGATCGTACTTCTTCAGCATCTGCTGCAGGTCCGCGTAGCGGAAGTTGACGCAGTCCACTTCTTCCCTCGTCAGGTGGCCGGGACAGTAGGTGATCTGGAAGCGTCCTTCCGACGATCCATGGATCAGGTGCGCGGCGGCACTCATGTTGTTGGCCAGATCCTCATTCTTCTTCACTGCGTCCAGCACCTTGGGCGTGCCCACGTAGCCGTACTTGCGGATGAGCTTGTCGATGCCCGGGTCCTCGCCGAACTCCTTCACGCCCGGAGCGAGCACGATGAGCTCGGCTTCGTCGGCCAGCGCCATGCGCGTGCGGTAGACCGCCTTGTTGCCCAGCCAGGTGCTGCGGAACTCGCTGGGGTCGAGGAAGACCACGGCCTTGCGGATCTCGCGGTCCATCATGACGAAGTTCACCTTCAGGCTGAGGTCGGCCGCCTGCGTGAAGCAGCTCGCGTCATCGCCCACGTAGAGGCCGCGCGTGGCCAGTTGCCCGGCGGCGTTCTTGCTCATCACGGTATGGATGTAGACGATGGGCAGGTGCTTGGCGAAGTGGTCGCCGGCGTAATTCAGCACGCGCCGCACGGGGTTGTCGGCGCGGCCCATGATGCGCTCCATCCCGTACACCGCACCCAGGTAGTGGCTCTTGTTGATGCCTTCGCGCCCGCCGGTGCCCACGAAGACGTTCTTGTTGTAGTTGGCCATGCCGATCACTTCATGCGGCACCACTTGGCCGAGCGAAAGGATCAGGTCGAAGCCGCCGTCCACCAGCAGCTTGTCCACCTGGGCGGGCCAGGTGAAGTCGAGCATGCCGCCGGACTGCTCCTTCACGTATTCGGCCGGCACTTCGCCCAGCGTGGTAATGCCGTTGCGCCAATCGTGCACGTGGAACAGAGACTTCGGCATGTCGCCGAACATGTGTTCGATCTCGCCGCCGGTCATCGGCACGTGGGTGCCGATGGCGGGCAGCACGGCTTTCAGGCGGTCGCCGTAATATTCGTAGACGATGCGCGTGATCTCGCCGGCGCGGGAATGGAAGCGCGTGATGTCCGGGGGCAGCGCCAGAACTCTCTTGCGCTCGCCGAGCGCGTCGAGCGATTGGAAGACGGCCTTCTTGAGTTCCGCGGAACTGATTTCCGTGGTGGGGGATCCGGTGGCGAAGTACAGGCTCATGCTTCCTCAAGTATAGGTCAGGTGATATTCCAGTCAGCGGGCGGCCCTGCGTATCATAGTGTTTGTGACGGCTCTTCTCAGTGCTGTTTTAATGGCATCGGCGTGGGGCACGGAGTGTGTGCCGATGCGACTGCCCAAGGCGGATGCGTTCGCGCTGGAGCTGCTGGCGGGCTCGGCGGTGAACTGTGTCGTGGTGCCGCAGGGTGAGCTGGCGGCGGGCTTCGTCGAGGCGGCGCACAAGCAAGGCCTGCAGGTGCTGGCGGAAGCCCCGGCGGATTCCGTGGATGCCGCGCTGGCGGCCGGCTCAGACGGCGCCGTGGCGCAGGGCCGGTTCAACGCGGCAGCGCGCGCCAAGCTGCAAGCGGCAGGCAAGCGCGTGGTTGAAATCGTTCCACGCGCAGAACTGGACTGGCAGAGCAAGCCGGAAGTGCTCGCCACCGCGCAGGGATTGTGGCCCGGCATCCGGGCGGAGAAAGATGGCGCTCTGCAGGCGCACCCCACCAGCGGCCCGTGGATCGAAACCAACGGAGGCGCGCTGCGCTTTCTGCGCGCCATCGCCGCCCCGGAGACCGCGATCTGGATCACGGTGCGTCCGCCGCGCGAGCCGCTGCGTGCCGCGGCGTATATCAAGGCCCTGGGCGACGCCGCCATCAGCGGCGCCACCTGGCTGGTGGATCTCGACGCCGATCTCTGGGCCGCCTTGCGCAACAACGACGAACGCGCCAGGAAAGACTGGCAACGCCTGACCGGCGTTCTGAAGTTCTATCGCGACCAGCGCGCGCTCTGCCGCTGGCGGGATTACAGCGCGCTGGCCCTGGTTGAAGAGGCCGCCGGCGGCGCCCTGGTATCCGGCGGCGTCGTGGACATGATCGCCGCCAAGCATATTCCCGTCACCGTCACCACGCCCGACGGCCTCACTGGCAACGGTCTGGCCGATACGCGTATGCTGCTCACGCTCGATCCCGCCGCGCTCACCGCCGAGCAGAAAGAGGCCGCGCGCAACATGGCCCGCCGGGGCGGCACGCTGGTGAACGGCCCGCCGGGCTGGAAGATGGAGCTGCCGCCGCCGGATCGCGTCACCTACTCCGCCGAGCAATTGAAGCAGCTCGACGAGATCTGGCGCGAGATCAACTCGCTCATCAATCGCCGCAACTTCGCCGTGCGCGTCTTCGGCGCGCCCGGCATGCTCTCCAATCTCAAGGCCGGCGAGGGCCGCATGGCCCTGCACCTGGTGAACTACACGGATTATCCGGTGGAAAACGTCACGCTGCACTTCAACGCGAAGCTGAAATCCGCCCGGTGGCTGACGCCGCGCGGTGAACGGGCGCTGGAGGTCTACGACACCGAAGACGGCTCAGGCGTCGACATGCCGCTGGTGGAAGACGTCGGGATCGTCCTGCTGGAAGCGGCTCAGGAGAAGCGGTAGACGAAGTCGCTGAGCGCGCCTCCGCGCACTTCGATCTGCTTCAAGTCCGCGCTGCCCACCCCCATCTGCTCGGCCAGCAGCAACATGTTGGCGCACTTCGCGAACTGCGCGCGCGGGTCCAGGCCCATCAGGGCGGCGCCGACGGCGTCGGTGGAAACCGGGTTCGTGCCCAGCGCCAGCACGCCCGGCTGCACGTGGCGGATGCCGTTGATCCATGGCCCTTCGCCGGCGGCGATCGTCTCAACACCGTCGATGAACGAGATGTGGATGGGCCGGGCCGCCGTGAGTTCAGCCACGATGCGCGGCACGCGCTGGCCGCCGCTGCGGCTGGACTTGGGATTCAGTTCGGCCGGTGCCGAGGCCGAGGGCTGGCGCTTGCCTTCGTGCAGCACCAGCACGCGGCCCTTGGTAGGGCTTTCGTTGGGCGCATCCACGCCCGCATCGTCGCCGTAGATCGACGCCGGCGTGATGCCGAAAATATTCTTCATGCTCAGCGTGATTCCGGTGGTCTCGTGCTGTTTCAGCTTGGCCATGGAAACGAAGACGTCCGTCTCGTCGTAGGCGCGGTGCAGGTCGAAGCCGGAGAACACCGTCCCGCCGCCGGGCACCCGGAAGCGCGCATAGTCTTTGTGCGCTCCGCGCGCATTGGTGTTTTCGAACAGCACGTAGGGTGCGGCGGCCTTCAGGGCGCGCACGTTCCAGCCGGATTCGAGCAGGTACTCCTCCAGCGGTCCGGCCGTGCCCCAGCAGCTCTCCACGAAACGGATGCGGCGCGCGCCGGCGCGGCCCAGCAGGTGCGCGAAGGCCAGTGCCGTGCGCGGGTGCGTGTAATGCGTGTTGCCCAGCGGCCGGCCCTGGAAGCGCAGTCCGGGGCTGCCGGTGAGATTCAGTTTCACGGTGACGGTTTTGTTGTTCACCAGGCCGCCGAGTCCGCCGAGCTGATCGAACATCAAGCCGATCTTTTCGGCCAGGTCCGCGTCGTATTGCGCACAGCGGGCCAGGGCCACGGGCGTGGCTGCAGGCGTTTTCCCAGCCAGGACGGGCGCCGCACCCAGAGCGGCGAGCAGTTCTCTGCGCGTCATTACAAACCAGTGTAGCGATAGAATCCAGCTATGCGCCGATCCACTCTGCTTCTCATCGCCGCCTCAGCCTGGGGCGCCGACGCCGATCTCATTCTGCACAACGGCAAGATCATCACCGTGGACGGCCGCTTCAGCGTCCAGCAGGCTGTGGCCATCCGCGGCAACCGCATCGTGGCCGTGGGCGCCAGCAGAGACGTGCTTGCCAAGGAGCGCGGCGCCCGGACTCAAGTCATCGATCTCCAGGGATGCAGCGTTCTGCCCGGCCTCATCGACGCGCACGTCCATGCGCTCGACTCAGGCCTCAGCGAGTTCCGCGCGCCCCTGCCGCCCTTCGACAGCAG
>JACQZS010000182.1 GCA_016213725.1 Acidobacteriota bacterium | reverse complement strand
TTTCCCCGTGACGATCCGGAACAAGATGCTGTTGACGATGGGTGCGATCGCCGGCGTATCGGTGGTTGTGGCATCCTACATCGGCTATCGGGAAGCCAGTAAGGGGCTGACGGAAGCGGCGTTGCGGCAGCTGGCCGGCATCCGGCGCGCCAAAGCACAGCAGGTGGAATCGTACTTCGAGAATGTGCAGAACCACATCATCACGCTGAGCATGGACCGCATGATGATCGATGCGATGCAGGAGTTCAGCCAGGCTTTCCGAGAGTTGGATGGGCCGCAGCCGGATCCAGCACTGGCGGAGAACCTGCGGCTGTTCTACGAATCCGACTACCTGCCGAGGCTGGGCGCCCTGATTCCAGTGCTGCGGCCGCACAGCGAGTTCCTGCCGGATGGCCGCGCGCCCTTCTACCTGCAGAATCAATACCTCGTCAAGAACCCGTTCGAGAGAGAGAAACGGGATCAACTGAACATGGCGGGTGACAGCAGCCGCTACAGCCGCGTGCATCAGAAGTACCATCAATCGTTCCGCAGGGTGGCGCGGCAGTTCGGCTACTATGACTTCCTGCTGATTGACAGCGCTACGGGCCGCATCGTGTACAACGTGGCAAAGGAGCCGGACTTCGCTACCGGTCTCATCACAGGCCCCTATCGAGACTCCGGCCTGGCGCGCGCCTTTGTGGCCAGCCGGGAGAGCAGGAACCCCGACGAGGCGCACATCGTCGATTTCGCCCCCTACGAGCCGAGCCTCGGCTCTCCGGCGATGTTCATTTCCAGCCCGATCCAGGATGGTCCGCGTCAGGTGGGCGTGGTGGTGTTCCAGCTGAGTATTCACCAACTGGACCGGATGGTTTCCGGCGATCACGGCTGGGAGCGGGACGGGTTGGGCAAGACGGGAGACACGGGCATCGTCGGTCCGGATTACCTGCTGCGCACGAACGCTCGGGCATACGTGGACGATCCAGAGGGCCAGATCAAGCGCATGAGAGCGCGGGGCGTTCCGGAGGCCACGCTGCATCGCATTCGCGCCTACAAGACCACCGCCTTGCAGCAGGAGGTCCGGCTGCCTTCCGTTTCGGCGGCGTTGGCGGGCGAGGAAGGGCAGGGCGTGCAGATTGGAAGCTCCGGCGGGCGCAGCCTGATCTCCTACGGACCGCTGAAGATCCCCGGTTTGCATTGGACCGTGGCAGCCCGCATGGATGAGCAGGAGGCGCTGCGGGCCGTGGCGGAGATGAGACAGCTCACCCGCCTCTGGGCGACGCTGCTGCTGATTCTGGTGGCAGTGGTGGCGATTCTCGCCACGCGCGCGTTTGTGAAGCCGGTGCAGATGCTGGCCTCGGCGGCGGCGCGAGTCTCGGTGGGCGATCTCACCGTGCAGGTGCCGGTGGTGTCGAACGACGAAGTGGGCGCGCTGGCGGTGATCTTCAACAAGATGGTGGGCGAGGTGCGGCAGAGTTCGGAGGCCACCAGCCGGCGCGCGCGGCTGGATGCGATGCAGGCGCAGGTGGGCAACGCGCTGCTGGAGATGCAGGATTTCGAGGACATGGCCCGGGCCTGCGCCGAAGCCGTGCAGCACGGGTTGGGTACCGTCTTCACGCGCATCTGGATGACGGCGCCGGAAACCGGCGAGTTGAAACTGTGCGCCAGCACGGGATTGCACACGAACCTGGATGGCGGGCATTCGCGGGTGACGTTGGGCGAATCCAAGATCGGGCGGATTGCGGCCAGCCGCCAGCCACTGGAGACGAATGAATTGGAGAAGGAGGAGGGCGTGGACCAGGAGTGGGTCCGCCGCAACGGCCTGGTCTCGTTCGCCGGACATCCGCTGCTGGTGAAGGGTGAGCTGGTGGGGGTCATCGTCACGTTTGGGCGGAAGCCGCTACTGCCGGAAGAGTTCCGCTCGCTGGCTGAGGCGGCCGCCGGCATCTGCCTGGGCTTCGAGCGGCGCAGGAATGAAGAGGAACTGGCCGCGGCGAAGCTCAAGGCGGAAGAGGCCACGGCGGCCAAGAGCATGTTCCTGGCGAACATGAGCCACGAGATCCGCACGCCGATGAACGCCATTATCGGCATGACGCATCTGGCGTTGAAGACGGATCTCAGCGCCAAGCAACGGGACTATCTGATGAAGGTGCGCACGGCGGCAGGATCGTTGCTGGGCATCATTAACGACATCCTGGACTTCTCGAAGATTGAAGCGGGCAAGCTCGATATCGAGAACGCCGAGTTCCGCTTCGAGGACGTGCTGGATAACCTCTCCAACGTGGTGGGGCAGAAGGCGCAGGAGAAGGGTCTGGAACTGCTGATTTCGGCCGACCACTCGATCCCTGCCGTGCTGGTGGGAGATCCGCTGCGGCTGGGCCAGGTGCTGATCAATCTGGTGAACAATGCCGTAAAGTTCACGCAGGAGGGGGAGGTTGTCGTCTCCGTACAGGTGGCGGAGCGGACGGAGCAGCAGGTGCAGCTGAAGGTATCGGTGCGGGACACGGGCATCGGTATGACCGCCGATCAGGCGGGCCGGCTCTTCCAGGCGTTCAGCCAGGCCGATACGTCCACCACGAGGAAGTTCGGCGGTACAGGACTGGGGCTTTCCATCTGCAAACGGTTGGTGGAAGTGATGGGCGGTGAGATCTGGGTGGAGAGCGAACCGGGGAAGGGGAGCACCTTCCATTTCACCGTCGTTGCCGGCATCGGCCGGGAGCAAGGCAAGAAGCGTTTGATTCCGGACCTGGCCGGACTGCGGGTGCTGGTGGTGGACGACAACGCGCAGGCGCGCGAGGTGCTCTCAGACGCGCTATTGGCGCTGTCTCTGCGGGTGCAACTGGTGAGTTCCGGAGAAGAGTGCATCCGTGCGCTGGTAGAGGCCGATGGCAAAGATCCCTTCCGCCTGGTGCTGATGGACTGGCAGATGCCCGGCATGGATGGGCTTCAAACGAGTGCGGCGATCGTACGCGACCTGAAACTGGAGCTCCGGCCGAAGATCGTCATCGTCACGGCATTCGGCCGCGAGGAGGTGCGGCTGAAGGCGGAGAAGCTCGGCACGGACGGCTATTTGCTGAAGCCGGTGGGCACGTCCGTGCTCTACGACACGCTCATGGATCTGTTTGGACTCACGGCGGTATCCGGCGACGCGGACGAGAAGCACGAAGCGCCAGAGCACAACGCGCGCGGGGTCCGCATTCTGCTCACCGAAGACAACGAAATCAACCAACAGGTAGCGGTGGAGCTGCTCGAAAGCGCCGGAGCGCAGGTGACGGTCGCCAATCACGGCGGCATCGCCGTGAAGATCTTGACCGAGGGGCCACAGCCGCCGCCTTTTGATCTGGTGTTGATGGACCTTCAGATGCCGGAGATGGATGGCTACACGGCGGTGGGCATCCTGCGTAAGGACTCGCGTTTCGACCGCCTGCCTATCCTTGCCATGACGGCTCACGCGCTGGCGGAGGAACGGCAGCGCTGCCTGGATGCCGGCATGAATGATCACGTCACCAAACCGATCGATCCCGACGCCCTTTTCGCCGCTATTGGCCGCTGGAGCAAGCCGCTGCCCGCCGCTCCCTCTGAGCGCCAGGCCGCGCCGCCCGGCGATGAGCTTCCATCGATAGCCGGGGTGGATGTGGAAGACGGGCTGCGGCGCGTGGCGGGGAGCCGCAGGCTGTACCGCAGTCTTCTGGAACAGTTTGCCGGTAAACAGGCCGGCAGCGCGGAGGAGATCGCCGCCGCGTTCAACAGCGGGGATCTGCTTCTGGCGGAGAGGTTAGCCCACACGTTGAAAGGCGTTGCCGGGAACATTGGAATGCGGGGCGTGCAGGACCGCGCGGCGGCGCTGGAGAAGTCCATCAAAGAGCGGCGTCCTGCGATGCACGGCGATTTGGAACAACTCAGATCCGTCCTTGAGCCACAGATTTCGGCGATCCGGGAAGCGCTGGAAAGGTCTGTCGCCAGGGGCGGCGATGCGGTGAAGGCAGAGTTCGACCCGGTTGCCGCCACGTCCGCGGCCATGCGGCTGCGAGAGCTTCTTCTCGCCAACGATGGCGATTCGGCGGAAGCGGCGCAGGCGCTGGCGGCGGCGCTCGGCTCACAGGTGGATGCCTCGCTTGCAAAGTCACTCGATGCCGCGATAGCGGAATTCGACTTTGAATCCGCCCTCCGACGCCTGGATGAGATAGCGCGGGCCGCCGGCCTGAGAGAGGAATCCGGAGCATGAACCCCTCCTTGGACAAGAAACTGATTCTACTGGTGGACGACGCCCCGGCTAACATCCAGGTGGCGCACGCCATCCTGAAGGATCAGTACAAGACCCGAATTGCCACCAGCGGGGCCAAGGCGCTGGAACTGGTGAAGGTGCAGCCCGCCCCTGACCTCATCCTGCTCGACGTGATGATGCCGGAGATGGACGGCTACGAAGTGTGCCGGCGCCTAAAAGCGGATACCGCCACGCACGACATCCCGGTGATTTTTCTCACCGCCCGCACCGAGGCGCAGGACGAGACCATGGGCTTTGAAGTGGGAGCGGTGGACTACATTCACAAGCCGTTTTCGCCGCCAGTGGTGCTGGCGCGCGTGAACACTCACCTGGCGCTGCGGGAAGCTCAACGGCAGTTGGAAGGCGAGAAACGCAAGGTGGACCTGCTGCTCGACAACATCCTGCCCGCCGCGGCGGTCACCGAGATCAAGGCCACAGGACGCGTGACGCCGCAGCGGTTTGAAAACGTGGGAGTGCTGTTCGTCGACCTGGTGGGTTTCACCAAGTACTGCGACAAACACACGCCGGAAGAGGTGGTGGGTAGCCTCAGCGACCTGTTCATTCTCTTTGAAGAGACGGCCGCACGGTATGGATTGGAGAAGATCAAAACGATCGGCGACGCGTTTCTGGCCACTGCCGGGCTGTTGAAGCCGAGCCAGGATCCTCTGCGGGCGGCGGTCGAATGCGCCTTGCAGATCGCCGCTTCCGTGCGGGACCTGCAGTCCGGGTGGATGGTGCGCTCCGGCGCACATCGCGGGGCCGTCATGGCAGGCATCGTGGGCCGGGAACGCTACCAGTTCGACATTTGGGGCGACACGGTGAACGTGGCTTCGCGGCTCACGGCCGCCGCCACGCCGGGTACAGTCGCGGTGACGGAAGCGGAAGGCGCGGCGCTGAGCGGCTTGCACGTCACTCCTCGCGGGATGGTGGAACTCAAAGGCAAGGGTCCGGTTCCGTTGGTCGAAGTCAGCTACTGATTCTGCGGCCCGATCCGCAACGCCACGATGGTCATGTCGTCGGCCTGCTCGGCATCGCCGGTGAATTCGTCGGCCGCTTTCACGATCAACTCAGTGATCTCCGCGGCGGGACGGCCTCTGTTCTCCACCAACAGCTCCTGCACTTCGGACTCATCCCACATCCCGCCGCGGATATTGGTTGCCTCGCTGATGCCGTCGCTGAAGCCGACGAGCAGGTCTCCCGCGGCGAGTTCCTCCACGCCTTCTTCATAGCGCGCGATGGGGAGCAGGCCGACAGGTGCGCCGCCCGTCTCCAGCCGGCGTACCTGCGGAGTCCCGTCGACGACTCGCAGCAGCATGGGCGCGCACTGCCCGGCATTCACATAGCGCAGGCGGGCGCCGCCGGCTTCCAAGATGGCGCAGAACAGCGTGGAATAGCGTGCCGCCGGGGTGGATCCGTATACTGACCGGTTCACGGTGGTCATCAGGGCTGCCAGCGAATCCGGACCCTGCATCAGCGGGGTGCGCAACGCGCCTTGGATGCTCGCCATGAGCACCGCGGCGGGGACTCCTTTCCCGGAGACGTCGCCCAGCGTGAAGGCGAGGCTGCCGTCGGGCGTTGCCACGGCGTCATAGTAGTCGCCGCCGACGAACTTCGCGGGACGGCAGTAGGCCGCGCACTCGGCGAATGGCATCCTGGGTAGTTCGCGAGGCAGGAGCATGGCCTGCACCTCTTTGGCGATCTCCAGTTCCCTCAACAAGAGCCGGGCCGTTTCCGCCTCTTCCCGCAGCTTCTGGCTCTCGATGGCCGTGGCGGAGTAGGAGGCCGCCAGGCCCAGCAGCGTCACGTCCTCTGCGGTGAATCCGCCGGGCTTGTTGAGCGCCTGGAAGGCGCCGATGATGCGGCCGCCGGTGCCGCGCAGCGGAATGGCCAGCACGGAATCGGTCTGATAACCGCTGCCCTGGTCCACCTTGCGGAAGAAGCGTTCATCGGCGGCTGTGTTGTTGACCAGGATCGGTTCGCCCTGCTCCACGCAGGCGCCCACCAGACCATGTCCGGCCGGCACGCGGATTTCTCCCACGCCGTGGGCCACCTGCGTGTGCAGCTCGGAAGCGGCCGGGTCCAGCAGCCAGATGCTGCATCGATCGGCTCCCACCAGATCGCGGGCCATGTCCGCATTCAGACGAAGCAGAGCCTCCGGCTCCTGCTCCTGGGCAATGCGCGCCGCAAAGCGGAAGATCACTTCGGAAATCCGGGAATGTCCAGCAGGGGAACTCACAGCATTAAGCTCCCCTCGCCTGAGAGGCTAGCTTCTCGTTGGCCTCTCGCAGGCGCCGCGCCAGCAGGCGCACGATGGCTTGAAAGATCTCAGGGTTAGCGCCGGCCACCTCGTTGAAATCCTCTCTGGCGATGCGCAAGAGCGTCGCGTCCTGTTCCACGACGACATCTGCCGAACGCGGCGCGTGATCGAGCAAGGCCATCTCGCCCACGCAATCGCCCTTCTTCAGTGCGGCGAGGTCGCGGCCACCTTTGCGAACCACCACGGAGCCGTCGGCGACGATAAACAGCGAGTCGCCAAACTCCCCTTCCCGCATCACCGCCTGGCCGGCGGCCATGCGGGTCTCTTCCGCAATGAGCGAGACCTTCGCCAGCTTCTCCGCCGGGATGTCGGCGAAGAGGCTGACGGACTTTAACAGCAGTGTCTTTTCGAGAGTGGAGTACATGGTGCGGAGGCGCCTTTCGAAGGTGGCGCGGACTTCATTGGTCAGTGGATAGTTCGGGAGGCGGCCCCAGTCCAGCTGTTCGAAGAGATGCTGGCGGCCGGTTCTCCAGGCATGATCGATGGCGATGGCGGAAAGCCAATCCCGTTCGGACTCAGCCAGTCGCTTCAATTCGGGTTCCAGTTGCTGGGGTAGATCAGGGAAGAGCCGCGCACCGGTGCTGTCGCGCTCCTTGATCGGGAGCGGCTCAATCAGCGGCAGCACGGAGGCGCGCTTCTCCGCCGCCAGCACGTTGTCCAACAGTTCCAGCAGCAGCGGCAGTTTCGTGGCATCGGCTTCGGCGGCAATCAGCGCGGCGTCGGCCCGCGCGCGATGCGGAGAGCCTAGCGTTTCCACGCCGAGCACGACGGGGATGGTCTGTGCCATGCGGTCGGCCAGGTCGCGCCGCAGCAGCGTATTGACTTCCTCGTGGTCCACCAGCGACAGCAGGCGGTTCAGAGCATAGGCGCTCCTCAGCAGAGCCGGCGCCGTGGATTTCACACGCTCCAGCACCGCCGGTGGCAGTGGGGCGCGGTTCGATCGTACGATCAGCGATCGCAGCACCAGCAATGAGGCTTCCAGATCCGAGGGGTCAATCGCTTCGACCAGGACCTCCATTGCCGCCTCGCTACCCTCCATTGCCAGCGCCTGGAGGATGCCCAGCTTGCGGCGCGAACCTGAAGGCTCTTTGCGCCAGGCAGTTTCGAATCGGGGCCGCGTGTGGTTGTCCATCAAGGCCTGCAGCGCGGCTTGCGCCGCTGGGGCCAGGCGCGGCTCGTCGAAACACGAAACCGCGGCCTCCAGAGCGGCGGTGTCTCTTCTGTGCCGCACTGCCGAGAGAGCGGCCTCGCGCACTGCCGGCGCTTCCGAACCCAGCAGCGCACGGACCCGCTCCGGCGGCAACAGATCCACATCGTCGTTCAGATGCGATAAAGCCGCCGCGCATTCCTCGGGACGCGCGCTTTCGACCATCGCCTTCAGCACCTGCTTCGCCTCCGCGGCCAGATGCGGGACCGACAGCAATGACGCTGCGGATGCCGCACGCAATTGCGGCGGCCCGCCACGCATCATCTCCGCCAGTTCTTCCTCAGCTCCGGGCACCTGGCGCGTGGCAGCCGTCCGGATGGCCTCCAGCGCCACCAACTCTTCCTGGCGGAGCGCCGCCAGCACCTGCTCGTCGCTCAGCGCATCAGCATCAACTGCCGCCAGCTCCAGAACTCGCCTGCGGAGGTATTCCGAGCCATTCCGGAAACAGAACTCCAGGCCGCCACTCCACTGTGACGCGGGCAGGCCTTGAATCATCTCCAGCGCGGCCAGGCTCTGCAGTTCATCCCCAGATCGCAGCGAATGCTCAATGAGTTTCGTGAACGCCGGATCGTGAACGTCAATCGCCAGCCCTTCGTCGTCGAGTTGCCTCTTCTCGATAGCGGCAGACAGTGATTTCACATACAGCGAGCGCAACCGCACCACAGTCAGTGCCCAGACGGCGAAGACGGCAAGAGGGATCAAACTCAGGTACCGCAACCCCGTGATCCCCACCAGCGCAAATACGCTCAGGCCGGCTGCGCACTCGGCCAGCGCCTTGATCGCCCCGCCAATCAACGGCCGCACTGCCTTTCTCCGCGCCGTGGGCACGGGCAGCCACAATAACTCCAGCGACGAGTTGTTGACCGTGAACTTCAGCGATTGGTCGGCGAACTTCCCGATCACCGCGCTGGCTACTCCCGGTTGCAGGAGCACCGCCAGTGAACCCGCGCCGATGAACAGGGGCAGGGCCAGCAAACCGGCCAGCAACCCAAACCGAGCCAGTAGGAAGGGTGTCAGCAGAAACTGCACCAGCAGTGTCGCGGCTCCGGTGAAGGCGTAGAAGTGGCCGAAAAACGCCGCCAGATCGGCCTC
>JACQZS010000187.1 GCA_016213725.1 Acidobacteriota bacterium | reverse complement strand
TGGAGGGGATCCGAAGGGTGCGGTTCACGACGTCGCATCCGCGGGACTTCACGCGCGACATCGTGGAGGCGATGGACCGCACGGAGACGCTGTGCAACATGGTGCATCTGCCGGTGCAGAGCGGGTCGACGGCGGTGCTCCGGGCGATGCAGCGGCAGTACACGCGGGAGGAGTACCTGGAGCGGATCGGATGGCTGAAGGCCTCGCGGCGGGACATCGCCTTGTCGACGGACATCATTGTGGGGTTCCCGGGCGAGACGGAAGAGGATTTTCTGGAGACGCTGTCGCTGCTCGAAGAGGTGCGGTACGACTCGATTTTCAGCTTCAAGTATTCGATGCGGCCGAACACGCCGGCGCTGGAGCGCGGCGACCACATGGCGGATGAAGAGAAAGGCCGGCGGCTGACGATTCTGCAGGAGAAGCAGCGGGCGATCCAGATCCGGAAGAACACGGCGCTGGTGGGGACGGAGCAGGAGGTGCTGGTGGAGGGGTTCAACTCGACGACGAAGCAGTGGATCGGGCGGACGACGCAGAACCGGGTGTTGAACTTCACGCTGGCGGGCGAGGCGGCGCGGAGCGGGATGATCGGCCGCTACCTGCCGGTGCGGGTGACGCGGGCGGGGCCGAATTCCCTGGCCGGCGAATGTGCTATGAGGGTGTAAGGAGGGCGGACACGATGGAAATCGAAATGAAGATCCGGGGCCTGATGATGGATCCGGTGACGAACATGCCGATCGTGATCCTGAAGGACTCGGGCGGAGCGCAGATCCTGCCGATCTGGGTGGGGATCTACGAGGCCAATGCGATCGCGCTGGAGATCGAAAAAGTAACGACTCCGCGGCCGATGACGCACGACCTGATCAAGAACGTGCTGACGGGGCTGGAGACGGGCGTGGAGCGGGTGGTGGTGAGCGAGCTGCGCGACGATACTTTCTATGCGGTGATCTGGCTGCGGCGGGACGGGGAGATGATTTCGATCGACTCGCGGCCGTCGGACGCGCTGGCGCTGGCGCTGCGGCTGGACTGCCCGATCTACGTCGATGAGCAGGTGTTGAAGAACGCCAAGAGCGCGGCGAACGTCAGCGAGAAGGCAGGCAACGACGAACTGCGGCGGTGGCTGGAGGGGCTGAACGACGAGGATTTCGGGCGATACAAGATGTAGGCGGCGATGACGGAAGAGACACTGGGGCAATTGGAGCGGGTGGCGGCGGCGGGGATCGAGATGATTCCGGCGGCGGAGGTGGGGACGCACTTCCTGTTCGCGCGGGAGGGGTGCGTGGTGCTGGTGGAGCGGCGGGGGGCGGGGTTCGGCGGGGTGGGATCGCCGGGAAAACTGGTGGAGAGCGGGGGCTTCGCGGCGCTGGTGCGGCGGGGCGAGGAAGACTGGTGGGTGGGCAAGGGGGGCGAGGAGAAGGCGGAGGCGGGGCAAGCGGAGGCGGCGCGGCGGCTTTTTACAGATCTTAAAGCGGCTTTGACCAACCGGGGGTAGGTTTCAACCGTCTTGGTTGATGTGAAGAGCAATTCAGAAGCAGGACGGAAACGGGCAAAGGCGCTGCTGACCGCGGCCCTGGCCGGGTTATTCCTGTGGGGCGCGCCGGAGCCGGTGCGGGCCGTACCTGGGACGGCGCACCGCTTTGTATGCAACCTGGCGGCGGTGGAAGCGGCGGGTGGGAAGATGAGCTTCTGGGACCGGGTGACCGTGAGCCTGGTGCTGGCCGGGGGGAACCCGAGGCGGCAGAGCAGCTAGAAGCCGGAGGAAACGCAAAAGGGGCCGGGTCCCGCGGGCGGGATCCGGCCCCTTTTGCGTTGCGGGAGCCTATTTCTTAGCGGGACCCTTCCTGGCGGGAACGCCCTTCTTGGGAGCAGCCTTGGGCGGAGCGGGCATGCCGGCGACGTCGGCGGGCTCCACCTCGAAGTCGACGTTGAACGGCTCGGCGGTGAAGGCCTTGGGCGAGCCGAAGAACTCGAGTTCGGTGCCGGCGGGCGGACAGGCGGCAAGGGGCGCTTCAAACACGAGGGTGACCTCGCTCATCTCGGCCGAGGAGATGCCGACGACGACCTTCTTGGGCTTCTTGGGGGCGGCGACTTCGCAGCCGACGACCTTGCCCTTGAACTTCTCGACCTTGGTGCCGCCGACCTCGACGCCGCCGGGGATGTTGGCGTCCTTGAGGGATGCATCGAAGTAAGCCTGGCCGTTGGCGCCCTTGAGCTCGCGCTTGATGGAGGACCAGAGGGCGAGCATGGGGTTGGTCTTCTTGAGCTCCTCCTCCTGCTTGATGAGGATCTCGTCCTGGCTTTCGATCTTGAAATCCGGGGGCGGAACGGCGTTGGTCTCGGCGAGCTTGATGACCTGCTCGATGCCGTCCTTGGAGCCGTGGAAGTTGACGTAGTTCTTTTCGAAGGAAGCTCTGAGCTGATCGCGGGTCTGCTGCGGGAGGGCGCCCTGCCCGGAGAATGTGGCGGCGCGGCAGAAGTGGAAGAGGGCGGGACCCTGGAATTCGAGCTTCTTCGTGCGGAGGTCGGCGGTGCCGGCCCAGAAGGAAGCTTGAGCGTCGGCGGGGTTGCGTTTCAGGGCTTCGATGAGATTCTTGTCGGCGTCCTCGTACTTCTTGTCCTGGAGGTCCACCCAGCCGAGGGTACGGTAGGAGATGTATTCGGTATTGACGCGCTGCTTCTTCCACTGGTCGTCGGTGACCTGGGCCGGCTTGCGCGCGGGGCTGAAGGTGTCGTCGAGAGCGCTGAGGAGGCTCTTGGCGGCGCTGCGGCCCTGTTCGAGGGCGGGTGCGGAAGTATCGTTCAAGCTGATGGTGAGCAGGTTGATCCAGACCCAGCCGTTGACGGCCTTGGGGTTTGAGGCCACCCACGCCTTGGCGGCATCGAGCATTTCCTTGCCCTTGCCGAGCTGCTGGTAGGCGGCGACCATGAGTTCGTAGCGGCCGTCCTTGAAATCCGAGTTGGGATACTTCTCCTGCCATTGTTGGAGGAGTCCGAGTCGGGTCTGAGCGTTTTGCTCCTTCTTAATGGACTCGACGAGGTCGTACTCAGCGCGGTCCTTCCACTGTGGTTGGGCCGCCTGCCCCCACACGGTGAGGCCGAACAATGACGTTACGGCGATTCCGACGATTGCGCGTTTCAAAGAAAAGAACACCACATGCCTCCTACTGGCCGGATCTCAAGCTCAACAAACACTTTCCAAGCGGCAGTTCCATTACGGCCTTATGCCACGGCACTTGCGGAGTATAGCCGAAGTTCGCCGGAGGCTGCAAGCCGTTTCGGAAACACCCGGAAAGAACATCATAGTACCGACTGGGCTATAGATGCTGGAGAGGGGGAAAATGTTCCCGGGCGCGGAAACAGAAGTTGCGGGCCGGCGCTCCGGAGGGGGTGGACGGGCCGGCAGGGAGGGGGCGGTGATGCCGGGCGGCGGAGGCGGGCGCCGGGCGTGGCAGAGGAGCGCGGCGGAGGAGCGCGGCGGAGGAACTCGGGGAACGAGCGGCGGCCTGGGATGCGTGGGAATGCTAGAATCCGATGAATCGTATGCGGTACATCGACATCGGCATCATCGTGCTCTACCTGATCGGCATCACCTGGTTTGGAGCGCGATTCAAAGAGTCGCAGAAGAGCCTGAAGGACTACTTCCTGGGCGGCCGGAACACGCCGTGGTGGGCGATCGGGTTTTCGATCGTATCGGCGGAGACATCGACGCTGACGGTGATTGGGACGCCGGCGCTGAGCTTCCACGGCAATTTCGGATTCCTGCAGGTGGTGATGGGCTACCTGCTGGCTCGCATCGTGATCTCGTCGCTGTTTCTGCCGCACTATTTCCGGGGCGAGCTGTTCACGGCCTACGAGCTGATGCAGCGGCGGTTCGGGATGCGGCTGCGGCGGCTGACGGCGGGCACGTTCCTGTTGCTGCGGGCGCTGGCGGAAGGCGTGCGGGTGTTTGCGATTTCGATCGTGATCTCGATCGTGCTGGGGACGGGCGAGATTGCGTCGATTGTGGTGATCGTGTGCCTGACGCTGTTCTACACCTTCGAAGGCGGGATGACGGCGGTGATCTGGACGGACGTGGTGCAGATGTTCCTGTACGTCGGCGGGGCGCTGGTGAGCCTGTTCGTGATTCTGCAGCAGATTCCGGGCGGATGGCAGGAGGTATGGACGGCGGCCGCGGCGGCGGGCAAGCTGCAGGTGTTCGATTTCCGGATGGACTGGAGCTGGGAGTTTTTCGCGCGGCAATATTCGTTCTGGGCGGGCGTGCTGGGCGGATGTTTCCTCACCACGGCGAGCCACGGGACGGAGCAGCTGATGGTGCAGCGGCTGTTGTCGGCAAAGAACGAGGGCGAGGCGCGGAAGGCGATGTTCGCGAGCTGGGGCGTGATCTTCTTCCAGTTCACGCTGTTCCTGGTGATCGGGCTGATCCTGTGGAAGTACTACGGCAACACGGGGCAGCAGGAGCCGAAGCCGGCGGACCGGATCTATCCGCAGTTCATCTGGAACGCGCTGCCGGTGGGAGTGAGCGGGCTGGTGACGGCGGCGATTCTGGCGGCGGCGATGTCGAATCTGAGCGCGGCGTTGAACGCGCTGGCGTCGACGACGGTGATGGACTTCTACAAGCTGAAGTACGGCGACCGCGAAGAGAGCCACTATCTGCGGCTGGCGAAGTGGGCGACGGTGGTGTGGGGGCTGGTGCTGTTCGGGATCGGCGTGTTGTCGCGGCAGGTGAACAGCGTGCTGGAGGCGGGGCTGGGGATCGCTTCGATTCTGTATGGCGCGCTGCTGGGGGTATTTCTGCTGGGCGTGCTGACGAAGCGGGTGAGCGAGCGGGCGGCGATGGTGGGGATGCTGGCGGGGATTGTGGTCAATTTATATATAAAGTTCGGCACGCCGGTGGCGTGGACCTGGTATGTGCTGATTGGAACGGCGGTGACGGGCGGGGTGGGCCTGCTGGCGTCGGCGCTGATTGACGGAAAGAAAGAGGAGCCGGCTTGAGCGGACTGCGGCGGGAGCTGGGGGTGTGGGGGGCGGCGTCGATCGTCGTCGGAACCGTGATTGGCAGCGGGATTTTTCTGGTGCCGAAGAAGATGATCACGGAGACGGGCGACGTGGCGACGCTGTTTGCGGTGTGGGTGTTCGGGGGCCTGCTGTCGCTGGCCGGAGCGCTGACCTACGCGGAGTTGGCGGCGATGATGCCGGAGGCGGGCGGAGAGTACAACTACCTGCGGGCGGCGTATGGGCCGTTCTGGGGCTTTCTGTACGGATGGACGCAGATGTGGGTGGCCAAGAGCGGATCGATCGCCACGCTGGCGACGGGGTTCTTTTACTACCTGGCGAATTTCAGGCCGGAATTGGAGCTGAGGGCGTTCACGATTCCGCTGCCGCTGGGCGAAGGCGGGGCGGCGCTGGAGGTGAGCACGGGGCAGTTGCTGGCGATTGCGGTGATATTGGGGCTGGGCGTTCTGAACTGGTTCGGCGTGAAGGCGGGGGGCCGGGTGCAGGTGGGAGTGACGGTGCTGAAGGTGAGCCTGTTCGGATGGATCATGTGGGTGGGGCTGTCGCATGGGACGCGGGCGATTCTGACGAACGCGGATGCGCCGGCGGGGCACGGAGTGGCGGGCTTTTTCGCGGCGCTGGTGGCGGCTTTGTGGGCCTATGACGGCTGGAACAACGTGAGCATGGTGTCGAGCGAGATCCAGAATCCGCAGAAAAATCTGCCGCGGGCGCTGGTGTACGGCACGGCGGGGGTGGTGCTGATCTACGTAATTACAAACCTCGGCTACTTTCACGTGCTGAGCGCGGGGGAGGTGGCGGGCGCGGACCGCGTGGCGGCGGTGATGATGAAGAAAGTGGGGGGCGAGTGGGGGGCGGATGCGGTGTCGGTGGCGGCGATGATTTCGATCTTCGCGGCACTGAACGGATCGATTCTGAGCGGCTCGAGGGTGCCCTATGCGCTGGCGCGGGACGGCTATTTTTTCCGGCGATTCGCGGTAGTGAACGAGAGCCGGGGGACGCCGGGGTTCTCGATTCTGGCGTTGTGCGGGTGGGCGTCGGTGCTGGTGCTGAGCGGGCGGTACGACCAGCTTTTGACGCTGGTGATCTTCCCGAGCTGGATTCTGTACGGGATGGCGACGGCGGCGGTGATAGTGTTGAGGAGGAAGATGCCGGAGGCGGAGCGGCCCTACCGGACGGTGGGGTACCCGTGGATCCCGGCGGTGTTTGTGATGGTGGCGGTTCTTTTACTCTATTTTACATTGCGGAATTCGCCCCGGGAATCGGTACTAGGGTTGGGATTGATTGCGGCGGGTTTGCCCTTTTACTGGCATTGGCATAAGGCGGCGCGGCGGCGGTAGCCTGTGGAAAAGTACCATCTTGTTCCGAAAACGGAACAGAGTACTTGTAATCATATTGAAACTAAGGTATTACTTGCATCAGGCCGGGCAGCAAGAGACCGCATCTGTTCCGTTTTCGGAACAGAACGACAGCAGAAGAGCCGAGAAGGCCTGGCCTGTAGGGAGCACAAGATGGACATTGCGAGAATGTTGGTTGAATTGCGACAGGAAAGAACCGCAATTGAAGAGGCGATTCTTACATTGGAGCGGCTGGCGCGCGGGCAAGGAAAGCGCCGCGGGCGACCGCCGGCCTGGATGTCGGCGCTGAAGGCGAAAGAGGGTGGGGAAGCTCCGAAGAAGAAGCGAGGACGGCCGCCGAAGAAGGCATCGGAGTAGACGGGAAGCTCACACGGGATTGATGAAAGGGAGCCGCGGCCCTGAGGGGGCCGCGGCTCTTTTGTCGTGTTTGGGGCGGGGATAGGGATCAGAGGCGGAGGAGGGCGGACTGGATTTCGCCGGTGACCTCGGCGCGGGAGGCGGAGCGGAAGACGTTCACCTCGCTGCGGATGCCGAAATCGGGGAGGTAGACGCCGGGCTCGACGGAGAAGAGGGCGCCGGGGAGGATGGAGCGGTCGTCGTGGGTTTCGTAGTTGTCCATATTGGCGCCGTTGCCGTGGACATCCTCGCCGATGGAGTGGCAGGTGCGGTGGAAGAAGTGTTCGGCGAGTCCGTAGTGGCGGAGGTAGTCGCGGGCGGCGTCGTCGACGTGCCAGCCTTCGAGTTCCCTGCCCTGAGCGACGCCGTCGAGGACGCACTGGACGGCGGCGTCGCGGGCGCCGGTGACGGCGGCGAAGACGTTCTGGATCTGATCGGGAGGGGTGGGGCCGCAGAAGCCGGTCCAGGTGATGTCGTAGTAGACGGCGCCGGGCTGCCTGAGTTTGGCCCAGAGGTCGATGAGGAGGAGGTCACCGGGGCGGATGGGGGCGTGGGATTCGGGGAGCGGTTCGTAGTGGGGGTTGGAGGCGTTGGCGTTGACGGCGACGATGGGGCCGTGATCGCAGAAGAGGTTTTCCGTTTCAAACGCGGAGAGGATGAATTGTTTGATATCGAGTTCGGTGATGGCGGCACCGGCGGCATGGGCGGCGGAGACGCGCTGGAAGGCGGCGGAGCGGATGGCGTCGACCTTGGCCTGGGCGGCCTTGTGGGTGGCGAATTGAGCGTCAGAGAGGCAGGCCTCGAAGATCTGCACGAGGTTGGCGGCGGAGCGGACTTCGACGCCGGTGGAGCGGACGAGTTCGATGGTGCCGGCGTCGACGTTGGCGACGTAGGGGACGGCGCAGAGGGGTGAGTAGTGCATGGCGACGGTGTTGAGGCCATGGAGGAGGCGGTTGAGGGCCTCGCACTGCTGCTGCCAGCCGGCGTAGCGGCGTTTTTCGCCGGGGAGGTGATCGAGGACGCGCGGTTCGATTTTGTGGACGAGGCCGACGGGGTCGCCTTCGGCGGGGACGAGGTAGTACCAGCGGCGGGTGAGGGATTGGGCGGGTTCGAAGTTGAGGACGCGATAGGCGAGGGGGTCGCGGCGATGGTGGTCGAAGAAGAGGTATCCGTCGAGGTTGTAATAGCGGAGGGCTTGTTGGATCTCTTGGATGCGCATCACCAATAGTGTACGGGAGTTAGTGTCCGGGAGTGGGGGCTTGGTAGACTGGGAGTTTACCCATGCAGCTGGAAAAAGTGTATGAACCTCAGCGGTTTGAGCCGCGTTGGGCCGAGCTTTGGATCGACCGCGGATATTTTCACGCGCCGAGCGAGAGGCAGGCGGGGCGCGATGTGTTTTCGCTGGTGATACCGCCGCCGAACGTGACGGGGAGCCTGCACATCGGGCACATGCTGGAGCACACGGAGATCGACGTGACGGTGCGCTGGCACCGGATGAAGGGCGACCAGACGCTGTGGCTGCCGGGGCAGGACCATGCGGGCATCGCGACGCAGATGGTGGTGGAGCGGGCGCTGAAGGCGGAAGAGAACATCACGCGGCACGACCTGGGGCGCGAGAAGTTCGTGGAGCGGGTGTGGCAGTGGAAGGAGCAGTACGGCGGGACGATCATCGGTCAGATGAAGCGGATTGGGGATTCGTGCGACTGGGAGCGGAACCGCTTCACGCTGGACGAAGGGCTGAGCCGGGCGGTGCGCGAGACGTTCGTGCGGCTGTACGAGAAGGGCCTGATCTACCGCGGCGAGTACATGGTGAACTGGTGCCCGCGGTGCGACACGGCGCTGTCGGATCTGGAAGTGGTGCACGAGGAGAGCGCGGGAAACCTGTGGCACATCCAATATCCGGTGAAGGGCATGCCGGGGCGGTTTGTGACGGTGGCGACGACGCGGCCGGAGACGATGCTGGGCGATACGGCGGTGTGCGTGAATCCGGAGGACGAGCGGTATCTGGATCTGCACGGCAAGAGCGTGGTGCTGCCACTGTT